>NZ_JBCGDO010000004.1:0-189400 GCF_038739835.1 Flavobacterium aureirubrum
TATGTCTATGAACGTATTTTCTTGTTTTTATACCACTTTCATTCCCAAAGCGGGTGCAAAAGTAATCATTATTTTTTTCCTAACAAGCTTTTTTAAAATTATTTTTTAAAAATTATTTTGAAAATATTACTTTATAAACTTATCAAGAACTTCTGACCCTTAGCGGGGTGCAAATATATATAATATTCATATCTAATTCCAAATAATTTTAAAGCCTTTTTAACTTTATTTTGTAAACAACTGAAAACCTTTCGCTTTGCTTAGAACATTAAAGATTTTATTATAATTAATTTTTGATTTTATAGACTATTAAAAAAACTTACAAAATATAAATAGCACATATCTATTAAGTAAAAAACTTTAATTTAAATTATTATCTACTTTTTTCATAATATGTATAGTTTAGATAGAAAGTATTTTTTAAATCTACTATATTTGCCTCTTTTAAAATTTAGCGAATGATAAAGATTACTTTACCTGATGGTTCGGTTAGGGAGTTCGTACATGGTTCGACTCCGATAGATGTTGCAAAAAGCATCAGTGAAGGATTAGCGCGAAATGTTATTTCGGCAGCTTTTAATGGTGCAACTATAGAAACTTCGACGGAATTGACAACCGACGGTTCCCTTATATTATATACTTGGAATGATAAAGAAGGTAAAAAAGCTTTTTGGCACTCTACTTCTCACGTTATGGCTCAGGTTTTGGAGGAAAAATACCATGGTATTAAATTGACGCTTGGACCTGCAATTGATAATGGGTTTTATTATGACGTTGATTTTGGCGACAACAAAATAAATGACGCCGATTTTAAAGCTATCGAAGATAGAGTTTTAGAAATTTCTAGAGAAAAGCATGAATTCAAAATGCGAGCGGTTTCAAAAGCTGAAGCTTTGGAATTATATAAAGGTAACGAATACAAGACTGAGTTGATTTCAAACCTAGAAGACGGGACAATTACCTTTTGTGATCATGCTAATTTCTTTGATTTGTGTCGTGGTGGACATATTCCGAATACTGGGATTATTAAAGCTATGAAAATCATGAGCGTTGCCGGAGCTTATTGGCGTGGTGATGAGAAGAACAAACAGTTAACTCGTGTTTACGGAATTTCATTTCCTAAGCTAAAAGATTTGACTGACTACCTAGAACTATTAGAAGAAGCAAAACGTCGAGACCATAGAAAACTAGGAAAAGAACTTGATTTGTTTGCTTTTTCGCAAAAGGTTGGTCAGGGCTTACCTTTATGGTTACCAAAAGGTGCTGCTTTGAGAGATCGATTAGAGCAATTTTTAAAAAAAGCACAAAAAAAAGCTGGATATGAACAAGTTGTTACTCCACACATCGGTCAAAAAGAGCTTTATGTAACTTCTGGACATTATGCAAAATATGGCGCTGACAGTTTTCAACCAATAACTACGCCGGCTGAAGGTGAGGAGTTTCTATTGAAACCTATGAATTGTCCTCATCACTGTGAAATTTACAACACTAAACCTTGGTCTTACAAAGATTTACCAAAGCGTTATGCGGAATTTGGAACCGTATATAGATATGAGCAAAGTGGAGAATTACACGGATTGACACGTGTTAGAGGATTTACTCAAGATGATGCCCATATTTTCTGTACACCAGATCAATTGGATAATGAGTTTAAAAAAGTAATTGACCTTGTATTATATGTATTTGGTTCGTTGGGTTTTGAAAACTTTACCGCTCAAATATCATTACGCGATAAAGAAAATAGAGATAAATATATAGGAAGCGATGAGAATTGGGAAAAAGCTGAAAATGCAATTATTAATGCTGCTGCAGATAAAGGTTTAAATACTGTAATTGAATATGGTGAAGCTGCTTTCTACGGTCCAAAATTGGATTTCATGGTAAAAGATGCTCTAGGAAGAAGTTGGCAACTGGGAACTATTCAGGTTGATTATAACTTACCGGAACGTTTTGAATTAACCTATAAAGGTGCAGATGACAAATTACACCGACCAGTTATGATTCACAGAGCACCTTTTGGTTCGATGGAGCGTTTTATAGCCATTTTACTAGAACATACCGCAGGAAACTTCCCGCTTTGGTTGATGCCAGAACAGGCTATTATATTGTCTTTGAGTGAGAAATATGAAAATTATGCTAAAAAAGTTTTAGAATTGCTAGAAAATCACGAAATTCGCGCCCTAATTGATAATCGCAACGAGACTATTGGCAAAAAAATCAGAGAGGCTGAAATACAAAAAATGCCATACATGCTTATAGTTGGTGAGGAAGAAGAGAAAAATGGAACCATTTCTGTTCGCAGTCGTGGTCAAGAAGGAAAAGGTAATGTAACCGTTACAATTGAGGAATTTGCCAAAATTGTAAATGAAGAAATTGCCAAAACATTAAAAACATTTGAAGTTTAACTAAAATAATAAAGTCATAGCAATAAGAAGCAACAGAGGTTATCAACCTCGAGTAGAGAAAACAGCAGCCCACCGAATAAATAATTTAATTCGAGGCGTAGATGAAGTTCGTTTAGTAGGCGAAAATATTGAACCAGGTGTCTTCAAGTTTAGTGAAGCTATTCGGTTAGCCGAACAATTTGAGGTAGATTTAGTTGAAATTTCTCCTAATGCGGTTCCTCCGGTTTGTAAATTGATGGATTATGGTAAATTTATTTACCAACAAAAAAAACGTGATAAAGAGTTAAAAGCTAAATCAACCCAAATAATTATAAAGGAAATTCGTTTTGGTCCTCAAACTGATGAGCACGATTATGAATTTAAAAGAAAAAACGCCGAAAAATTCCTCAAAGAAGGAGCTAAATTAAAAGCATTTGTTTTTTTTAAGGGAAGATCTATTATTTACAAGGAACAAGGTCAAATCTTATTGTTAAGACTTGCACAAGATCTTGAAGAATATGGAAAAGTTGAAGCGTTACCAGTATTAGAAGGAAAGAGGATGATTATGTTCATTGCTCCAAAGAAAAAAAGTAAGTAAGTTGAATTAAATAAACTAGGAAAAAATGCCTAAAATGAAAACAAAATCCAGTGCTAAGAAGCGATTCAAAGTAACTGGCTCTGGAAAAATCAAGAGAAAACACGCTTTTAAAAGTCACATATTGACTAAAAAATCGAAAAAGCGTAAATTAGCTTTAACTCATTCTGCTTTGGTTCACCCAACAGATGAGAAAAGCATCAAACAACAATTAAGGATAATCTAGTAGTCAGTGAACAGGAGCAGTTGGCAGTTTTTATACTGTAAACTGAGACTGAAAACCGTAAACTTTTACCTTTAGGTTAAAACAATTTTAATAACCTTGGAGTGTGGCCATTAAAGTTCCCTTGATTAAATTCGGGACGCCAACTACAAAAAAAACAGAAAAATTATGCCAAGATCAGTAAATTCAGTTGCTAAAAGAGCAAGAAGAAAAAAGATAATGAAGCAAGCCAAAGGTTTCTTTGGTAGACGTAAAAACGTTTGGACAGTTGCAAAAAACGCAGTAGAAAAAGCGATGGTTTATGCTTATCGCGATAGAAAGCAAAATAAGAGAAATTTCCGTTCTTTATGGATTCAACGTATCAACGCTGGAGCTCGTTTAGAAGGAATGTCTTATTCGCAATTTATGGGATTAGTTAAGAAAAACGGTATCGAATTAAATCGTAAAGTATTAGCTGATTTAGCAATGAATCACCCAGAAGCTTTTAAAGCTGTTGTGAAAAAAGTGAAATAAAAACGTTTGTACAACCTTGATTTAACTTACTTACTAAACATAAAATCGTCTCAAAATAAGAGACGATTTTTTTTTAACATATCTTTTATAACATAACCTGTAGTGTTTAACTATTTTTAACGAAAATTTAATATATGAAAAAAATTGTCCAACTAACTTTCTTTCTAGTTGCATTTATGTCTCAAGCTCAAACAAATCTAACGGAAAAAAAACAAGATACACAGGGTTACAGCTATGAAATTGTCAAGAATGATAAAACAGGCACAAGAATTTATACTTTAAAAAATGGTTTAAAAGTATATTTAGCTCAAAATACAGATGAGCCACGAATTCAAACTTACATTCCAGTGAGAACAGGTTCTAATAACGATCCTGCAGACAATACTGGACTTGCACATTATCTTGAGCATATGGTTTTTAAAGGAACAAGTAAAATAGGAACTCAAAATTGGGAAACTGAAAAAAAACTTATCGCTCAAATTTCTGATTTGTATGAAAAACATAAAGCAGAAACCGATCCTGACAAAAAGATAGCCATTTACAAGCAAATTGATGAAGTTTCACAAGAAGCATCGAAATACTCTGTTGCCAACGAATATGATAAACTTATATCGTCTCTAGGCGCTAGAGGAACCAATGCGTTTACAAATCTTTATGCTACAGTGTACCAAAATAACATTCCAAATAATGAATTGGAAAAATGGATGATGGTTGAAAAGGAGCGTTTCTCAGAATTAGTTTTGCGCCTATTCCACACAGAATTGGAAGCAGTTTATGAAGAGTTTAATCGTTCGCAAGACAATGATGGCCGTTTAGTTAATTTTGAATTAATGGCTGCTTTATTTCCTGATACGCCTTATGGAACACAAACAACCATAGGAAAATCAGAGCACTTGAAAAATCCATCAATGGTTGCCATTCACAATTATTTTGATACTTATTATGTGCCCAATAATATGGCTGTAGTTCTAGTTGGCGACTTGGATTTTGATAAAACCATTAAAATGGTTGATCAATATTTTGGCGCTTTTCAATATAAAGAACTTCCAGTAAAAAATGACAAGGTAGAAAAACCAATGACTAATATTGTCTCTCGCGAAGTAAAAAGCCCTACAGCAGAAAGATTAAACATCGCTTGGAGAACTTCGGGAACTGGAACAAAAGAGGCAATTCTAGCTGACATGACATCTGAAATTCTAAGCAATGCTGGCGGTGTTGGTTTAATTGATATCAATATTGAGCAAAATCAATTAGCACTAAATGCTTCGGGCTTTTCCACTACCTTTGATAAATACGGATATTTTGGATTGACGTTAACAACTAAAGAAGGTCAAACTTTAGAACAAGGAAGAGATTTATTGCTTTCGCAAATTGAAAAATTGAAAAAAGGAGATTTTGACGAGTCATTAATTCAAGCTACTATCAACAATAGAAAACTTGATATAATGAAAACTTTCGAAACTACTAATGGCTTAGCAAGTGCCATGCACTTAAGTTTTACACAAGGTAGAAGTTGGGAACAGACATTATCAGAAATTAATGAATTTTCAAAAATCACCAAAGATGACATTGTAAAATTTGCAAATGATTTCTTCAAAGACAATTATGTAATTGTATACAAGAGAAAAGGTATCAACGACAAATTAGTTCGCGTTTCTAACCCAAAAATCACTCCTATTCAATTAAATAGAGAGGCACAATCTGAATTTTATAAAGACTTTGCTACATTAACCTCAAGCGAATTGACACCAGTTTTTGTTGATTTTAAAAAAGAAATTCAAACCAAAAAAGTTAAAAACACCAATATTAGCTTTGTTAAAAACACGACCAATTCCATTTCAAATCTGTATTATATTTTCAAAATGGGTACAGACCACAATAAGAAATTGTCTTTAGCAATGGGAATGTTAGACTATTTTGGAACAGATAAATTAAGTGCAGAAGAAGTAAAGAAAGAGTTTTATAAATTGGGAGTGTCCTACTCTGTGACGGCTGGAAATGACATCAGCTATATAACACTTACAGGCTTAGAAAGCAACTTACCAAAAGGTATTGCATTGTTAGAAATCTTAATGGCAAATGTAAAACCAGACCAAGAAGCTTACAATAAACAAGTAACTTCAATTTTAAATAATAGACAAAATGCTAAAAAACGTAAAGAAAGTATTCTCAACGCATTAGTAAACTATGCCAGATATGGCAAAGAATCTCGCTTTAGAGATATTATTTCAGAAAAAGAAATGAAAGAAATGAAAGCTACTGAAATGACCGATATTATCAAAGGATTGAACAGTTACGAACATGAAATTTTCTTTTATGGAAGCGATTTAAGTCCCATTTTAAAAGCACTAGAAAAAAATCACAACCTAAATGCAAATAAAGCAATACCAACGCCAAAAGTATATGTTGAAGCAGAAACAAATAATGTGGTCTATTTTGCAAATTATGACATGGTACAAACTGAAATGACAAGAGTTGCCAAAGGAGCTAAATTCAATATGGATTTAGCAGGAACAGTAAATGTTTTTAACTCTTATTTCGGATCAGGATTATCATCCATTGTGTTTCAGGAGATTCGTGAGTCAAAGTCATTGGCCTATTCTGCTGGAGCAAGTTATAGAATGGCCAATGATAAAAACTTAAACGATTATATGCAAGTCACAATTGGAACACAAGCAAACAAACTACCAGAAGCAGTAGATGCTATTTCAGTTTTATTATCTGATATGCCAAAGATTGAAAAACAATTTAATAATGCAAAAGAGTCAAGTTTGAAACAAATTGCATCAAGTAGAATAATCAAAACAAATATTTTCTTCAATCAAATGAACTTAAAAAAACTTGGCTTTGATTACGATGTTCGAAAGGATACGTACAAAAACATTCAAAATCTAACGCTAGATGCAACAAATGATTTTTTCAATAAAGAAGTAAAAACTAAAAAATACAACACCGCCATTATTGGAAAAAAAGAAAGTCTTGACTTTGAAGCGTTAAAAAAACTCGGCGACATCCAAGAGGTAACTTTAGAAGAAATTTTTAACTACTAAAAAGTAGGTTTCAATAAACTTATAAAAGGTCTCAACGAAAGTTGAGGCTTTTTAGTTTTTACTAAATTCGTTAAAAAAATCACAACATAAATTAAATGATACCAATTATAATTATTTTAGACAACCTTTAAAAACCAAATTAAAACATTATAAATGACGACAAAACTCAAACTCACAACTATTTTATCATTAGTATGTCTACTAACCTTTAGCACAAACTTTGCGCAAGAAAAATCTGAAAAGAAAAAGAAAAATAAAAAAGAAAGTGCTGAAGTTGCTAAAAAAGACTCAATTAAAGATAAGAAAGCAGCCAAAGTTACGATCAAAGATAAAGTAAAAGGTAGTAAAAAAATTGAAGGTTTGTTTACGATATACCAAGATACAGTAACGGGAAGCATGCAACTTCTAATTAAAAAAAACCAATTGGAAAAAGAATTTATCTACCAAAGCTTTTCTATTAATGGTCCGACAGAGCTATTTTTAAATCAAAGTATGCATCGCAATACTAATGTGATCACGATTAAAAAAGCAAATGATAAAATTGAATTTGGCTTAGTCAATACAAATTTTTATTACGATAAAAATAATCCTGTTAGCAAAACCGCAAATACCGATATTGCTGAAGCTATTTTCCTAGCAGAAAAAGTAATTGCGCAAGATAGTACAAGCTATTTAATTGCAGCTGATGGTCTGTTTCTGAGCGAAAAACTAGATCCTGTAAAGCCCACAACACCGCCAGGAATGCAACCTGGCGCAATGTTTAACCTAGGGAATTTTAATGCTGCTAAATCAAAATATCACAACGTTCGTTCTTTTCCTAATAACACAGATGTAATTGTAGACCTTGCTTATGACAATCCTAATCCGTTAAATGGTGGTGATGCTTCTATAACAGATGCCAGATATGTTCGCGTTCGAATGCAACATACTTTTTTAGAAATGCCAATTAATAATTTTAAATCAAGAAGAGATGATCCTCGCGTTGGCTATTTTGGACAAACTATTGATGATAAAACGAGTTTAAAAGCAGCACCTTATAAAGACATCATTAACCGATGGTATTTGACTAAAAAAGATCCATCGTTGGCCATTAGTGAACCAGTTGAACCTATCGTTTGGTGGATTGAAAATACCACACCTCTTGAATACAGACAAACTATAATGGAAGCAGGAAATCGTTGGAACCAAGCATTTGAAAAAGCGGGTTTTAAAAATGCTATTGTTATGAAAATTCAGCCCGATGTAGTGGATTGGGACGCAGCCGACGTTCGTTATAACGTAATTCGTTGGGTATCGTCTTCCAGCGCTAGTTACGGTGCAATTGGTCCTAGTTTTGCAAACCCAAGAACTGGTCAAATATTGGGTGCAGATATAACAGTTGAATGGGAATCAGGAAGCTTCTCTCCTATTTATAATGAGTTATTCTCTGCAGCAGCTGTTCAAAATCAGGACAATTTAGCAACTCATTTTCACAAAGATGGAAAAGCATGTACCATGGCCAACGAATTGAAAAATCAATTTTTAGCAGGCACAACTTTAGTAGAAACTGGTAATGAAGACCCAAAAACAATTCTCAAAGTACATAAAGAGTTTTTATACTATTTAATGCTCCATGAAATGGGTCATACTTTAGGACTAAATCACAATATGAAATCAAGTCAAATGCTTGCGCCATCGGAACTTCACAATACTGAAATTACTGAAAAAATTGGTCTAATAGGTTCAGTAATGGATTATCCTGCTATAAACCTTTCTTTAGACAGAACAAAGCAAGGTAATTATTATACGACAAAACCTGGACCTTATGATTTATGGGCTATCGAATATGGCTACAAAGAATTTGACGAAAAATCAGAAGAAGTCGAATTGAATAAAATTCTTAGTCGCAGTTCGGAACCAAGTTTAGCTTTTGGTAATGATGCCGACGATATGCGCTCTCCAGGTTCAGGAATTGACCCTAGAGTCATGATAAATGATTTAAGCAGTGATGCTATCGGTAATGCTGAGGAAAGATTTAAAATCGTTAACAACGTCATGCTAAAACTTAAAGATAAGTACAGTAAAAATGGCGAAAATTATGCTGAATTAAGAAATAGATTTGGAATTTTGAATGGCCAAAGAAGAAATATGTATGCTGTCGTTAGCAGATATGTGGGCGGCGTTTTTGTAGATAGAAGTTATGTTGGACAAAACACAACCCAAAAACCATTTACGCCTGTATCAAAAGAACAACAAAAAAGAGCCATTGAAGTTTTAAATAAATATGCTTTCGCACCAAATGCTTTCAATGCAGACGTTGCTTTATACCCGTATTTACAATTACAAAGACGCGGATTTAATTTTGGCGGAACTACAGAAGATCCAAAACTAAATGATATTTATTTATCAATGCAAATGGCAGCTCTTTCACACGTAATACATCCAAGAACGCTGTTACGATTATCAAATACAAATTTATATGGCAATTCCTATTCAGTAACCGAAATGATGAGTGATTTAGTGAATGGAATTTTTAAAGCTGATTTAACCACAAAAGTAAATATGCAACGTCAATACCTACAAACTAATTTTGTAAAAGGAGTTATAGACATTGCAAATGTTAATGACCCAAAAAATAGATACGACGATATTTCAAGAGCTGCTGCTCGTCAAACATTAAAGAAAATAAAAGTACTATTAACAACAGCGGTATCTGCAGATGAAGCAACGAAGGCACATCGAAATTATATCCTATTTTTAATTGATAATGCGCTGGCCATAAAATGAAAAATTTAAGCCCTTTTTAAAACACTAAATCCCAGCTAAAAACTGGGATTTAATTTTTTATGAAGGTACAAGTTATAAAAATACCACTTCATTTTCTCCATCAAAACTAGCAAAAACCATGCTCGGATGAGAATCTTGGTGATACATATTTCCTTTATTATCAATGGCAATTGCTCCAGCAAATCCGTCAAAAGGTTTTAGTTCTGCAAATGTTTTTTCAAATGCTTGTTCCAACGTAAAACCATCGGTAACACGTGTAACTATTTTAGCGGCAACCGCACCGCTCACAATGTCTTCGCCAACTCCTGTTAAACTAACACCACAAAATTCGTTGCAATAATTTCCGGCGACAGTCGCCGAGTCGGAAACGCGTCCAACGATTTCAAAACCTTTACCACCAGTTGAAGTAGCGACAGCAATTCTCCCTTTATTATCTAAAGCTACACAACCTACAGTTCCCATACCAAATGATTTTATTTTAGCCTCATATTCTGCTCTTCGTTGTGGAATTTCAGTTGAAAATGGCTCAAAACCATTTTTCCTTGCAAAATTAGTTGCGCCTTCTCCACTCAATATTCTATCGTCAACAGTCATTAACACTTTGGCCACTTGAATGGGGTTTTTTACTTCTTCAATATTAATCACACCACTCATTTTCATGGTAGTGGCATCCATCAGTGATGCACTCATCCTTATTTTGCCATCGCTTTGAATTTGCGAACCAATTCCTGCATTGAACAGCGCATCGTCTTCTAAAAGCGATGTGGCATAAACCACTGTTTCCACTGCCGAATGTTTTTCTAAATAAGCAAAAGAGTCTTTCACAATTCTAAGTAAAGCTAGTTGTTTTGCTACCTTAGTTTCAACATTAGTTGATGACTCAGAAAAAAATCCACCGTGTATAATTATTTTTGACATAAGGTAAAGTAAAAAAAAACAGATTAGAGAAAATTTAAAATTGATATAATTTCTATAATCTGTTTTCCAAAATTATTTGTTGAGTTTAACCAAGTATTAAACGTATTGAGAACTTTTTATCGTCATTTTAAATGTGTCTAAATCAAAAGTGTCATTTTTGCTCATTACATGCGTAACTAAATGATTGATAGAAACTGGCTGTCCTAATTCTACTTGCGTTAAATTAGTATCTTTTATTTCTCTACCGTCAACTAAAATGACTAATCCAGAACCAAGCGCTTCCATCTGTCTTCCATTAGTAATCAATAATCCGGTATCTTCACCTAGACCAATTCCCAATACTTTTGGATTGCCAACAACAGCTTGAAATAATCGTCCAATTCGTCCTCGTTGTACAAAATGTGTGTCAATAATTACATCGTCAATCAGTCCAAGACCTGAGGTAATTTTGACTTCTCCTTTCAATAAAGCTTCATGACTACTACCTTGATAAATCATGCTATTTGAAGCTGCGGCTGCACCAGCAGAAGTTCCAGCGTAAACAAAATCTTCAGTACGGTATTTTTTAATTAAAATATCATCAAATGGTGTTCCTCCTAATATAGAGGTCAATCGCAATTGATCGCCACCAGTAAACATTACAACATCTGCTGCTAGTAGTCTATCCAAGATTTGATCTTCCGATGCTTGTTCTCGTCGCTCAATATGAATAACATCCACATTATTTGCTCCTAAATAATTAAACGCTTTCACATATTCAGGACCAATTTCACGTGGAATTTTTGAAGCGGTTGTTATAACCTCGATTCTTGATAATTCTTTTTTCTTTGATTCTTTAATAATGCGTTTCAAAATACCTTCCTCAAAGAAGTTCAAATTTTTTGAAGCACTTTTGTCTAAATCAGTTTCAGTGAAACTGCCTTTATCTACAGCACCACCTATTATAATAAGTTTTCCTTGTATATTCATGTTGGTAAAAATAACAAAAACTGAAAACCTACCATCTTTTTTTTACATTTTTGGTGTAAATTTATCAACGAGTTATCAAAAAGTAGCAAATCGAAATTGTACTATATTTGTACTATGGAAAGTAACAAAACACGCATCAATAAATTTCTTTCAGAGTCGGGATTTTGTTCTCGTCGCGAAGCCGATAAATTATTGGAAGAAGGACGAATTACCATTAATGGCGTTGTACCAGAAATGGGCACTAAAGTAGCAATGGATGATGAAGTGCGTGTAGATGGAAAATTAGTTCGTGAAAAAACCGAAAAACCAGTTTACTTAGCTTTCAATAAACCTGTTGGAATTGAATGTACTACCAACCAAAATGTTAGAGATAATATTGTAGATTATATCAATTATCCAAAACGTATTTTCCCAATAGGACGATTGGATAAAGCCAGTGAAGGACTAATTTTCATGACAAATGATGGTGATATCGTCAACAAGATTTTGCGTGCGAGAAACAATCACGAAAAAGAATATGTTGTTACCGTTAATCGTCCAATTACGGATAGATTTATCGAAAAAATGAGTAATGGAATTCCTATTTTAGATACGATAACACGAAAATGCAAAGTGGAACAAATCAGCAAATTTGTATTTAAAATTATTTTGACACAAGGATTGAATCGTCAAATTAGAAGAATGTGTGAATACCTGGATTATGAAGTTACTGCTTTAAAACGTACCCGAATAATAAATATTTCACTCGATGTACATGTAGGTCGTTATAGAGATTTAACCGATGATGAAATAAAGCAACTGAATAAACTTATTGAACCTTCGAGTAAAACAGAAGAAGCAAGTTTGCCAAAAATAAATTTAGTTGGAAGTCGGAAGTTGGAAGATGGAAGAAAAAATGAAAAGTCTACAAAATTGGCGCCTAGAATTAAAAGAAATCTTAGACCCTAATTAAAAAATGCTAAAAACCATTTTATTTATCGCTATTGGCGGTGCAATTGGCAGTGTACTCCGATTTTTGACGACTGTTTTAGTGTCAAAATTTTATTCCAATCACTTTCCGTTAGCTACTTTTATGGTAAATGTTATAGGTTGTTTTCTTATTGGGATTTTAATGGGTTTTTTAACAAAAAACGCATTGGATAATAGCAATTTAAAATACTTTTTAGTAACCGGATTTTGCGGTGGCTTCACCACTTTTTCTGCCTTTGGTATCGAAAATGTAACGCTGTTACAAAATAACAATACAATCCTTGCTTTTGCCTATATGGCAGTCAGTATACTGCTAAGTCTTTTTGCGGTTTGGTTAGGGCTATTCGTTGCCAAATAAAAACAAAAATTGGTGTTAAGCTGTGCTATCTGTGACCTATTTTTAGTACTTTCGCTTCCTATGAAAAAAGAAGAAATAATAGCTATTCAAAATCTATTAACATCACCCAAAAAAATCGCCATCATTCCACACCGAAGTCCAGATGGTGACGCCATGGGATCAACCTTGGCGTTGTATCATTTTTTAATAAAATTAAATCAACAACCAGTTGTGATAGCACCAAACGATTTTCCAAACTTTTTAGCTTGGTTGCCTGGTTCTGACAAGGTTTTGATTTATGAAAATGATAAAATTAATTGTGCAAAAATACTGCAAGAATCAGAAATTATTTTCACCTTAGATTTTAATGCATTGCATCGAACAGGCGAAATGGAACACGTACTAAATAAACTAACAGTTCCAATGATTATGATTGATCATCATCAAAAACCTGATAATTATGCTACTTACACTTATTCAGATACACTAATTGGTTCAACCTGCGAAATGATTTACAACTTCATTTCCTTTTTAGATAAAACAGCGTTAATCGATAAAACTATTGCCACTTGTATCTACACGGGAATTACTACCGATTCAGGTTCGTTTAGGTTCCCTTCAACCACAAGTACAACACACCGAATTGTAGCCGATTTGATTGATATTGGCATCGAAAACAGCAATATCCACAACCAGCTTTTTGATAATAATTCTTATAATCGATTACAGCTTTTAGGTCGTGCCTTGCAAAACATGAAAGTTTTACCACAATATAAAACTTCCTACATAACGCTTTCGCAAAAAGAATTGGATGAATTTCACTATGAAAAAGGAGATACAGAAGGAATTGTAAATTATGGGTTAACGATAAAAGGAATAAATTTTACCGCAATCTTTATCGAACACCATCCCGAAACATCGGGAGAGAATATTATCAAAATATCGTTTCGTTCTCAAGGTGATTTTGATGTCAATCAATTTGCACGCGAACATTTTAATGGTGGTGGACACATAAATGCTGCCGGAGGAAAATCATACTTGAGTATGAAAGAAACAATCAATAAATTTGAAACATTAATATCAAAATCAAATCTTTAAGATGAAAAATATAGTTAAGACTTTATGTGTTTTGCTGCTTTTAGCAACTGTTATTAGTTGCCAAAAACAGCAAGCAAGAATGCCAATATCGCGTTCATCGGGAACTTTTATGAAAGAGTCCATCGAGCGCAATAAAAAATTAAATGCTGGCGAAGAAAGTCAAATAGACAGCATTATGAAAACCAACCCAAATATAAAATATATTGCTTCCAAAAAAGGGTATTGGTACACTTACGAAGTTAGGAATGAGCATGATACACTTAGACCAAGAAAAGGAGATATTGCTCAATTTGACTATGAAATTAAAGATTTTAAAGGAAACGTAGTTTATTCTGAAGTAGAATTAAGACCACAAACCTATAAAGTGGACAAACAAAATATAATTATGGGTTTGCGCGACGGCATAAAACTGATGCGTAAAAACGAAAAGATTACCTTTCTTTTTCCCTCACATATGGCTTATGGATATCGTGGAGACACTAAACGAATAAGTTCCAATCAACCTATAATTTGTACCGTTACACTTCACGATTTTAAACCTGAAAACATCTTAAAAACAGAAAATTAAATAGAATAAAATGAAAAAATCAATGTATTTCCTTATGCTTGCTTTGGCTATAATTAGTAGCTCTTGTAAAGATGAACATAAAAACTTAAAAGATGGATTATATGCTGAAATTGAAACTTCTCGAGGAAACATTATCGTGGCATTAGACTATAAGAAAACGCCAATAACAGTAGCCAATTTTGTTTCTTTAGCCGAAGGAAAAAATCAATTTGTGACAGACGATTTAAAAGGAAAACCATTTTACGACGATTTGCAATTTCACCGAGTTATTGCCGATTTTATGATACAAACAGGAGATCCAATAGGAAATGGTTCAGGTGATGCTGGCTATAAATTTGTAGATGAAATTACGGATTTAAAGCATGATAAACCTGGCATTCTATCCATGGCCAACTCAGGACCAAAAACCAATAGCAGTCAGTTTTTCATTACTCATGTTGCAACACCTTGGCTTGACGGTAAACATACTGTTTTTGGTCATGTTGTGGAAGGAATGGATATAGTAAATACCATCACTCAAGGCGATTTGATGAAAAAAATCACCATCATTAGAAAAGGTGAAGAAGTTAAAAAGTTTGATGCGGTAAAAGTTTTTAGCGATTATTTTAAAAATGAAATTGAAAATCAAAAAAAGCAAGCTGCCATTGATGCGCAACAACAAAAGGAGTATGACGCAAAATACAAAATAGTGAAAGACCAGAAAGTGGCCTATTTTAATCAGTTGATGAAATCAGCTACTAAAACAGCTTCTGGTTTTAAATTCAATATCCTTCAAAAATCAAATGGTAAAAAACCACAAGATGGCGAAACTATTGCTATTGAATATGCTGGCTATCTCGAAGATGGAACGTTATTTGATACAAGCAGTGCTGAAATCGCCAAACAATTTGGTAAGTTTGATGAGCAAAGAGCCATGCAGAATGGCTATACTGCTTTGCCCTATGTGATGGGTTCAAATCAACTAATACCCGGATTTGTAGAAGGAATAAATAAATTAAAAATGGGAGAAAAAGCAGTTTTCTTTATCCCTTTTAACTTGGGCTACGGCGAACAAGGTGCAGGAAATGTTATACCAGCCAATGCTAATTTAATATTTGAAGTAACAATTGTAAAATAATAACAACCTTAATAAATAAATAAATCATGAATACAATTAAAGTTAATCTAATTCTAATTCTTTGCATGGGAATGATTGGTGCTACAGCGCAAACTACGAAGAAACCAGCTGCAAAACCATCACCTACTACCACTGCAAAAAAGCCAACGCCAAAAGCTGTTGACGCAGGAATTTTTGCAGAAATTGATACAGATAAAGGAAAAATTGTCTTGAAATTGGAGCATCAAAAAACGCCGATAACAGTTGCTAACTTCATTTCATTGGCAGAGGGAACAAACACCGCAGTAACTGATGAAAAACGAAAAGGAAAACCCTTTTATGATGGTTTAAAATTCCATAGAGTTATTGCTGATTTTATGATACAAGGTGGCGACCCACAGGGCAATGGATCAGGTGGACCAGGTTATGCATTTAAAGACGAGATTGTTGCAGACTTGAAACACAATCGACCAGGAATTTTATCGATGGCTAATTCAGGTCCAAAAACCAATGGCTCTCAATTTTTTATTACACATAAAGAAACTCCTTGGTTAGATGGAAAACACACTGTTTTCGGAAACGTGGTTACAGGACAAGATGTTGTTAACGCCATCAAACAAGACGACGTTATTAAAAAAATTACCATCGTAAGAAAAGGTGCCGATGCAAAGAAATTTGATGCCGCAAAAACATTTGCTGATTATATGGCAAACAAAGCAGGAGACGACGCAAAAGAAGCCGCAATTGCTGAAGAAAATAGAAAAAAACAAGCCGAAGCGGAAGCAGCTAAAAAAGCAGAATATAATGCAAAATATGGTCCTGTTATTGCGGCAAAAGCGAAATATTTAACTGAAACAAAAGCAACAGCAACAGAAACTGCCACTGGTTTGCGCTACATCATCACCCAAAAAGGTTCTGGTAAAAAACCTGCTGATGGAACTACAGTTTATATTCATTATGCCGGTTATCTTGAAGATGGAAGTCTTTTTGATAGTAGCTATGAAACTGTAAACAAAGAGTGTGGCAAGTTTGACGAAAACCGAGCAAAACAAAACGGTTATCAACCATTTCCTTTTCAATATGGGAAAAAAGACGGTTTAATTCCAGGTTTTATTGAAGGATTAAGCATGATGAATTTTGGAGATAAAGCATTGGTTTACATCCCTTCGAAATTAGGTTATGGAGAAAGAGGCGCAGGAAATGTCATTCCGCCAAACGCTAATATCATTTTTGAAATAGAACTTTTAGAAATGGCGCCAACAAAATAACTTCTTCTAAATTCTATAACGAAAAGAGTCTCAACGAGGCTCTTTTTTTTATTGTTAAATGGATAAAAAATAGAGTATAAAAAACTAAGTCATACGCTCTAAATAATTAACTACAAATCTGATATTATGCATGGAACAAATGGTTTTGCCGTCAGATGTAAGAAAGAAGCGTTCAGATGTGCGTTTGCAAGCGTTAAATAACCAGTTGCAGCAGTCAGATGACCTTAAATAGGCTTCCGATAACTTTTCGAAGGCATCAGATAAGTAAAAGTAAGTGTCAGATGAGATAAAACAGGAGTCCGAAGACTAATCGTAGTTGTCCGAAGTAAGAAAATATCCCCCTTTTTGGTTAAATAACGCTTTTTTTACTCTATCTAGAAGCTGCAACCCTATTGCTGTGGTAAAAAAATGCTTCTCACTTCTCTATTCTTTCTTATTCATAAACCAATAATACACTGGAATACCTAGAGCCACAATAACTAATCCTAATCCGGTATTTAAAGTATCATAAATTAAAAGTGTCAAACATATTCCCGCTGTAACAACAAGATATAATATAGGAATTAGTGGGTAACCAAAAGCTTTATAAGGTCTTTCGGCATCAGGTTCTTTTTTTCTGAGAATAAAAATTCCGTAGATAGTTAAGATATAAAATAACAAAGACGCAAAAGTAGCATAGGTCAATAAATCGCCATATTTCCCCGAAATGCATAGCAAACAAGCCCAAATACATTGCAACCAAAGCGCTTTCTCGGGCACATCGTGGTGGTTTAATTCGCCTGCTTTTTTAAAAAACAAACTATCTTTTGCCATGGCATAAAACAATCGTCCACCAGATAAAATCAAACCGCTATTACACCCAAAAGTAGAAACCATAATCAAACCTGCCATCACAAAAACACCAATATTACCCATGATGACATTAGCCGCTGCTGCGCCAACTCGATTTTGATTGGCAAACATAATTCCGCTTTCAACAATAGTTCCGTTTGGATTTCCGTTTAAGGGTAAGAGTGCTAGGTATGCAATATTGGCCAAAATATAAATAATTGTTACTATCAGAGTTCCGAGGAATAAACTACGCGGAATATTTTTCTTTGGGTCTTTAATTTCTGCCGCAATAAATGTAACATTGTTCCAAGCATCGCTCGAAAACAAGGAGTTAATAATAGTAGCTCCAATAGCGCCAACTATGGCTATTCCTGTGAGTTTGGTTACCGTCACCGTTTGGGTAGCTTCATCAAAAACAGTCTTTTTTGCTTCCCACATGTTGTTGAAATTAGTAGAAAAAGTATCGGTATGAAAACCGATATATAGCCCAAAAATGATCAAGGCAAATAGTGCAATCAACTTGGCAGAGGTAAAAACCAATTGTATCACTTTTCCATTTTTTACTCCTTTTGTATTAATATACGTCAGTAAAACAATACTAAACATGGCTAAAACTTGACTGTTTGTAAAGGCATAGGTTTTGCCAACCGTAAAAATTTTGTTTTCTAAAATGGGAAAAAACACTGCCGCATAATTAGCAAATGTAACAGCTACAGCTGCTATAACTCCGGTTTGAATGACGGTAAAAACGGTCCAACCGTATAGAAATGAAACCAATCTGCCATAAGCACGTTGAATATAGACATATTGTCCGCCGGCATTGGGCATCATTCCCGCTAATTCGCCATAACTCAACGCAGCCGACATGGTCAATAAACCCGTAATTAACCAAGTGACCAATATCCATGCTGCCGAACCTAAATCGCGTGCCATGAATGTAGTTACCACAAAAATTCCTGAACCTATCATGGAACCAGCCACAATACTGGTGGCATCAATTAATCCTAAGGAACGCTGGAGATGGTGTTTTTCTTCTGACATTGTTTTTGGTTTATTGGGTTAGTCGATTTCAAATATAGTGAAATATAGATATTAGATTTTCAGATTTTCTGATGCCCAAAGCTAGCGCGAGCATCTTGCTCGTGCCAAAAAAGAATTTTATATTTTTTATTTATTATTTTTATTACTAATTAAAGTAAATAAGCAAAATGAGCAGAAAATATAAATTTGCAGAAAAAGAAGGAGCCTATTTTGTCTCTTTTGCAACAGTAAATTGGATAGACGTATTCACGCGAGATATTTATTTTTCAATAGTTACGGAGTCACTAGATTATTGTAGAAAAGAAAAGGGAATGGAGTTATTTGGGTATTGTATAATGCCAAGTCATGTTCATTTAATTTTTCGTTCTTCAATTGGTGATCCGTCTGGTTTAATGCGTGATTTCAAAGGTTTTACCTCTCGAAAATTATTAAAAACTATTGAAGAAAATCCACAAGAAAGTAGAAGAGAATGGATGTTATGGATGTTTGAAAGAGCAGGCAAAAAGAATAGTAATGTAACGCACAGACAGTTTTGGCAAAAAAACAATAACCCAATTGAAATATGGTCATTAAAGGTATTTGAACAAAAATTAAATTACTTGCATTATAATCCTGTTGAAACAGGTTTTGTAACCGAACCAATTGATTGGAAATACAGTAGTGCTAGGAATTACGGTAATAATGACCAAACTGTTCTAGAAATTGATTTAAATTAGAGTTTGCACGAGCAAGATGCTCGCGCTAGCGGGGAATGGATGTTATGGATGTTTGAAAGAGCAGGCAAAAAGAATAGTAATGTAACGCACAGACAGTTTTGGCAAAAAAACAATAACCCAATTGAAATATGGTCATTAAAGGTATTTGAACAAAAATTAAATTACTTGCATTATAATCCTGTTGAAACAGGTTTTGTAACCGAACCAATTGATTGGAAATACAGTAGTGCTAGGAATTACGGTAATAATGACCAAACTGTTCTAGAAATTGATTTAAATTAGATAGTTTGCACGAGCAAGATGCTCGCGCTAGCGGGGGACGAAGGTGCTAGCGTAATTGAACTTGTGTTTGAAGTGCCAGACCATCCTAGGGCAGACCATTGATAAACTACATTTGCACCTGCAGGAATGTTTGCGGCAGTTACCGAAAATGTTCTCGGATTTAAGTCATTGCAGCCTACACTAACTGTGCTTTGCGATAAAGTGAAAGTAGGAATTGCATTTTTGATTATTGGATTTTCACAACTCTGATATTTTACATTACCTGCGCTAGTATATTCCACAAAAATTGTACTACCAGATACTTGAATTTCGTTTGCTCCTATATTACAACTAATAGTAGATTGATACTGGGTTGGAGACCAAAAAGATGCTGGTATGCTCATAGCAACTTTTTCTGTTGGGAATGAAGAAGAAGTATTTTTTAATAGTATCCTTACAGTTCCATCACCAACTGCTTGACTAGACGGTTTTGTTAATGTATAATAGAAAACTAAGTTTACACTTTGATTGCTTGCTAGATTAATTGTGTTACATAGATTAACCGTAGTTTGATTGTTAACAAAAACTTGATCAACAGTGGTAGTTACTTGTGAATGACTAATATTCACAAATAAAATTAAGAGTATAATTTTTTTTAATAAGTTTTTCATACGAATGATTTTTAATTAATTATTTTCTAAATGTATTTGAAAACCAAAACCAATACTAAAATTTCTAATTGTGGAATCTGATGTTTGATTAGAGAATTTTGAAATTGCATAATTGAATGTAAACTCTAAACCTACACTACTATTAAAATAGACAACTGGACCAGCTTTAAAATTTAATTCATTAGATTTATTATCATTGCTATCAGCACCATAATAATAAGCTACTTGAGTCAAGACATTGACTGTTTTCTCGGTTTTTAATAAATAATATCGAGCAAAAGGTCCAATTCCATAACCAGTAGTATTTTTTCCATTTTCTGGCATTGACAATGAAAAATTTCCAGATAATCCGCTTGCAAAATTATTTGCCAGAAAATATCCTACCGTTGGTGAAACTATTATATTACTGCCTTTACCATTAGTGGTATTACCATTACTACTTGTTGATTCAAAAGTAGTGTTGTTATAACTTGCAGTACCCCCAAACATCCAATTTCCTTTGGTGATTTGAGCGTTTGCAGCTGTAGAAAACAGAACTAGTGATATACAAATTGATTTTAAGGTTTTCATAGTGTTTATGTTTTTAAATTGTTAGTAGATTGTTGTTTTTTCATATTTTTGATGTGTTAAATTAAACTTTTGTGAGAAATTGTTTCTTTGACTGTGAGAGTTGTCTGCCTAGCAGATGGCTCTCTTTTTTTATGTGTACTTTATTCCATATCGAACCATTTTTAAGAATTAATATATGCGTAGCGTTCCACGATATTCGCAGTAAACCATGAGCTAATAAAGCCAAAACTATTTTTTGTAAAAAAAATTAATTTACTTCTTTTAAGTAGTAAATTAAGTGTTCATAAATACGAGGTGGTTTGTTATTTATGAACTAATAAAATTCTGATACGTAAAACTAGAACTATATTTCTGAAAAAAAAAAAAAAAAAAACTTACATTTTTTTCAAAAATATAAGATTTAACGTTTGTTTAGGGTTGTAGTAACTTACGAGCTAATTCTGTTAAAAAAAGTATATACTAATTTATAACTGATCACTGATTCCTGCCAGCTGAACACTACAATTTCTTCGCTTCTTTCCAAAACTGAAATATTTGAAAATCAAAGATTTTCCAATTCCTATTTTTATGGAAGCAGCTTCGCTTCTTCCCAAAATTGAAATATTTGAAAATCAAAGATTTTCCAATTCCTATTTTTATGGAAGCAGCTTCGCTTCTTCCCAAAAAATATCCATTTCAGCCAAAGTCATGTCCATCAATGGTTTTCCGAGTTCGCCTGCTTTGCTTTCAAGATATTGAAATCGTTTGATGAATTTTTTATTGGTGCGTTCCAGCGCATCTTCGGGATTTACGTTTAAAAATCGGGCATAATTTATCATCGAAAATAACACATCGCCAAACTCGGCTTCTATTTTATCTTGATTGCCTGCTTGAACTTCATTTTGTAATTCTTGTAATTCCTCTTGCACTTTGTCCCACACTTGGTGTGGTTCTTCCCAGTCAAAGCCTACGCCTTTTACTTTATCTTGAATTCGGCTGGCTTTTACCAAGGCAGGCAAACCCTTTGGAACACCTTCTAATACTGATTTTTTTCCTTCTTTGAGTTTGAGTTTCTCCCAGTTTTGTTTTACTTCTTCTTCATCTGCTACAACTACATCACCATAAATATGGGGATGACGATGAATTAACTTGTCACAAATTTCGTTACACACATCGGCTATGTCAAAAGAAGTTGCTTCGCTACCAATTTTGGCATAGAAAACAATATGCAATAGTAAATCGCCTAATTCTTTTTTAATTTCTTGTAAATCGTTATTCAAAATAGCATCGCCCAACTCGTAGGTTTCTTCGATGGTAAGATGACGTAAACTTTCGAATGTTTGCTTTTTATCCCAAGGGCATTTTTCGCGCAAATCGTCCATGATATCCAGTAAACGACCGAAAGCTTCTAGTTTTTGATGACGAGTGTTCATTTTTATGTTAGATGTTAGATAATAGATACTCAGTTTCTCAGTCACTCAGTCACTCAGTCACTCAGATTGGTAAAAATAAAAAATCCTATCGTTGATTTAAACAATAGGATTTGTATTTATAAAGAAGTAATTAACTATTCTTCTTTTTTTGTTTTTTTGGTTGGTTTTTTTGTTTTCGTTTCGCTTGTTTCGGTTTCGCCTTGAGTAACTTCTTCAACTACTTGTTCTTTTATTTCTTCTGCATTTGCAATCGTTGGTTCATCCTTTGAAACCATTCCTTTTGCTTGAAGAAGATTGTACCAGTTGAGTACTTTTTTAATATCAGAAACATATACTCTATCTTGATCATAATCGGGAACAATTTCTTTGAAGTAGGCAATTAACTTGGCATTATCTTCTTTGATGGAAATTGCTGGACCTTCGTTCTCTTTAATGGCTATAGCTCGCATGATTTCTACAAGCGGTTTATCTTCGTTGTAGGTGTAAATTGAAATTTCTGTTAATAAACTAACGTTATTTCGCAAACCTACTGTAATTTTTTTTCCGTCTAGTATTGACTCGGCTAAAAATCCAGAACGGGTTTGTAGCTTTAATTCAAATAGACCTGGTTTTCCTGCAATAGCTAAAATTTTATCTACGTTCATTTTTATAGTGATTTTTTGAAATTAAATTTGATTTTGTCCCGAAGCTTGGGGATTGATTTTTAAAACTATCTTCCTTTTTTATTGGCAAATTTCATGCGATAATCGGGTCTAGCTTTTCCGTCCATGATGTTTTGAAGTTTCTTTTTGATTAAAGTTTTTTTCAAAATGGTGAGGTGATCAGTAAACAAAATACCTTCAATATGATCGTATTCGTGCTGAATTACTCGGGCAATTAAACCATCAAAAACTTCGGTTTTTTTATTAAAATTCTCATCGCAATATTCTAATGTAATTTTTTCATTGCGGTATACATCTTCTCTCACATCGGGAATGCTCAAACAGCCTTCATTAAAACTCCATTCTTCGCCTTCTTCTTTGAGCATTTTTGCGTTGATAAACGTTTGTTTAAAATTTTTCAATTGCTCTTGCTCTTCTAGTGATAAATCTTTGCTATCGCTAAACGGTTCGGTATCAATAACAAAAAGTCGTATGGCCATACCTACTTGTGGTGCGGCTAAACCAACACCATAGGCATTGTACATGGTCTCATACATGTTGTAAATTATTTCCTTTAAATGAGGATAATCTGGGGTAATTTCTTGAGCCACTTGTCGAAGGACAGTTTCTCCATAACCATAAATCGGTAAAATCATTTGATTTTAGATATTAGATTTTAGATGGTAGATAGTAGATTTATAGGCCTATTATCTGTCAATCTTTAGTATTTAAAATTAGTTAACTTTTGTTTTTTTAACGTGGCAAAAATAATGAAATTAAATCATTTTTCTAGTCAAATAATCTTGCAACATTATAGTTGCTGCAATTTCATCTATCAAAGCTTTATTTTGACGTTGTTTTTTTTTCAATCCGCTATCTATCATTGTTTGAAAAGCCATTTTTGACGTAAATCGTTCATCAACGCGTTCAACCTTTATTTCGGGAAAAGCAGTTGTGAATTGAATTACAAACTTGTCAATAACAGTGGCACTTTCAGAGGGTTGTCCATTCATTTGCTTAGGTTCGCCAATAAGGACTTTGGTCACATTTTCTTTCGCAAAATAATTAGCTAAAAAAGCAATCGTTGTTTCAGAAGGAATAGTTGTTAATCCCGATGCTATTATTTGCAAATCATCAGTAACTGCAATTCCTGTTCGTTTTATTCCATAATCAATAGCTAAAATTCGTGGCATTGGAAATTATTTTATGGCAGTAAATTTTGCGATTACTTTTGTTCTTTCACTAAATAAAAGTAACCTATCGTTTTCAATTTTGTAGCTCGCAACGTTTTCTAACATAGCTAGAAAATCTGTTTCCAAAGTCATATCAGGACAGGCCATTCTGGTCATTACTGCATTTGAAAATACAATTTTAGTAGACATTGGCATAGCATAACTTCCTGAAATAGAATTACAACCCATGTAGGCAATAAAACGACCATCTTTTGAGTTTAATTTCAAGAAATTTACTTTTTTGCTTTTTTGAACGATAGCGACATTGTTTAAGCTGGCTAACTTCCATTTTGTTTCTGCTAAGGTAAACTTACCTATCGCGGGATTTACTTTTTTTATAACCGTTGTGGTTGCTATTCTATTGTTTAAATCCACTGTCGATGTGCTGTTTTCATCAATAGTTTCGGCGGTTGTAGAATTGTTTGACTGCTTAGATAAAATGTACTGTGATGCTAAATTACCTGTAATTTTTTGACCCGATAAATCTAGTTGTGTCAAGGTATTTTCTCCCACAAAATACTGATTTGGCTCATTTTTAACATTTGTCAAAATGATAACATTGCCCTCTTTATTCCAAATAAAATTTCCTTTTTGGACAAACACCCTAAAACCTTTTCCTTGGTATCTTCTTTTGATGCTGTAAGTATCATTTTCATTGATAACAATTTCAGTTTCCAATCCTTCGCAGTCAGCGCACGGTAAAATGCCTTTATATGAACCAATATAATCGAGGGAAGTTTTAGCATTATGCATCTCAGAAAATGCACTGCTAATAGTATCTTTTTTTGCTTCAACATTATTTTTTGGTTGCTGTTGACAACTTAAAACTAGAAAAGAAAGCAACACTAACAGAATTTTGTTCATAAAAATTATTTTTTACTTCAGTAGTTTATCAATGCAACGAAATTTTTATTACAAACAAAATATTTTCACAAAATTTTAAATGGTTGTCGTTATCTGATAGCACTACTTTGACGGTCAAAAATATCAAATCAAATCGAAAAATAAAGTTAAATAAAATGCATTTTTAACAATCGTCTAAAAAAGGTATATTTGCTGACTTTAAAATTACTACATTTTTTTGCTTACAAATTAAACATACAAAAATGAACCACTTACAATCCATCATAGAAAAAGCTTGGGAAAACCGAGAATTATTAAAAGAAGAAACTACCACAAATGCTATTAGAGAAGTCATTGCGTTATTGGATGCAGGAACTTTGAGAGTTGCTGAACCACGAGATGACGCCAGTTCAACAGTATGGCAAGTAAACGAGTGGGTTAAAAAAGCCGTTGTGATGTATTTCCCTATTCAAAAAATGGAAACTTGGGAAGCAGGAATTTTTGAATATCATGATAAAATGTTGCTGAAAACGGGTTATGCAGAAAAAGGCATTCGAGTAGTTCCACCAGCAACGGCAAGGTATGGTGCCTATATTTCCAAAGGTGTTATTTTGATGCCAAGCTATGTAAATATTGGTGCCTATGTTGACGAAGGCACTATGGTCGATACTTGGGCAACCGTTGGAAGTTGCGCTCAAATTGGTAAAAATGTTCACCTTTCTGGCGGTGTTGGAATTGGTGGCGTTCTTGAACCGCTTCAAGCTGCGCCAGTAATTATTGAAGATGGTGCTTTTATTGGTTCGAGATGCATTGTGGTTGAAGGTGTGCGTGTAGAAAAAGAAGCTGTTCTTGGTGCCAACGTTTGTTTGACTGCTTCTACAAAAATTATTGATGTAACGGGAAGCGAACCTATTGAATATAAAGGAGTTGTTCCTGCACGTTCTGTAGTTATTCCTGGCAGTTACACTAAGTCATTTGCAGCAGGAGATTTTCAAGTTCCTTGTGCTTTAATTATTGGAAAACGTAAACCATCAACTGATTTAAAAACATCACTTAATGATGCGTTAAGAGAATATGATGTAGCGGTGTAACCTAAACCTTTTTAATTATTGTAAATTTGGATATATCAGTTGTAATTGTTAATTATCGTGGGTGGAAATCTTTGGACGAATGTCTTCATTCGTTGAAAGAAATTATTTCAACTACTTTACAATTTGAAGTAATCATTATCGATAATTTTTCGAATGACAATAAATTAGAAGATTGTAAAAAACGATTTTCTGAATTTAAATTTTATGAAAATTCAGGAAATAATGGTTTTGCCAACGGCTGTAACTTTGGCGCTTCAAAATCAATTGGAAAGTATATCTTATTTTTAAATCCTGACACAAAAATAACAACTGAAGCACTTGAAAAATTATTGCAAACTGCTGTTTCCAATCCAGAAATAGGGATACTTTCATGTCTTCAAGTAAACGAAAACAACCTATACTATAATCAAAAACATCTATTTCCAAAACTGGGTCGCTTCTTTGGTATATCGCGAATATTTTACAGAAAACTATACAAAAATAAACTCAAAGGAAGGTTTGAAACAAATTCAGATTTATTTTATCCTGACTGGGTTTCGGGCGCTGTGGTATTTATTAGTAGAGAATGGTTTGATAAAATTAAGGGGTGGAATGAAGATTACTGGATGTATTTTGAAGATGTAGATCTTTGCCACAAAGTAACTTTGAACGGAGGAAAAATTGCTGTTACAAGAAAAACTACAATTTTTCATAAACATGGTGGAGCATCACGAATAAATGTTAAAACAAAAGCACTCACAAAGACTGAAGTAATTATTTCGAAACATGTTTACATAAGCAATTATTTCAATGTGTCAGAACAAATTTTAATTCAAACTTTATTAATTTTAGATACAGTTATAAAGAAATTGATTTTATCAATACTTAGTTTGTTTTTATTTTTTATTCCAAAATTGATTGTCCATCGATTATTACTAAAAAACATAATCCGCTATTACTACCAAGCAATCCTAAATAAAACTTGGATTAGTCCACGGTCAATGAATTATTTAAAAATGAAATCCTAGATACGGAATGAAAATATTAGTAATTCAACAAAAAATGATTGGCGACGTATTAGTAAGTACTATTTTGTGTGACAATTTGCGTAAAAAATATCCTAATGCACAAATTGATTATATGGTGTATCAATCTACAGTGGCGGTTTTAAATGGCAATACATCGATAGATAATTTAATCTTATTTGAAGAAAAACACCGCTCAAATAAATGGGAACTTTTTAAATTGCTGCTATCCATAAGAAAAGAAAAATATGATGTTGTCATTGATGCCTACTCTAAATTAGAAAGTTGGCTTGTCGTTGTATTTTCTGGAGCAAAAATGAAAATTTCTTTCAAAAAAAAGGTAATACGTTATATTTATACTGATACCATAGAAAGACCACGAATTTCTGCTACAAACTACGGCTTAATTATCGATGAAAGATTAGCGCTTTTAGAGCCATTACATTTGAACATAACTCTTGACCCATTTCCAAAAATTTATGTTTCAACTGAGGAACAAAATTTTGCTGAAAGACTTTTTAAAGAGCATGAAATTGACCGGTCAAAAAAAATGGTCATGATAAGTATTATTGGCAGTGATAAGAACAAAACATATCCGCTAGAATACATGTCAAAACTAGTAGATTTGATAGCTGATACTGGCGATGTGAATATACTGTTCAATTATATTCCAAGCCAAATAAATGAAGCAAAAAAAGTTTTCGAAAATTGTAAATCCACCACACAAAACAAAATATATTTTTCAGTTTTAGGCAAAAACCTTCGAGAATTCATTGCCATTATGAATAAATGTGATTTGATAATTGGCAACGATGGCGGTGCAATAAATATGGCAAAAGCGTTAAAAAAACCGTGTTACATTATCTTTTCACCATTTATTGATAAAAAAGGCTGGGCTACATTTGAAGATGGAATAAATAATATCTCTATTCATTTGAGTGATTTTAAACCAGAATTGTTTAAAAACAAATCATATAAAACATTAATAAACGAGTCATCATCACTTTACCAAGAGTTTACTTTAGATTTAATTGAGCCTAGTTTGACTACATTTTTGGAGAATCAACTGAAGTAATTCCATTTTCGATTTTAATTACTTTATTTTTTCTGTTGAAAGCTCTAATAGCATTGTTTTTTTTCCAAATTTCGGGTGAAGCATAACCTCTTTCATGATCAAGATGTAAGCAAATAGCTGAATATCGAATTTGTTTTGACAGCAATCCAAGATGATCAAGTCGTTCGCCTAATTCACGGTCTAATCCACCGTATTTCATATCGTTATTAAAACCGTTTACAGCAATAATATCTTTCTTAAAACCCGATGAGTTATGACCATTCCACGTTCTCTTTGTTGGAGTAAGCCAATTCATGAACGAATTAAAGTAATAATTTTTTATCAACTTAATTAGTTTAAAACTAATTGGTAAACCCGCGCCTTTCAACCACGAAATAGAAAAACAATTTTGATTGATAATATCTTCTTCTTTGATTAATTTTGAAACAGTCATAGGTAATTTAAAATAGCCACCCGAAAGAAAAAAACCTTCCTCTTTAAATCTTAAATGTGTAGCTACAAAATCATTTCTAGGAATGCAATCGCCATCTGTGAACAACAAATACTCAGCGTTCGATTTTAGAATGGCTTTATTTAAAATTAAGGATTTCTGAAAACCATTATCTTCATGCCAAACATGAATAATAGGATGTGTAAATCGAGCAGAAAAAGAGTCTATAACTGCTTTGGTTTCATATGTTGAACCATCATCAGCAATAATGATTTCAAAATCATCAACAGTTTGCACACTAAAACCCAAGAGTACTTTTTTGAGCCATTCTTGTGAATTATAAGTGGTGATGATAATTGATATTTTCATCTAAGGATTAAAAAGTGAAAATACTACTTTTTCCAAAACTTCAATTTCTTTTTTATCCTTTTTTTTCTGTGGAAACCATATTGAAAATCTTCTGTAAGCTGCCACATGGTTTTGAAAACAGTATTTTCATCTTCGCCAGAAAGTTTAGCATATTCATTGCTCATGACAGCAATCATTTCCTTCTTAGGTGTTAAACGAGATAAGTTTTTCATGCGGGTTTGAAAATCTATTTCGTTATGAAATTTCATTCGATTTAAATCAACCAAATAGAAATTGTAGTCTCCTTTTTCATTTTTTTTAATCAAGGTGTTTCCTGGCGAATGATCTAAAAATTCAATTCCTTTTTGATGCAATTGATAAGAAAACTGAGTAAATTGTCTCAGAATTTTATCCCGATCCGGATAGTCCGGAATTTCAACTAACTCACGGTAGGTTAAATCACAATTCAGGTGTTCGCTAACATAATAGCTATCTTTTAAACCTAGCCAATCAAAATTCTCAAAATAAGCAATGGGTTGCGGTGTGCCGATTTCGTTTTCTAACAACTTATTTGCAAATTCGAAGGAACGTCTCGCTTTTGATTTTCTGAAATAACGGTAAATTATTTTGTTAAAAAGGTTAGGGATTTTAAAGGATTTTACATTAATTGTAATTTCATTAAATTCAAAAAGTTTGATTGAATTTCGTTTGCCTATCGCAAAATTCTTACCCGATGAAGAAAAATTGATAATACAATTTCCAATTTGATTTTTATATTTATAAAATTTGGAATGATATTGCGAAAGCATGTTTTTTTAATCAAAAGTAGCTATTGTAGATTATATTTCCAATTTATTGAATATTTTTACAAAAAAAAATATGAAAACAATATTTTTAGAATCTCATAATATAAAAAATAGAGCTTCCGGATTAGGAATCTTTAATTATGAATTAATTAAAGCAATTTCAAAATTAAATTTATCAGAATTATCTATTACATTAAATGCAAAATATACTAAAATATTGCAAGAGGAATTCGGCACAACCTTTAATTACCACAGATATCAAAGTCTGCAAAGATATCCTTTTTTTCGAACAAGAAAAAAATATGATGTTTGGCATAGCTTAAATCAAAATACTAAAGTAGAACCATTCCATAAACCAAAAAAATATATTTTAACAATTCATGATGTTAATTTTGTTGAGGAATATTCTTCTGATATGAATCACAAAAAAAATAAATTCATTGAAAAGTTAAATCGAGCAGATTGTATTACTTATATTTCAAATTTTGCTAAAGAACAAACTCATCAATACTTTAATGTTCCTGATGTTCCTGAAACTATAATTTATAATGGAAATCCAGTTGCAGAGGTAGTAACCGATTCTAATGTATTTCCAAAAATGACATTCAGTAAACCTTTTTTCTTTACTCTAGGTGATTTTATTGAAAGGAAAAATTTTCATTCATTAGTTGAAATAATGAGAATTATGCCCGATTATAGCTTAATTATTTCTGGCAATAATAATAAACCTTATGGAGAATATATTAAGCAACTTATAGGGAAGTATAAGTTAAAAAATGTTTTTGTAACAGGAAAAATTTCAGATCAGGACAAGCATTTTTATCTAAGAAATTGTGAAGCATTTTTATTTCCTTCAATAAGGGAAGGATTCGGACTACCGCCAATTGAAGCAATGACTTATGGAAAACCTGTTTTTTTATCAGACAAAACATCACTTCCTGAAATTGGAGGAGATGCAGCTTACTATTGGGAAAATTTTGATCCAGAATATATGAAATCGTTTCTTTTAAAAAATATTGAACTTTTCAAAATGGAAGGTCCAATGGCTATTGTTAAAGTAAAAAAAAGAGCAGCTTTTTTTAATTGGAAAAAAGCCGCTGAAGAATATTTAAATCTTTACAAATAATTATTTATTTTTAAATAAGAATTTAAACCATTGACCTAAATTTTTTTTTCTGATATGAAAAGAGGTTGGTAAAAAAAGTTTAGAATTAAAATTTTTAGAAACTTCTTCTATATTTTTACCTGAAACATATTGCAATGATTTCCATTTTTCTGGTTCTATATAAAAAACATTTTTCAACTCTCGATAATTGTTTTTATTAGCACTTTTCCATTTATCTAAAAAATGTGGATTCAATTCATTTTTGTGTCCCCAATTTTTAATTTTCATTTCTAATTCTTTTTCAGAACGCGACAATGTTTCGTGAAAAATTAAATTACTTGTATAAATTATTCTTTTTCTTGTATTTCTACCCACCTTATAGTTAGGAACATTAGTAGCTACTAAGCAACGTGTTGGTTTGTCAACATATAAAAATCCATCTTCCACAAATTTGTATATATTAATCAAAAAAGCAGCAATTTGGATTTCTTGAACTTTGGGATTTAGAAGAAAAGAATCATACTTTCTGATATCTAAAACAAATTTTTTAAAATCTAAAAAATATTCATCTACATCCAACTGTATCAGCCAATTTCCAATTCCCATTTTTTCCGCAAGCAATTTTCTCTCTCTTACTTCGCATTCCATTGGAGTAAAACTTTCAATATAAAATTCGTCCTCATAAATGATTATTTTTTCTTCAGTATCAAATGAACGAAGCCATTTAAAAAAAGATTCTTCTATTAAAAAAACATTACCACTCCATGTCCTTCTGTATTTATCAATTGCTAAAAAAATAGTATCTGCATTATTATAAACCCTTGGTAAAGCATTTTTTAACAACTCGTAATCATAAGATATAAGGAAACCAACTTGAATCTTCATCTAATTATTATTAAACTGCACAAATGTAACATATCAAAGGATAATATTTTTATATTCGTAAAAAATTTTGATGAGTAAAATTACAGTTGTTATGCCTGTCTATAATGCACAAGCGTTCCTTATTGAATCAATTGATAGTATATTAAATCAAACTTATAAAGATTTTGTTTTTATTATTTTAAATGATAATTCAACAGATAAAACTTCCGAAATTTTAAACAGTTACCAAATTAAAGATAAAAGAGTTATTGTCATTAATAAAAATCAAAATCAAGGTCCTGCAAAACTAAGAAATGAAGGTATTAAGCTCGCACAAACAGACCTAATAGCATTGATGGATGCAGATGATATTGCACATCCTGAAAGATTTCAAAAACAAGTTAAGTTATTTGAACAAGATGAATTTCTAGGATTGTGTGGAACATGGTTTACAATTTTTGGAAAGAAAAATAAAATAATAAAACATTCAACAATTGACCCTAAATTAAGAATACAATTTTTAGATAGTTGTGGAATGGGGAATTCAACTGTAATGCTAAAAAAATCTAAATTAAATGGTTTAGAATTTGATACTGATTTAGTGCCAGCAGAGGATTACGCATTATGGAGTCAATTAATAAAAAAAACTAAATTTGCCAACATCCCTGAACCTTTATTAAGATACCGTTGGCATGACAACAATATAAGTCAAACTAAAGCTGACAACTTAAAAAAATCAGAAATAATTATCAGAAAAAGGCAACTAGAGAATTTTGGAGTTTTGTTTAATGACCCAAATATTGACTATTTCTTAAATACGGTTAGTTTAAAAAGAAATTTAGACAAAAATGATATTCTTAAAACTATAAATTTTGCTACATTAGTAATAGAGAAGAATAAACAACATAGATTTTATAATGAAATCCTATTGGATGAACACATTAAAAAGGTATTACGTAGAACTATACTAAATTGTAAAAACCCAGATATGTTTTTTTATAATTCTTTAAAATCTGGTTTTTATTTCAAATCATTGAGATTAATCGATAAAATTAATTTATTTTTTAAATGTTTTTTTTGAATAAATAACTAAATCTTATTAGATTGGATTGCAACACAGAAGTTTACAAAGCATTTGAAGTTATTCAAAATGGTGGCATCATTCTCTATCCTACCGACACAGTATGGGGAATTGGTTGCGATGCTACAAATGAAGAAGCAGTGAAAAAAATAATCGATTTAAAAAAGTTACAACAAAACACCGAGATGATTTGTATCACAAATGGTGAAAAAATGATGTATAATCTATTCAAAGAAATTCCCGATGTGGCGTGGCAAATCCTAGACCTATCCGAAAAACCAACCACTTTAGTATTGGACAACCCTAGAAATATTGCTCTAAATTTAGTAGCTACTGATAAATCTCTCGGTGTAAGAATGGTGAAAGAACCGTTTTGTTTCAAGTTATTAGAGCGTATGAAAAAACCACTGGTGGCAACATCAGCGAATGTAAGTGGCATGTTTGCTCCAAAATCTTTCAAAGAAATTGCACCCGAAATTATAAACGGTGTAGACTATGTAGTAAATTTGCACCATGACAAAATTTGTGATAAACCTTCTACTGTTATTAAATTGACAAATGATAGTCAGGTGAAGATAATTAGAAAATAAAATCTACCGCAAATTCGCAAATTATTTTAAAAAAATGTTAGAATATTTACATAAAGAAGAAAGTTATAAAATTGTAGGTGTCCTTTTTGATGTTCATAAAAATCTTGGAAAAGGTTTCTCTGAAATTGTTTATAAGGATGCCATTGAATATGAATTTAACCAACTTAATATTTCTTTTGAAAGAGAAAAAGAATTCGCAGTACATTATAAAAATACCATATTAAACCATAAGTTTTATGCTGACTTTGTAGTTTTTGATAAAATAATTCTTGAAATCAAAACAGTAGATTGTTTTAATAATAGCCACTACAATCAGTGTTTGAATTATTTGAATATATCTAAAAATGAATTGGCAATTTTAGCGAATTTTAACCTAATTTCATTGGAATACAAAAGGATTGTAAATTCAAAAAAACAATTTAATAAGTTGTAGTTTTTCATTTTAAAAATTACTTGATTACATTATTATTAACTCATTACAAATTAGAAAAAAATAATTTGCGAATTTGCGGTAAAAACCATGAACTACAAAAAAGCATTAATTATTCCCATATTTGAAATTATTTCAAAAGCAAGTCAAGAACTTAACCTCGAAAGTTACGTTATTGGCGGTTTTGTGCGTGATTATTTATTAGAACGTGATTTCAAAAAAGACATTGATATTGTGGCTATTGGTTCGGGAATTGAATTAGCATTGAAAGTTTCTGAATTATTACACAATAAACCGAAGGTTCAAGTTTTTAAAAACTATGGAACCGCTATGTTGCGATATAAAGAGATTGATATCGAATTTGTTGGCGCACGAAAAGAAAGTTACTCAGAAGACAGTCGTAATCCTATAGTTGAAAACGGAACGCTTGAAGACGACCAAAATCGTCGTGATTTCACCATCAATGCATTAGCTTTTTCGTTAAACGCATCAAATTATGGTGAACTCCTTGATCCATTTAATGGGTTGCAAGATTTAGAAAACAAAATCCTAAAAACACCTTTAAACCCAGATATTACGTACTCAGACGATCCGTTGCGAATGATGCGCGCCATACGATTTGCAACTCAATTGAATTTTACCATTGAAGCAGAGTCTTTAAAAGCAATTGAAAGAAACAAAGAACGTATCAAAATCATTTCGGGTGAAAGAATTGTAGATGAATTGAATAAAATTTTGGAAACACCAAAACCATCCATAGGATTTTTACATTTGTACAAAACGGGTTTATTGGACATCATTCTTCCCGAACTTACTGCTTTAAATAATGTAGAAGAAATTGAAGGGCAAACTCATAAAAACAATTTTTATCATACTTTAGAAGTCGTAGATAATATTTGTCTGAATACCGACGATGTTTGGTTACGTTGGGCAGCTTTACTGCACGACATTGGCAAAGCGCCCACAAAAAAATTCAACAAAAAACAAGGTTGGACCTTTCACGGACATGAGTTTCTGGGTAGTAAAATGGTCAAGAAAATCTTTGAAAGATTGCACATGCCATTAAACCAAAAAATGAAATTTGTACAAAAAATGGTGATGTTGAGTTCACGTCCTATTGTTTTATCGGAAGATATCGTGACAGACTCTGCTGTTCGTCGCTTAGTTTTTGATGCTGGCGAAGATGTAGATAACTTAATGACTTTGTGCGAAGCAGATATCACAACCAAAAATCCAACGAAATTCAAAAAATACCATAATAATTTTGACATCGTTCGTCGAAAAATCATTGAAGTAGAAGAACGAGACCAGGTTCGCAATTTTCAACCGCCAATTTCAGGAGAAGAAATTATGGAACTTTTCAACTTGAAACCATCGCGCGAAATAGGAATTTTGAAAGAAGCCGTTAAAGAAGCCATTCTTGAGGGCGAAATTCCCAACGAATATCAAGCTGCCTACAATTTTGTTTTAAAACGCGCTGAAACATTAGGTTTGAGAAAAGTTTAAGGTTTGTTAAACCAAATAGATTTAATGCTTTCTCTACTTTTGTAACATAATTATTTTCAGAAAAAAAATGAAAAAACACTTTGTCACTATTGCAAAAATTTCTTTGATTTTAGTTTATTTAGTAATAGTTGCTGGCGCATTAGTGAGAATGACCGGTTCGGGCATGGGTTGTCCTGATTGGCCCAAGTGTTTTGGCTACTACATTCCACCCACAGAGTTAAAAGAATTACTCTTTACCGCCAATAAAGAGTACACAAAAGGACAAGTCATCATTTTAGACGAAACACTTTTTGTGGCAAAAAAAGATTTTACATCGTCGACGACATATCAAGCCACAGATTGGGAAAAATATACCAAACACGATTATGCTATTTTTAACCCGATGCATACTTGGATAGAATATATCAACAGATTATTGGGCGCATTGGCTGGGTTGGCTTGCTTTATAACGTTTTTGGTTTCATTCTATTATTGGAAAGAACGCAAACTTTTTGTTTTCTTTTCACTTGGAATCTGTGTATTAATGGGTTTTCAAGCTTGGTTAGGAAAAACTGTAGTCGACTCAGAACTGAGTCCTTATAAAATTACTACTCACATGTTAGTTGCCTTCCTGATTGTAGCCATGCAACTGTATCTGATTTTCAAAGCGACAACAAAGATAACATCATCAAAAATTGATAATCCACTGTTTAAAAAGGTAATAGTTGTTGCATTAGGATTAACCATTATTCAAGTGGTTTTGGGTACAACAGTTCGGGAGTTTATTGACCACATGCAAGAAGCAGGTTTGGAAAAAATGATGTGGTTACAGTCGCCCGAAGTTTCTTTTTACGTGCATAGAAGCTTTTCAATCGCAGTTTTACTACTCAATATTTATCTTTTTTACAGCAATCGAAAACTGAATTTAGGTTTTTCAAAAATAAATTGGGTGATGTTAATTATAGGATTTGAAATACTAAGTGGTGTAATTATGGCTAACTTCTATTTTCCTTTTGGTTCACAAACCATTCACCTGATATTAGCAGCGCTGTTATTTGGTGTGCAGTTTTATTTGGTTTTAGAAAATTATGCTAAAAAAACTCGCAATTAAACGTTACGACTTATCATTGATTTACTAGAAATCGATTTTCTATTTCAACCCAAGAATTGCCTTAGAGGTTGTTATTCCAAGTCTTTAACCGATGTAAAATTACTGCAGAAGACAGAGTAACAATTACAAAAGATTTATATTTCTAATTATGTATCATAATGTAGAACCCACAATGAAAGTAATCAAAATAATACTCATCACCATACTTATGTCAACAACAACAAGCGCTCAAAAATTCATCCCCATTGAAAACGACTCTAAAATAAAATTTGCAATCAAAAATTTTGGACTAACCGTTGATGGGACATTTTCAGGATTGACAGGTACTTTAACAGTAAATAATGAAAGCATAGAAAAATCAGAAATAGCACTAAGTGTCAATGCTGCTTCTGTGAATACAGAAAACAAAGCACGTGACAAACATTTGAAAAACGAAGATTATTTCGATGTGGCGACGCATCCATTAATTAGCTTTAAAAGCACAAAAATTACCAAAACAACTGGCTTGCATAAATTTGTGGTCGTAGGGAATTTAACCATCAAAGGAATTACAAAACCTACAGAAGTTGTTGCGACAATTACTACCAAAGAAGGAGTAAAATTAATCAAAGGCACATTCGAAGTAAGCAGAAAAACTTTTAAAATAGGAGATCGCAGCATGGTTCTTTCAGACTCCGTTAAATTAAATGTTAGTATTAGTTGCAAAGAAGTACAACCTTAAAAGTTGCCTGTTGATATCATTTTACTCTCGATATTTCGCTTGTTTTTCATTATATAATATGATAAAGAAGTGTATTAAAATGTCATAATCTTTTCCCTGTTATTTCTTCTTTGTTACCAAATTGTAAATTAAAATTTTATACCTACTTTTGCAACCCGACTATTTTGTCACATCCTCTTGTTTACTGATAGTACATGTCAAAACTTGCTGCTGAAGATAAATTTTTAGATTTATCAGATTATGGAAGAACCTTTGGACGGTTTTTTGCCAATCAATTAAAAAACACGCGCTTCACTCCTATTCATGTCACCTTGTTATTTGGAATTTCGGGTTTGATTGCCATTTATTGTATCCTCACAAATCACTTTTATTTGGCTGGATGTTTTATCCTTTTAAAATCAGGGATTGATGCGGCTGACGGCGAATTGGCCCGATTGAAAAAAACACCTTCTTATTCGGGAAGGTATTTGGATAGTGTATTTGATATTATATTGAACTTTTTGTTTTTAATGACCATTTGTTATGTTTCTGCAACTAACATTTGGCTGACTTTGGTCGCTTTTATTTGCATTCAGTTGCAAGGCACTTTGTATAATTATTACTATGTAATTTTGAGAACAAAATCAGTTGGTGGCGACACAACCAGTAAAATATTTGAATACAAAACACCTAAGGCTTTGCCGGGAGAAACGCAGCAATCAGTCAATATTTTATTTGGAATTTACAAAATCGTCTACGGAATTTTTGATAAAATAATCCATTTTTTAGACACCGACGCGTACAAAGCCAAAACATTCCCAAACTGGTTTATGACCTTTCTTTCTATTTACGGATTAGGATTTCAACTTTTGGTCATGGCAGCAATGCTTGCCCTTGGTTGGATTGAATATATCGTTCCCTTTTTTATAGCTTTTAGTTTGTTTATTTTTATTTTAATTGCAATCCGAAAAAAAACACTAACCTAACCACTCTTTAAAATCAGAAACACGTTCTCTCGCTACAATTACCTCATCGTCTTTGTAAGTAGGCAAAATAACTTTTAAGCGCGAGTTGCTATGCATTTGAATTTCTTTAATGGCTTTGAGTGGTAAGATAAATTTACGGGAAACACGATAGAAATCCTTCGGATCCAATTCGGTTTCTAATACTTCTAAAGTGGTGTCTAATAGGTAGTTTCTATTGTCAAAAGTATGCAAATAGGTGCCTTTGTTTTCGCTATAAAAACATTCTACTTCTTCTATATTTACCATTTTTAATTGTTGACCCATCTTGATGGTAAACCTCTTTTTATAGGTTCTGTCTAGTGGATTGATAAACATCCGTTTGATGGCTTCAAAATCCAAATTGGTCACACCGCTTTTTTGAAATTGATTTTTGAATTTTGAAACTGCTGTTTCTAAATCATCTTCATCTATAGGTTTTAGCAGATAATCTATGCTATTTAATTTAAAAGCACGCAAAGCATATTCGTCATAAGCAGTAGTGAAAATAACAGCACTTTTGATATCAATACTTTCAAAAATTTCAAATGATAATCCATCAGAAAGTTGAATATCAAGAAAAATCAAATCGGGATGTGTGTTTTTTTGAAACCAATCTATAGACTCTTCTACCGAGTGTAACAAGGTGTTGACTTGCAAACCAAGTTTCTCTACTTTTCGTTGGAGTAATCGTGCTGCTGGTTTTTCGTCTTCTATAATTATTATATTCATATTTATTGCGTTGAGTGTTGTAAGTTAGGAGTTAAGAATAATTACTGCATATTAGTTTTCTCTTTCTCCATCAATTCTTTTATCTTTTTTTCTTCCCAATTTTTTCCAAGCAGTAACGCTGGACCAAAAACAGTAAATCCGTGCGCTACAAGTCCAATTCCCCAAAAGAATGCAGTAGAAAAGTTTCTCATTTCAAAACTCCAAGTGCTGTTGTTATCAAAATCTCCCTTGGATAAAATAATAGCTATATTGATTACAAGATACACTAGTAAATGGGTGTAAAATCCTTTAATTTTTTTTACGCGTTTTACTGCTTCTTGGTATTTTATTTGGTCTAAATTTTCCATGATTATATAAATTTATTTTTATTGTTTTCTTCATCCATATACTGCTTAATCTTGCGCTGTTCCCAATCACTATTTAAAAAAGGAACAATATTAAAAGTTCTACTAGCGTGAAAAAGCAAGCCAATTCCCCAACCAAAAAATGTCCATAAAAACCAAAGATACTGCGGTGTGTATTTTAAATTAACAAAAATTAAAAAGGCCATTACAAAAACAAAGGAGAGTAAATGAGAGTAAAATCCTTTTATTTCGGCCACTTTCTCTTTGGCGCGTTGGTATTTTTCGTAATCTGTTGCTTTGGTTTCCATGATTATTTCCATTTATTAGTTGCATTATTTTCTTTGTTTAAAATCTCTTGAATTTTTTTCTCTTCCCATGATTTCCCATAACCAAACGTTTCGAGAGCATGAAAGGTTAATCCCATTCCCCAACCCAACATTGGGAACCAAAACCACTGAAAATTGGAGGTATTGAGGTTTATAAATATTAAAACTGGGATGACAAAACAATAGGAAATTAAGTTGCCATAAAATCCTTTTAAGTTTTCTACTCTTTCTTTGGCTTTGATAAAAGCCATATTTTCGTTGTAATTATTTGTGGTTTCCATAACGGTAATTTGTTTTGTTAATATTGGAATTTTTACTCTAAATGCATTGGTTGTTTCTTCTACCAATACTTTTCGTTCTGAAATTAATGCGTATCGGTTGACAATATTCTGTAATCCAACGCCTTTTCTATCCTGAAGCACTTCCTTTTTTTGCAAATTATTTTCTACAATGAGGTAGTTATTTTCGATATAAATTTTAATGTGCAATGGCTTCTGTTCGCTAACCACATTGTGTTTTATGGTGTTTTCTAATAAAAGCTGCAAAGAAAGTGGCACTACTTTAGCTTCCAGGTTATCAAAACCTACTGGAAGATCATAATTAATGGAGTTCTCAAAACGCATTTTTAATAAATTCATATACGTTTTAGCAAAAGCTAATTCTTCTTCTACAGGTACTAATTCTTTGTCTTTTTGTTCCAAAACATAGCGGTATATTTTAGACAACGAAGTAGTAAAGCGTTGCGCATTTTCGGGATTTTCCTCTATTAACGAACTCAACACATTTAAACTATTAAAAAGAAAATGAGGATCGATTTGATTTTTTAAACTTTCAAATTTTGCCGAAGCTGCTCCAGCGATTACTTTTTGTTCTTTGACTTTGTTTTCATTATAGGCCTTAAAAATGTAAAAGGCATAAAAAGATAACAGCACAATAAAAGTCATTACAAAAGCAAAAACATAATTGGATGGACGCTCATTATTCCAATAGTTTTCAATGGTGTTTCCTTCAAATACCACTTCAATAACTACACGTATTAGAAAAATAACAGCAATCGTTACTACAAATGAGGTGAAAAACCCAACTAGAATTCTTTTCAACGAAAAACGTTCGTTATAAAATTTTTTATCTAAATATTTAAAGACAATTTGGTTAGCATAAGCCAGTGAAACCGAATACATAAGCGTATATAAAAAGTCTCTTCCTAATTCAATATTCCATTCTATTGTACCGCCATAAATAAGATTAAGCAACACTAAAATAAAAAATATTAATACCCCAATTCCTATTGACCTTAGTAATTCTCTGAGTGTAAATTTCATAATCATGTATTTAATGGACAGGTAATTTCTTAATGTATTATTTACAATTTTTCAACGCTTCTTGCGCTCTATCTAATCCCCATTTTGGTGAGAAAGGCGTTGCAGGTTTAAAGTTAGCAAATAGTCCAATTGATTTTTCAATTTGAGCACACATTGGTTTGGTATCTGTTCCCCAATATTTTGCCGAACCAATCTCGAATTCTGCTTTAGAAAAAACGGCGCGTGGATTATTTGGATTTATCGCCAGCGCTTTTCCATATTCTTCCATAGCAAGTTTTGAATATTTCATCCCGTTGTTCATTGGGTCTTGTGTTAAGATGGCCGTGTAAAGCATCGCCTGAACCACTAGTAATTCATCATTGTTTGGACTAATAACCGTGGCTGCATCAAGTGCCGATTGGGCTTTGGTAATCATGCCAGCGGCTTTTTCTTTATTAGCAGGATTAAATGCTCCAATTGTATTGATAAACGCTACATAATAATTAGGCAACCAATTGTTTTTTTCGGCCGAAGCAATTCTTTCAAATAGCGAAGTGGCTTCTTCTGGTTTTCCTTCACCCCAAAGTTGCATGGCTTTTCCCATACCTTGTTCGTATTGCGCGTTAACTGATAAGAACGAACAAACAATAAATGCGATTGTGATACTAAATTTTGTCATGATTTCTAATTTTTAATTGTTGATTTTTTTTTTGATGATTTGAAACTCGATTATTTTAACACTTCAAAAGTATTTCGTTAACTGCCGATGTAAAACTAATAATTACCCAACTGTAGATTATTGAGGATGAATTGTAGTTTTTATATTTTAATCCTAATAGTTTTGCTTTCGTTCAACTGAAACTTGGCATCTTGATATTTTGGCGCGCTCATAAATCCTTTGGCATTGTTAGACATAGCATAGTCTTCCTTAGGAATTCCCATGAAATTAGTGTCTAATTTTCCGTTGCTGTTTTCATCGTGGTAAGAACTCACGGCGTAAACACCTTTGGGCAAATCAGTAAAAGTAACCACGACTTTTTGATTTTCTATTTTAACAATTTTACCCAAAAAAGGTTTTTTAAGAAAGTCTTTCTCGGTATTATAAACCGCTACATAGGCGCTTCCTTTATTGTTTTTGTAGCCCGAAACTTCTACAGTCAAAGTGGTAGTTTGTGCACTGCCAGTGGCAACTACCATAAAAAGCGAACATAAAATAGTGTGTAACATAATGGTAAAATTTAAAGATTATTTAATTGATTATCATTTTTATTATCGCTAATGGTCCAAAAGAATCCCACAAAGAAAAATCGATCGGCTGTCGGGATAATGGCACTTCGTTCAAAGACACCATTCGCATTTGGAGTATTGGCATAATTGTATCCAAAAACATTTTGCGTAGCGAAAACATTCGACACTGAAAAGTAAAGAATTTTTTGTTGCGTTAGCAAATAAGCCCAGTTAAAACTTAAATTATTAAAAGCCCTCGTTTTACTGTTCATAAAAACTGTTTCGTTGGGGTTGTTATAAGGTCGACCACTACTAAACTGATGCGTAAAACCAACTTGCGATTTCCAATCAGATATCCAGTACTTAGTAACTAGCGAAGCACTGTGTGCCGCAACAAAACTGGGCGTAGCTGCCGTGGGAAAATTTTGGTAGGTTCGTTTGGTGTCAATAAAAGAATAAGAAATCCAATATTCCAAATTTTTTACACTGCTGTTATCTCTCCAAAAAAGATCAATTCCTTGAGCAAAACCTTCACCATCATTACTGAAATTTGAATTAAACTGCGCCACATTGGTATCATAGCGCACTAAGTCGGAATACCCTTTAAAGTAGGCTTCGGCTCTAAAAGTCTTATTGTTTTTAGTATATTGATAATTCAAAATATAATGTGCCGCTTTCTCCGTAATAAAATCATCAGAATACTTCAAATACTGCTGTCTTGGTGCTTGTTCAAAGTTGCCATAGGCAAAAGCCAATTGACTGCTTTTAGAAAATTTATAAGCCAATGAAGCTCTAGGTGAAATACTGTTTTCTTGAATAAAATCATTATTTGATGCCCGAACACCCACTTTAGCAGCTAGATTTTTTGAAAAGAAAAAATCAAATTCTGAGTACACTGCGGCAATTTGGGATTGATAGCCACTGCTAAACGTAGTATTAAAATCTTCATCAAACTGCGTGATAAAATAATCAGAACCAAAGTTAAGTTTTACCTTGTCTGACAGTTTTTTGGTTAATTTAAATTTTAAATGCGAAGCATGTTCTACATTGTTTACGGCATCCGAATTGATACCTATTTTATTTTGACCATAACCATAGCTCAAACCGGTAAATAGTTGCCAGTTACTCCCAAAATTGCCCTTATAGGAACTATTAAAATAAAAGTTATTATTCTTCAAATCTACCCTTACTTTTTCCGGTTGATTAATGTCTTCTTGGTTCAAATCAAAACGCGAGGCTTCAAAAGCACCATATATTTTAAAAATGCCATTGACAAAATTATAACGATACACCGCTTCACCTGATAACGATTGAAAAGCCCTGTTCCAATCCAAGTTTTGTGGCACCGCCACTTGATAGGGCGATAAATCAATATAGGCCGTGTTGATACTCAAAGAACTTTTTTTCCATTTTTGTGTATTTCCCACACCTAATCCTACAGTCATCAAAGAAATTTCTGTTTTGTTTTGGTCAGGTTCATCCTGTGTATTCAATAACAATACACTCGACAACGCTTCGCCATATTCTGCCGAATAACCTCCAGTAGAAAAAGAAATACCGCTAAACAAGAAAGGGGAAAAACGCCCACGCGTGGGCACATTGACAGTCGTCGCACCATAAGGTTGTGCTACCCGAATGCCGTCCACAAACGTTTGGGTTTCATCAGCTTCACCACCACGAACAAATAATCGGCCATCCTCAGCCACGTTTTGAGTACCAGGCAAAGTCTGCAACGCCGCAATAATATTGCCAGCCGAACCAGCGGTAGTAACAATATCCAATGGTTTTAAAACAGAAACCCTACTTTTTTCGCCTGCACTAAAATTCCCTGCGGTGATAACAACAGCATCCAAAGTATTGGTGCCTTCTTTAATAATAAACCGTTTTTCTTTACAATCGCCAGCATCAATGGCCACTTTCAAGGTTTCATAAGTAATAAAACTAATCACCAAAATTTGATTGCCAGTAGCAGTAGTGGTAAAACTAAATTGTCCTTTATCGTCAGTCAAAGCGCCATCATAAGTGCCTTCAATAAAAACATTAGCTCCCGTTACAGGTTTGTTTTTTTCATCGACAACAAATCCCGAAACGGTTTGCTGCGCATGGCTTGTTATTGTTAAAAAGAAAAGTAAAAAAAGGGAAAAAGTTTTCATGTGTCTATCATTTGATGAAGCAAATTTGCAACAGACCAAAACAGAAATAAAGTTAAGTTGACTGAAATGTCAATTTTTCATGCTGAAATGTAGTCAAAATGTTTTCAACAAAACAGAAAACTTACTTCAAAACCACCACCTCAAACCAGATAACACCAGCAAACACTACAGCACCTATTTACAGCCCCAGAAATAAATTAAAATAACACCTTAAATACCTAGGCTTTCTACACACAAACCTTACTAAGCCACTAACAGTACTATTTTTATTTTTATATATTTGAAAAATAAAGCGAAACAAAACTTCGCCTATACACCCCAATAAGGGTAGATAAGCGAATGTTTATAGTGCATATATGCAAGTTGGCAGACAGCTAAAAAAACCTAACTCAAATTAAAAACAAAAAAAATGATTAAATTAAAACTACTTACTTTATTTTGTTTTTGCAATGCAACAAATTTATTTTCTCAGACAACAACTACTAAAGACGAAATTCAAATAGAAATTGTAAAATCAAAATTAGTTGACAATGAAAGTGTATTTGGAATCAGACAATTAAGCGTGACGAGTGAAAAATTAAAAAAAATTATGATTAAGACAAAGATAAAATCTACAATTGACAAAACAAAGTTGAGTGCATTTTATCTTTTAGATGTCAAAAATAAAATTCGTTATAGACTTGCCGATTATAAAGGATATACTGGATTTATTGGATATCCTGAATTGATTCCATTAAGAAAAGAAAGATTTTTTGATGAAAAAGGTGCTGAAATTGAAGGATATGGTTGGCCTATTTATGATGAATCTGTAAAAGATTACTTCAATGATTACGATATTGAAGGTTACAATAATTTTGAAATGAAAATAAATTTTGGTAGTGAGAAAAAACCAAAACTTGGTGTAGTTTATTTTGGAGAAACTAGTTACGATAAATTTACAGCTGAATTGTTCTTTGCGATTATAGTTGAGCATAAAGACTCTGATTATGAATTATACTATAAAGATGAAAAAATAAGCGATATAAAATTTAAATAAGCCGGTCTGCCCGATAGCGCGGATTTGCAATCCGTGCCCATAAACAAAAATAAAAGCCCATTATGGAAATATAAAATTGTGCAAAAAAACACCTCCAGCTCCGCAAAGTCTCCCAACTTTAAGCAAGAATAAATAAAACCACATTGCCCTTATAAAGCGTTACAAAAAAATATAGTGCAAACAATACAACTTAAAATATTTTTTCCTACATTTGAGCATAGTAACCCCTTAAATTACAACATCATGGCATCAACATCAGAAGTAGGACACGCAAAAAATGTAGCAAACTTTAAACTTTTAATGAATAACTTCGTAGCGATTGGCGCACCATACAACCCAACCAATCCCCAACTGCAATTAACCTTTCTACAAAACAAATACACCTTGTCATTCAACATCCAAAAAAGTGTCAACGATTTACTCGCTCCATACACCATGGCAGTCGATACAAGAGAACAACTTTTCAAACCACTAAACAAAGAACTAACCAAACTGCGCAAAGCCTATAAAGCTACCGAAGGAGTAACTGCCGTAGAGCTCGAAAATCTAATGACAATAATCAGAAAACTAAAAGGAGAAAAAAAATCAAAACCAAAGTCACAAGCAGAAACACCTGACGAAGCAGAAACACACTCTACTTCTCAATTAAGCTACGACCAAAGAACAAACACTCTTGACGCACTAATTTCACTGCTTCAAAACACCCCTAACTATAATCCAAACGAACCCGAATACCAAGTAGCAACATACCAAGCAAAAAAAGAAGCAATGCTCGAAGCTACCCAGAAAGTGGCAGAAACCTTCATACCGCTAAATACAGCGCGCTCAGAAAGAAACAAAGAATTATACCTCGCCGATGACAATCTTGTAGATATAGCAATCAAAGCCAAAGATTATGCTGCCACTATTTTAGACACAAACTCCGCCCAGTATAAAGCAATAGCAAAAATAAAATTCAGAAAAAGATAAAACAACCATCTTTTTATACAAATCAACAAAGCCTTGTCCTCAACCAACAAGGCTTTGTCACATAACAACAAAAGCATGACAAAACCCAAATAAACCTTGGCACAACCCAAATAGACCTTGGCACCACCCGAATCGACCTTGGCACGACCCGAATCGACTTTGGCACAACCCGAATAGACCTTGGCGCAACCCGAATCGACCTTGGCACGACCCGAATCGACTTTGGCGCTATCTAAAATTGCAACCAACAATCCCCATACCACCACCGCACCACAACAAAAGAACAAAGCACACAAAAAATAGCAAAATGCACCTTAAAAAAACACAATATCTACAATAATTAGCACCTTCCTTCAAACAAATACCAATTAAAATTTTACCTTTGAGGCCATCTAAAAAATACAAATCATGATATATAAATTTAGAGTAATTCTCGACGCCGAAGAAGATGTAATACGAGATATTGCAATACTTCAAACCGATACTTTAGAAGATTTACATAACGCCATTGTAAACGCCTATGGGTTCGACGGACTAGAAGTAGCTTCATTTTACACTTGTGATGACACCTGGAACCAAGAAGACGAAATCCCCATGTTTGACGCAGGCGACGTTCCTGGCGAAAATAAAATCATGAGCGATTATCAATTGGCCGACATCCTTGACACAGAAAATACTAAGATTATCTACGTCTATGATTTCATCAATATGTGGACATTTTTAGTCGAACTTGCCGCCATCGAAAATAATGCAGAAACCGGAATGACCTATCCAAATCTATTATTTTCCCATGGCGAAATGCCAGCCGAAGCCATGGAAAAAAACTTCCAATCCGATTTTGACGAAGAAGAAAGTTACAACGAATTTGAAGACGACCTAGACGAAGACGACCTAGACATGTTTGGAGGCGATGACAGCTTCGAAGACTTTGGGTTTGAAGAAAATTGGAATTAGGAAAAAGTTTAAGATTGTTTAAAGGTTTAATAGTTTAAAATTGTTAATATGGCTACAATAAAACGTTTTGAAGATTTAGAAATTTGGCAAGAAGCAAGAAAACTTTCTAAAGAAATTATTACTTTATCAAAAACTACAGAACTAAAGACAGATTTCAAATTTAAAGAACAAATTAAAGATTCTTCAGGTTCAGTAATGGACAATATTGCTGAAGGATTTGAAAGAAACGGAAACGGTGAGTTTCGTCAATTTTTATCCATTGCAAAAGGGTCAGCAGGAGAAACTCGTTCGCAAGCATACCGACTTTTTGACAATGACTACATCAATGAAGAACGACTAAAATCATTAGTCACAGACTATGAAAAATTAAGCATCAAAATACACAACTTTATAACCTATCTGAACAAAAAAGAGTATAAAGGCACAAAATTTATAGAGTAATAAGGTCAAACAATATTAAACAACCTTAAACAATATTAAACAATATTAAACAACCGTAAACAATATTAAACAATATTAAACAACCTTAAACAACCTTAAACCTTCAAACAAAATTAAACAACCTCAACAATGATAAACCTATTCAACGCTCATATCGAGAGCCTATCAATACACCGTGTGGGAAACAAAAGCCGTAACGAAACGATTTTCCTTTCAGATCAACCCTATGGCTTGAACGACGAAATTGTGCCACTACTAAAAGAATATTTCTTCAAACCTTTTCGCGAAAAAGAGGAAAACTACTTTCAATTTGCCCACGAGGTAGATTTGGAATACAACGACATGTTTAATTTAGTTACCGAGATTTTCACTAATCCAAGTACTACACATGACGTATCAAAAAAAATTACCAAACACCTGTTCGAGCAGTCCAATCATCCCCATATCAAGAACGGCGAAGTATATGTCGCCCATATTACTAACCTGACAATAGATAATAATGTAGTAGATGCCATAGGCGTTTTCAAAAGCGAAATACAAACCGATTTTTTGCAGTTTGAAGAAAAAGGCACAACACTCGAAATGATTTTGCAACAAGGCATTAATTTGAACAAACTCGATAAAGGCTGTTTGATTTTTAATCACAAAAAAGAGGAAGGATACAAAATCTTAACCGTAGATAGCAATCGTTATGATGCCCGTTATTGGTTAGAACATTTCCTTTCGGTAGATGCCTTTCAAGATGAAAATTTCTTTACCAAAAAGTATTTAAAATTCTGTCAAGGTTTTGCCAAAGACGTGGTTTTTCCTGCCGAAGATAAAAAGGAAGAAGTGATGTTTATGAACCGCTCAGTAAATTATTTTGCAAAAAATGATCAATTTGAAGAAAGCAATTTCTTAAACGAAGTGTTAGACAATCCCGACTTAATCCCTGAATTTAAAAATTACAAAGTAGACAAAGGCGAAAAGTATAGCATCGAAGACATTACCAATTTCCCCATTGCCAACGCAGCCGTTTCTGATGCACGAAAGTCGATAAAAAATGTAATTAATTTGGATACCAACATTCAAATAAAACTTGATTTTATCAATCCAGAAAGTGCTGAGAAATACGTAGAAAAAGGTTGGGACGAAGAAAAACAGATGTATTATTATTTGGTGTATTTCAATAAAGAACAAAAAAGTTAACCTCTTTGTTATCCCAAAAAAAATAAAAATACTCATCCTCAATTGATAAAAACAGTTGAGGATTTTTTATACAATGTTAAAAAAGACTACAAACCTCTTTTATTCCGTACATTTGTTAATATGCCTTATAATCAAACAAATAAGTTCTTTTTGTATTTTATATTTCTGTCTCTACTGAGTGCTCAAACCTTTCATGGGCAAGTAAAAAACAGTGGCAACGACTCTGTTAAAGTCTATCAAAGAATTGAAAACTATGGTAAAAAAAATAATTTTAACAAAACAATTTACAAACTACTATTTAAATCAAAAAGAAAAACTGCACCAACAAAAGCAGATAAAAGAAAAAAAGAGTTACTAAAAAAATCATTTGATAGATCCGAAGGTAAAATCATCCGAAATATAAATATTGTAACGCTTGATCCATTTGGCTTCAATGTTGATGATAATCAAAATCGAGCGGAGAAAGGAGTAGAAAAATTCGGAAACAAAATGCATTTCAAAACACGAGTTTGGACTATTCATAACCTCTTGCTTTTTAAAAAAAATGAGCCATTAGACTCTTTAACCGCAAAAGAGTCAGAACGATTAATTAGAAAACAGCGATTCATCAGAAGTGTGGTTATAAAACCAGTTGCAATTGAAGGCAGCAAAGACTCAGTAGATATTTCAGTTCGTGTTTTAGATTCTTGGACAATCGTCCCGGATTTTTCTGTATCGAGTTCGCGAGTAAACTATGGAATCAAAGAGAAAAATTTTATGGGATTGGGCCACACTTTTCAAAACGATTTCGTCAATCGATTTGATACCGGAGATCAATCATATCTTGGCAGATATACCATTCCCAATTTTAAAAATACATACATTAACGCTACGGTAACTTATGAAAATTCATTAAACAACAACACTCGAAAAAGTGCGCGAATAGAACGTAGATTTTATTCCCCACTAGCCCGATTGGCTGGAGGTATTTTTTTTGAAAACAGCGCTTTTGTAGACTCGCTACCAAACACGGCTTTACTTTTTGAAAAGCAAAATTTTAAGTCCGAAATTCAAGAATATTGGCTGGGACATTCTTTCAGGATTTTTAAAGGAAATGATATTGATTTCCGAAGCACAAATCTTGTAACTACAATTGGTTTTAACAACATCACTTACCTGAAAGCGCCAACGGAAACCTTTGATGCATCCAACTTTTTTTCCTCTGAAAAAACTGTCTTAACTAGCATAGGAATCACTACACAAAAATTCGCTCAAGATAAATACCTATACAATTTCGGAATAATTGAAGATGTTTCTTATGGTCAAGTTTACTCGATAACAGCGGGTATAAGGGATAAAAACTTTGAAAAAAAAATGTACCTTGGTGGTCGCTTTTCTTATGGAGATTATTACAATTTTGGATTTCTTGGCGTAAACACAGAATGGGGAAGTTTTTTTAACAGCGGTACGACGGAAGAAACAACTTTTAGATTAGAAATAAATTACTTTTCTAATTTACAGCAACTTGGCAACTGGAAACTGCGTCAATTCATAAAAACCACTTATGTGATGGGAAATAATCGTGCACCTATTATAAAAGACAGGGTTGTTTTTTCACAAACAGATGGACTTTCTGGCTTTGAAAATCCATTACTTAATGGAACACAGAAGTTCACTACTTCGTTTCAAACTCAAACTTATGTACCTGGAAACTGGCACGGTTTTCATTTTAGCCCATTTTATAACATGACCTTCGGAGTAATTCATGGCGATACAAATGAATTTACTTCCAAAAAAATCTATTCCAAATTTAGTGTTGGCATTGTAATAAATAATGATTATCTCGTTTTTGATAATTTTCAACTTTCGTTTTCCTACTTTCCAATTATACCCTTCGAAGGAACAAATATCTTTAAATCAAACACATTTAATAACAATGATTTAGCACTTCCCGAATACGAAATAGGTCAACCTCGAATTGTTCCTTACAAGTAGTTGGCAGTTATTCAAAATTACTTTTTTTGTAAGTGCTATCATATCATTTTACTAAATAAATGTATTTTATCGATATTATTTGATGTTTAATCGAATATATTCTATGTTTGTTTTCATCAATTTAAAACCTTATCCTATGAAAATTAACTACTTAACTCAAGGTCTGGTAAAAAAAAATTACATCTGCTCGTTATTTGGACATCAATACGTCGAGATAAAAACCGTGAATGCTCACTTTAAAGAATTTGAATGTAAAAACTGCAGAATGCAAGCCACAAATGATAGTGTGGGCCAAAAAATCAAATTAACCTCAGAGCTGAAAGACATCAACGAAACGCTCTTTTACCTCTATTTAAAAAGACAATTTTTAGCAAAGTTTTATTTCGAGAAAAAAGAGCAGTAACAATTTAGGCATTAACTCGTCATACGAGTATATCTAAATTATTTCTTTTGGAAACTACTATTCTTTCTATAAATAAATTGAACAAACGCTATGGCAAACTCCATGCTGTAAAAGACGTTTCTCTCGAAATTCACAAAGGCAATGTTTATGGAATTTTAGGGCCAAACGGAAGTGGAAAATCAACCACTTTAGGAATTGTGTTGAATGTGGTCAACAAAACTTCGGGCGAATACAGTTGGTTTAATGGTACTATGGAAACTCATGATGCTTTGAAAAAAGTGGGTGCCATTATTGAAAGACCTAATTTTTATCCTTATATGACTGCTGTTGAAAACCTTCAATTGGTATGCAAAATTAAAGGAATAGACTATTCAAAAATTTCCGAAAAACTAGAAATAGTTGGATTGATTGATAGAAAAGACAGCAAGTTCAAAACCTTTTCATTGGGTATGAAACAACGATTAGCCATTGCCTCTGCCCTGTTAAACGATCCCGAAATATTAATTCTTGACGAACCTACAAACGGTTTGGACCCACAAGGAATTCATCAAATTCGAGATATAATTAAACTTATCGCTTCTCAAGGAACAACTATTCTCTTGGCTTCTCACCTGTTAGACGAAGTAGAGAAAGTGTGCAGTCACGTTTTGGTTTTGCGTTTTGGAGAAATTCTATATTCAGGAACTGTGGACGGAATGACCAATCAAGTGGGCTTTTTTGAATTAAAAGCTGAGAACAATACTGCTCTAATCGAAACACTAAAAAATCACCCTAATTTTGAAAAAATTTCGGAAATGGAAGGAAAAGTGATTGTTCATTTTAATAAAATTATTGATGCTGGAGAACTAAACAAGTATTTATTGGACAAAGGAATTATACTAAATCATTTAGTAAACAAAAAACAAAGTTTGGAAGAACAATTTTTAGCATTAACCAATAAATAATAGACACAAAATGAAAAGATTACTTGCCATAGAATTACAAAAAATCTGGAAAAACAGAGCTAGCAAAATACTCACCATAAGTTACTTTGTCATACTTTCTTATATTGCTATAATAGCTGTAATTGTTGTTCAGACAATCAAAAATTAAATTATTAGACAATTATTAGTTTTTTTATCAAACTTTTTTTAATACTAATTACTAAATATGAAATTAAATTTATTTTTTTTAGAAAATGCCATTTTAGGCAAAAATAGTTTGTGGCGTTTTGCATTAACAATTTTAACTACAGTTGTGTTCTATTTTATAGGCGTTTTTATAACTGGTTTGGTTGGAATTTATTTAAATAATGGAACGCCACCTAAAGAAATGTCTTCATTTATCGTCAAGAATTCAAATGTTTTTATTAGTACTATAGCTACCAATTTAGAATTTATTTTTGGAATTATAGGACTTCTATTGGCAGTAAAACTTATTCATAAAAGAAATCCAACTACACTAATTACAACATACTCTAAAATAAATTGGAAAACTATATTTTTCGGAGCAATTGTCTATTTTATAATTTATGCCATTGTTGAAATTGTTTACAGCTTTTATTCTGGAAATTCTTTTCAATTAGTATTACAAACTGATAAATTTTTCCCCTTACTATTTATTTCTCTTCTAATTGTGCCACTTCAAACCAGCTTTGAAGAACTTTTTCACAGAGGTTATTTATTACAAACATTGAATTATTATTTGGGATATCCTATTATTACATTATTTATTACATCTGTTCTTTTTGCTTCTTTACACTTTGAACAACCAAATTATTTAATATTTTACTTTATTAGTGGATTATTGCTTGGTATGATAGTCATTGTATCTAACAGTTTAGAATTGGCATTAGGTATTCATATAGTTCATAATTTATTTGGTCTTTTCATTGCGGATAACTCAACAGATATATCATTTTTTTATCATAAAGAAAATCCTGAAAACATACTTATTTGGTTAATTCCAGATATTATAATTTTTATTTTGGTACTATATAATTATGGTAACGATAACTTAAAATTACTGTTTGTGAAATCAACTTTAAAATGAAATAAAATTTAAAAAAACAAAATAAATATAAATAATTAACAGCTAAACACCACTTGGCAACATGTCCGGTTTATGATTAATTTGAAGTTGATTTTATACTTTTAAAAATAGTCATTAAGCGAAAGTTGAGGTTTTCATAATCCGCCACATGGCCATGTAGTCACCTGTAAAAAAACAAAGTTTGGAAGAACAATTTTTAGCATTAACCAATTCAATCGAAACCCAATCATGAAACGTTTATTAGCCATAGAGCTTCAAAAAATCTGGAAAAATCGCGCTAGCAAAGTATTAACCATTGGATATTTTGTTATTCTTTCCTTCATCGCTTTAATTGCTGCAATAAAATTTGACATCGGAATTTTTAAATTTCATTTAGCAGAAATGGGAATTTTTAACTTTCCATATATTTGGCATTTCAACACTTTTATCGCTGCATTTTTAAAAATATTTTTAGCAGTCATAATCGTTTCTATGATGGCAAACGAATACAGTTATGGAACGTTAAAGCAAAATCTCATCGACGGAATGAGTAAAAAAGAACTGATTTTGTCAAAATTCTTAACCATTGTTCTTTTTGCTGGAATTTCAACTGTTTTTGTTTTTATAATGTCATTACTTTTAGGATTTGGCTTTTCATCCTATACTGAAATTGGAATTGTTTTCTCAGATTTAGAGTATCTTCTCGCCTATTTTGTCAAATTATTAGGTTTTTTTTCGTTGTGTTTATTTCTAGGAATACTAATTAAACGTTCTGCTTTTGCATTGGGTTCGCTTTTTATTTGGTTTATATTTGAAATGATTACCTATGGTATTTCACTCAACCAAATAAAAAACACAGCTTTAGTTGATAAAGTTTATGATTTTTTTCCTTTAATGTCTATGTGGAATTTAATTAAAGAACCAATAACAAGACTAAGTTCTGTAAAAAATCTTCAAGAAGCTGTAGGTGAAAATTCTATCAAAGATTATGATGTTCACTATTCTTCCATTCTGATAGTGCTAGTTTGGACTGCAATTTTTATTTATTCCTCTTACTTGATTATTAAAAAACGAGATTTATAGGTCACCTTAACTTTTCTTAAAGTTTCTATAAAACCTACTTCTTCGGTTACTGATTCATTTTTATTTGCTAATTTTAGCCAATGAAAAATAGGTTTCTACATTTACTTTTATTGGTTATAATTTCAATCAATTGTTTCTCTCAATTTAGCAAAACTCACTATATTCCGCCGTTATCAGGTTCATCTAGTGTGGTTTCAGAAGACCAGTTTTTGTACATTTCTACTCCAAATGTTAATCCAATTAATTTTAGAATAATTGAACTAGGCGGAAATACCATTATTGGTACTGTTTCTAGAAATGTTCCTTATGTATACTATGCTGGTTTTGGTAATGATACACAACTTCACGTTGATGCTGCGGCGGTAAATAATGTTTTCAGTAACAAAGGGTACATTGTTGAAGCAGACGATTTAGTTTATGTTTCAGCTCGAGTTACAGCAGGAAGCGGTAATCAGGCAGGTCAATTAGTTTCTAAAGGTTTAGCTTCATTAGGTAACCGATTTAGAATTGGTGCTTTTAACAACAATTCTGTTGCAAATTATACTGACATTCATACCACTTTTATTTCTGTTCTTGCCACTGAAAATAATACCGTTGTAAACTTTAGCGACATTAAACCTGGTGTTATTCCAATAAATAGTTCGACGGGAAACGCACCATTTAGCATTACCTTAAACAGTGGCGAAAGCTATGTAATGGCAGTTCAAGGTCCAAATAATCCTAACAGAGATGGTTTGATTGGTTCATTAGTAACTTCTGATAAACCGATAGCTGTAAACTGTGGTTCTTTTGGTGGTAGTAATGCAGTCGGAAATTTAGATTTGGGTTTTGACCAAATTGTAGCAGCAGAAAGAACAGGAACAGAATATATTTTTATAAAAAGTACAGGCATTGATGCTGTAGAAAAAGTGCTTCTAGTAGCAGATGAAAACAACACAGAAATTTTCATAAACGGCTCAAGTACGTCTATTGCGACTATCGATGCTGGTGAATATTTTGAACTACTAGGTTCATCGTTTAGTAGTGATGGCAATTTGTATGTGCAAACTTCAAAGAAAACATTCGCCTATCAAAGTATTGGCGACAATGGTGCTTCAGACCAAAGAAATCAAGAATTGTTCTTTGTTCCGCCATTAAGTTGTCAAACACCGCGAGTAATAGATAATATTCCTTTTATCAATTTAGTAGGTTCACGACCTTTTACAGGACGGGTTACCTTAGTAACAGAAACCGCAGCGACACTAACTTTTGTTATTGATGGTGTAAATTATACATTAGCAACTTTACCTTTTGGCATCAGTGTAGATGGACCAACAAATGTTACCGGAAATGCAAACTATCAAACGTATGTTCTTACAGGTTTAACCGGCAACGTGTCCGTTTTTTCAACTGGTGAAATTTATTTGGCTGCTTATGGTTCGAGTGGTGCAGCTACTTTCGGCGGATTTTATTCTGGTTTTACCTTTAAACCTGAGATTTCGTTCAATCAAGTAAACGTGGCACAGGCGAGTTGTATTCCCAATACTATTTTATCGGTTAACACCTTAAGTCCATTCGATACTTTTCAATGGTATTTTAATGATGTACTTATTCCTGGCGCTACAAATAGTGCTTATACACCGCTAAATCCGGGTTACTATTATGTATCAGCTGTAATTTCAGGTTGCGGCGCAGCAATTGAATCAGATAAAATACCCGTAAGCGCTTGTCCTTTGGATTCTGACAATGATGGTATAAATAATAACTCCGACCTAGATAATGACGATGACGGAATAACCACTTGTAGTGAATCGTTTGGAAATCAAAATTTTAATTTAACCAATTCAGCAACTGGAACTATTGCTGTTGGAAATTATTCAAATTCATATACTGGAACAGTAACTTTTACCGGCACTGCTACACCAGCTCCAAATCCGATAACTGGAGATAGTATTGGAAACTTTGCCACAATAGCGGCACAAGGGAAACAAAATACTGTGACTTACGCAGTTTCTAATTTTACAACACCAATTAGTTTAAAAGTGGAGTACGCTTCAATAGCGGCAACAAATGATTTGTTTACCTCAGCTACAGAAATCAGAATTACATGTCCTGTGGATAAAACACTAACCATTTTAAATCCAACAAATCAAATTTTAATTGACACTAACTTTGACGGTATTTTTGAAAGTGGTGTCACACAATATTCTTCTTTTGAAATTCGTTTCCGCTTAAATAGCAATGCGCCATTGGCAGCAGGAACAGGAACTTTTTCTATCAATGGAAATTTAATTACTTCATTATCTATCACTAATATAAATCTGGTTGACACAAGCACGAGCAGAGTAGCTTTGCGATTAATAGCATCGTGCGTTCCAAAAGACTCCGATAATGATGGTATAGCTGACCAAGATGATTATGATAGTGACAACGACTCCATACTCGATTTTGTAGAAGCACAAGGTTTAAATGTGGTAGCATTATCTAATGTAGATGCTAACAGTGATGGAATTGATGATGTTTTTGGTAATGGATTAACTCCAGCTGACAACGACAATGATTTAGTCCCTAATTATTTAGATTTAGATTCAGACAATGATGGAATTCATGATTTAGACGAGTCAGGAAGTAATGCAACAGACGCAAACAGCAACGGAATTATCGATGGAACTAACTTTGGTTCAAATGGCTTGGCTAATAGTTTAGAAACAACACTCGACAGCGGTATTTTAAATTATACTTTAGCAGATACAGATGCTGATGGTATTTTTAATTTTTTAGAATTAGATAGCGACAACGACTTATGTAACGACGTTATTGAAGCAGGTTATTCAGACAATGATGGCGATGGATTATTGGGCGCGTCAATTCCTCCGCTAATTAATAGTAGTAATGGATTAGTTACAAGTGGAACCGGTTACGGAAACCCAAATGCGAATTACATCATTGCAGCACCAATTACCATTACCACGCAACCCGATAATTTTACGAGCTGTGAGTTACAACCTGCTACTTTTTCTGTGGTTTCAAATCCTGTTAATTCATACCAATGGCAACTTTCTATTGACAATGGTGCTACTTGGAACAACATTATCAACAACGCTATCTATTCCAATGCAACTACAGCCAATTTAACCATTATAAGTGTTTCTCCAACTATGAGTGGTTATCAATATCGCGTCTTGCTGAACAAAAACGGAAATTCGTGTGGTTTATTTTCTTCAGCTGCCACTTTAACTACCTTTTCATTGCCAGTTGTTACGACGCCAATAACCTTGAGGCAATGTGATAACGATAGCGATGGAATTTCAAATTTCAATATAACGCAAAGGAATGACGCAATTTCGGCGAATTATCTGAATGAAACATTTACTTATTACACAAATTTAGCCGCTGCAAATTCTCAAAACAACACATTTTTGATAGCTAATCCGTTATCATTTACATCAGGAAATGGTAGTATTTTTGCAAGAGTTGAAAATAGCAATGGCTGTTTTCGTGTGGCTAGAATTGACTTATTAGTTGCTGTAACCCAAATCCCAGCTAGCTTTGCAGTACCCAATCAATACTTGTGTGACGATTTTCTTGATCTTGTAAATGACGATAGAGATGGAATTTCAGGTCCGTTTAATTTTAGTAGTATTACTAGTAGCCTTTCGGCAATTTTACCGAGTACAGTTACCATTCAATATTACAAAACGGAAGCCGATTTTGATGCCGAAACCGATGCCTCAGGAAATTCTTTAGCCATAACAAACACTACAAATTATAGAAATATTGGGTTTCCAAATTCGCAGACCATTTGGATACGTGCCGAAAGTACGATAGACAATTCTTGTTTTGGATTTAAAACTTTTAACGTAGTTGTTGAACCGTTGCCAGTTGCAAACCCAGTAAATGCAAATAATTTAATTCGCGGTTGCGATGATGATCAAGATGGTATTTTTGGTTTTAATACTGCTGGAATTGAAGCCACTGTTTTAAACGGACAAACAGGCGTAAATGTTCGCTATTTCAGAGCCAATGGTGCACAGATAAATCCGTTCCCTAATCCGTTTTTTGTCACAGGTTCAGAAACGATAACAATTAGAGTTTCTAATAACACAACACAAACCACAGGGCAACCTTGTTTTGATGAAGTACAACTTCAGTTTATTGTGGACGATTTGCCCGAAGCATTTGCTATAAATCCAAATCTAACAACAGTATGTGATGATGAGCCAAATCCTATTAATCAGGACGGTCTTTTTGATTTTGACACTTCCACGTTTTTAAGTACAATCATTGGTGCACAAACGGGCGTTAATGTATACTATTATGACGAAAATAACGTACTCATTCCAAGTCCAACTCCAAATCAATTACCCAATCCTTTTAGAACTGCAACGCAAAATGTAAAAGTAATTGTAGAAAATCCAATTAACCCAACGTGTACAGCCGAAATCACCATTCCTTTCATCGTTCATCCTACTCCAAAAATAGACCAAGAGGAAACGGTAATTATTTGCCTTCCTGATACGCAAGCATCTATTGACGCTGGAATTTTAGATGGCACACCAACTACTAATTATTCTTACCAATGGTTCTTTAACAACGCCATCATCAGTGGTGAAACAAATTATACACTCACTGTAAATACACCAGGTATTTATAGTGTAATTGTAACTAATGCGTTTAACTGCTCAAAAACTCGAACTATTACAGTGGTAGGATCTGAAATTGCAACTATTGAAAGTATCGATGTAGTTGATTTATCTGATACCAATTCTATTTTAGTGAATATCACAGGTTCAGGACTATATGAATTTGCACTTGATGATGTTAACGGACCATACCAAGAAAGTAATTTTTTCCCTAATGTTCCTATTGGTTTCCACGAAATTTACGTACGCGACAGAAATGGTTGCGGTTCACTTGGTCCAATTTTAGTGGCTGTACTTGGCATTCCAAAATATTTTACACCCAATGCCGATGGATATAACGATACATGGAATGTAAAAGGCGTTAACGAATTGTTCAACTTACGTTCAACGATTTATATTTTTGACCGGTACGGAAAATTGTTAAAACAACTCGGAACGACTGGCACTGGTTGGGATGGAACTTATAACGGCCAACAAATGCCTGCTGATGATTATTGGTATTCTATTCAATTTGAAGATGGTAGAAGTGCTAAAGGGCATTTTACCCTTAAAAGATAAGAATGAAAACTAGTCTATTACTCGCATTTTTTTTGATGGCTATAATTTCAAACGCACAATTGGAAAAAGTATCTAGCGGAAGCATCCAACATTTTGAAAATTTCAAATCCAGCTATGTAGACTCTCGCCATATGGCAGTTTGGCTTCCTGATGGCTATTCGGATAAAATAAAATATGCGGTACTCTACATGCACGACGGTCAAATGCTTTTTGATGCGACGATTACTTGGAATAAACAAGCGTGGAATATTGATGAAATTGCTGGAAAATTAATTGCCGAAAACAAAGTTCGACCGTTTATTGTCGTTGGAATTTGGAATAATGGCGAAAAACGTCATCCAGAATATTTTCCGCAAAAACCTTTTGAAAGCCTTTCAAAAACCGAAAAAGATACGGTCACCGCACAACTTCAAAAAGCAGGAAGAACCAAAAAAGAATTTAAACCCTATTCCGATTTATATTTAAAATTTCTTGTAAACGAGTTAAAACCATTTATTGACTCTACTTTTTCAACGAAAAAGGACAGGACCAATACTTTTATTGCAGGTTCAAGTATGGGCGGATTGATTTCATTGTATGCCATTTGCGAATACCCAAAAATATTTGGTGGTGCTACTTGTTTATCAACACATTGGCCAGGAACTTTTCAAGTAAAAAACAATCCCATACCGGAAGCTTTTTATGACTATTTGGAAAAAAAGTTACCTAATCCAAAAAATCACAGAATCTATTTTGATTATGGCGATCAAACGTTAGATGCGCTTTATCCAACTTTGCAAAACCAAGTTGACACTATAATGACAAAAAGAGGATTTAGTAATCAAAACTGGTTAACACAGTTTTTTCCGGGAAAAGACCATTCAGAAAAGTCCTGGCAAGAGCGACTTCATATACCGCTTGAATTTTTATTGAAAGACTAATTCCTAGCCCGGATTGCAGTGGAAATCATCTTTATCCAAGCGTTTAGCTTTGATAAAGATATTGAAACGAAAAGCCGGATTAGCTCCAAAAAAAAATCCCAAACTCTAATAAATCAGAATTTGAGAATTTTTTAAATTGGATAACTATTTTAAATTTTAAAACGTTTTCTATCATTTTCATTCAAATAGATTTTGCGCAAACGAAGTGATTTAGGTGTTACTTCTACGTATTCATCTTTTTGAATATATTCTAATGCTTCTTCAAGCGAAAATTTAATGGCTGGAATAATCCTAGCTTTATCATCAGCACCACTTGAACGCACATTTGACAATTTTTTAGTTTTGGTAACGTTGACCGTCATATCATCTGAACGTGTGTTTTCACCAATAACTTGACCTTCATAAATATCTTCGTTTGGATCAACAAAGAATTTACCTCTATCTTGCAATTTATCAATTGAGTAAGGAATGGCTTTACCGTTTTCCATAGAAATCAATGAGCCGTTATTACGCCCAGGAATTTCTCCTTTATAAGGTTCATAACCAATGAAACGGTGTGCCATAATAGCTTCACCAGCTGTAGCAGTTAACAACTGATTTCTTAAACCTATAATTCCTCGGGATGGTATATTAAATTTGACAATCATTCGCTCACCTTTTCCTTCCATTGAAAGCATTTCACCTTTTCTAACTGAAACAAATTCCACTGCTCTTCCTGATAAATGCTCAGGTAAATCAATAGTTAGCTCTTCTATAGGTTCACATTTTACACCATCTATCTCTTTAATAATCACCTGTGGCTGACCGATTTGCATTTCATATCCTTCTCTCCTCATGGTTTCAATCAAAACAGATAAATGCAAGACACCGCGACCAAAAACCATAAATTTATCTGCAGACTCAGTATCACCTACTTTTAAAGCTAGATTTTTCTCTAATTCTTTAGCTAGTCTATCTTTAATGTGACGGGAAGTTACAAATTTACCTTCCTTCCCAAAAAATGGTGAGTCGTTAATAGTAAATAACATACTCATGGTTGGTTCATCGATAGCTATAGTTTGTAATGCTTCTGGATTTTCAAAATCAGCAATAGTGTCGCCAATTTCAAATCCTTCCACACCTACAATTGCACAAATATCACCAGCAATAACTTCTTGAACTTTTTTACGACCAAGACCTTCAAAAGTATGCAACTCTTTAATTCTTGATTTTAATATTTTTCCGTCTCTTTTCACTAATGAAATTGGCATTCCTTCTTTCAAAACACCTCTTTCTAAACGACCAATCGCAATACGACCAGTAAACGACGAAAAATCTAATGAAGTGATAAGCATCTGTGGCGTTCCTTCGGATACTTTTGGCGCAGGCACATTGGCCACAACCATATCCAGAAGAGGTTCGATATTTGTAGTCAAATTATCCCAATGATCGGACATCCAATTGTTTTTTGCAGAACCATAAACAGTTGGAAAATCCAGTTGCCATTCTTCTGCACCTAATTCAAACATTAAATCGAAGACTTTCTCATGTACTTCTTCTGGCGTACAATTTTCTTTATCCACTTTATTGATAACCACACAAGGTTTTAATCCTAAGTCGATAGCTTTTTGTAGTACAAAACGCGTTTGTGGCATTGGTCCTTCAAAAGCATCTACTAACAAGCATACACCATCAGCCATATTCAATACTCTCTCCACTTCACCACCAAAATCAGCGTGTCCAGGAGTATCGATAATATTAATTTTTGTTCCTTTATATACTACCGAAACATTTTTTGATGTAATAGTAATCCCTCTTTCACGCTCTAGGTCGTTGTTGTCAAGGATTAAATCACCGGTATTTTCGTTGTCACGAAACAACTGACAGTGATACATAATTTTGTCGACTAGTGTTGTTTTACCATGGTCAACGTGAGCAATAATAGCAATGTTTCTAATAGATTCCATCTGTGTTTTTTTCAAGGTGCAAAGGTACACTTTATTTTTACATAAAAAATTAGTTTGCCTTGATAATGGAAATGGACCAAAAGTTTATAAAATGTTTAATAAGTTTTGGTTGAAATTTTTATTCTAAAACGAATTTATATATATTTGGAGTAATGAAAAAGTATTCTAATAAAATAACATTAATATACCTTGTTATTCTGATTTCCTTGGCTGCCATTGGTCAATTTGTTTTCTTTAATAATACCAAAAATTCATCTGATAGTTTAATAAATAGCTTTTACTTAAAGGATGTCTTTTATATTGTAATATCAACATTGCTCTTTGTTTTTCTTCTCAGGCTAAAAGACAACAGAAACGTTGCTATTTTTGAAAAATTAAAAATAACTAATAATGAAATAGCTGAGTCAAACGAGCGTTATGATATAGTTGCCAAAGCCACCAGTGATACAATTTGGGATTGGAAAATTGAGGACGATAGTTTTGTATGGAATAAGGGAATACAAGGAGTTTTTGGTTACAAAAAAGAAGATGTTGGTAAGACTTCAAAATGGTGGTTTGATAGAATTCATCCAGAAGATAGTTTAAAAATGTCAGTAAAACTATACTCTTTTTTGGAACAAAAAACAGAGAAATGGCAAGATGAATATCAGTTTCAGTGTGCTGATGGAAGCTATAAATATGTTTTAGATAGAGGATTTCTTATGAAAGACAGCGACGGTAAACCCATAAGGATGATTGGAGCTATTCAGGATATAACTAAACAAAAAGCAGAGGAACAAAGACTACGATTACTGGAAACAGTTATTACGCAAACGAAAGAAGCCGTAATGATTACCGATATAGACACGTCAGATAATGTAATTCCTAATATTATCTATATAAATTCTGCGTTTACAGATATCACTGGATACGATGCAAAAGATGTTATTGGGAAATCTCCAGTTTTACTATTTGGAAAGAAATCTGATGTTTTAGAACTTGAAAAATTAAAAACTGCTATCCAAGATTACAAAGAATGCATGATTGAAACCATTTGCTACAAAAAAAATAACGAAGAATATTGGGTCAATTTATCTATGATACCAGTCACAAATAGTGAAGGAGAGCATTCACACTGGATTTCTATACAAAGAGATATTACCGAAGAGAAAGAAAAGCAAAGAGAGAGAGAACAACTAATTAGAGAATTGACGCAAAATAATAAAGACTTAAAACAATTTTCTTATATTACATCGCACAACTTGAGAGCACCACTATCTAATCTTACTGGATTACTCAATTTAGTTGAAGATATGACTATAGAAAATCCAGAGCTAAATGAAATTATAAATGGATTTTCAAAGTCAACTCACCTCCTGAATGAAACTATTAATGACTTAGTCAAAGTTGTAATTATAAAAGATAATACTTCAATTCACAAAGAAAAAGTTAGCGTTAAAGAAATTTTTGAAAATGTGTTTAGTCAATTAAGTTTCTTAATCAGCACGCATAAACCTATTTTAAAAATTGATTTAGAGGATATTACCATCTTAAACATCAACAAGTCTTACTTGGAAAGTATTTTTTTAAACTTACTAACCAACGCTATCAAATACAAGGAACCAACTAGACAGTTACGGGTTAGCATCTCGTCAAAAGTTATCGGTGATAATTTATTACTTACATTCAAAGATAATGGAATTGGTATTGATATGGAAAGAAATAAAGATAAAATATTTGGGCTATATCAACGATTTCACAATCATCCAGACAGTAAAGGTTTGGGATTATACTTAGTTAAATCGCAAGTTGAAGCCATGGGAGGAACTATTTCAGTTGCGAGCACAGTAGGAAAAGGAACAACATTCACCATCACCTTTAAATACAATTAAACTGCAATCTAATGTTAGAAAAAATACTTTGTGTAGATGATGACCCTATTACCTTGATGCTATGCAGAAAAGTTATTGAAAGAGCTTCATTAGCTAAAGAAATACTTGTGTCCAACAATGGTGAAGAAGCATTTCAATATTTTAAAGAATTAGCTGAAAAACACAAAACTAATACTAGTTTCACTTATCCAAGATTGGTTTTTTTAGACCTGAACATGCCAATTATGAATGGTTGGGAGTTTTTAGAGATTTATACTAATAATGGCTATCCCAATATTTTTAAAGAAGCAAAAATTATTGTTTTATCGTCAACAATTGACCCTAAAGATGTTGAACAAACCAAAAGCTACTCAGTTGTTATAGATTTTTTATCGAAACCAATCACAAAAGATATGCTTGAAAAACTGAAACAAACTTTTTTTTGAAAAGCCAACCAAAATAAAAAAGCATCTAAAATTAGATGCTTTTTGTTATAATTCGGAAAAAAATTAGTTTACAAACTTGTAACGTGCTTCGTTAATTTAGACTTTAAATTGGAAGCCTTATTATCATGAATTATGTTCTTTTTAGCTAATTTATCAATCATTGAAATCACAGAAGCCAATTTAGAGGAAGCTTCATTTTTATCAGTTGCTAGCCTTAATGCTTTGATGGCATTACGGGTCGTTTTATGTTGATATCTGTTTAAAACTCTTCTTTTTTCGTTACTTCTAATTCTCTTTAAAGCTGACTTGTGATTTGCCATTTTTTGTGTCTTTTATTTAAATTGTAGCCCGTAGGGGAATCGAACCCCTCTTACCAGGATGAAAACCTGGCGTCCTAACCGATAGACGAACGGGCCATCTTTCTTAATGCGGATGCAAAAATACAACTATTTTTTACTCTTGCAATAGTGTATATAATTTTTTTTTACTTTTTTTTAGTATGCTTTTGCAAATAGCACTCTACCAGTAGATTTCTCTCCCGAAAAAACGCACTTTCCATTCACTTTTTCTTGACTTAAAGGAATACAACGTATTGTAGCTTTAGTTAATTCCTTTATTTTTTCCTCAGTTTCTACTGTTCCATCCCAATGCGCTGAAATAAATCCCGTTTTATTCTCTAAGACATCTCTAAATTCTTCAAAAGTATTTACTTCGGTAATATGATTGTCCCTAAATTGTAATGCTTTATCAAACAAATCCTTCTGTATTTCTTTTAATAAAGTTGCGACATATAAGTCAATTGCACTAACACTAACAACTTCTTTTGTTAAGTTATCTCTTCTTGCTATTTCAAAAGTTCCATTTTCTAAATCTTTTGGCCCAATTGCAATTCTAATTGGAACACCTTTCAATTCCCATTCAGCAAATTTAAAACCTGGCTTTTGGGTATTTCTATTGTCAAATTTCACAGAAATTCCCAACTTTTTTAATTGCGAAACTAAATCATGGGCTACCGTTGAAATCCGTTCAAACTCATCAACAGTTTTGAAAATTGGCACGATAACCACTTGTATCGGCGCTAGATTAGGTGGTAAAACTAATCCGTTATCATCAGAATGTGTCATTACTAAAGCACCCATCAGACGAGTTGATACGCCCCAAGATGTTCCCCAAACATATTCTTGTTTTCCTTCTTGATTTGCAAATTTGACATCGAATGCCTTTGCAAAGTTTTGTCCCAAAAAATGAGAAGTTCCCGCTTGTAAGGCTTTTCCATCTTGCATAAGGGCTTCTATGCAGTAAGTCTCTTCTGCACCAGCAAAACGTTCAGTTTCTGTTTTTAAACCTTTGATTACCGGAATCGCCATAAAATTTTGAACAAAATCAGCATAGACATCCATCATTTTTTTAGATTCTTCAATAGCTTCTGCTTTTGTGGCATGGGCAGTATGACCTTCTTGCCATAAAAACTCAGCTGTTCTTAAAAACAGTCGAGTTCTCATTTCCCATCGAACTACATTTGCCCATTGATTTATTAATAAAGGTAAATCTCTATAGGATTGTATCCAGTTTTTATAAGTAGACCAAATAATTGCTTCACTAGTCGGACGAACAATTAATTCTTCTTCAAGCTTAGCATTAGCATCAACCATCAATTTTCCTGGCTTATTTGGATCGTTTTTTAAACGGTAGTGTGTCACAATAGCACACTCTTTAGCAAAACCTTCCGCATTTTTCTCTTCGGCTTCAAACATACTTTTTGGAACAAAAAGAGGAAAATAAGCATTACTATGACCTGTCTCCTTAAACATTCTATCTAATTCTGCTTGCATTTTTTCCCAAATAGCATAACCATATGGTTTAATTACCATACAACCTCTAACACCTGAGTTTTCAGCTAAATCTGCCTTTACAACCAGTTCGTTGTACCATTTTGAATAATCTTCACTTCTTGTCGTTAGGTTCTTGCTCATACAATATAGTTTGGCATAAAAATTGTTTAACTTTTTTTAACTAAATAGTTTGGCAAAACTAACTATTTTTGTATAGTCCAACAATAAAAATGCTATAGATATGAAAACTAATTATTCTTCCAGTCAAAAAATATCCTTTAAATTACTTCTAGGATTAATTTCTATTACAATGCTCTCTTCATGTGGTTCTTACCAAAACAGTTCTTACTATGACAATGATGGTATTTACGCAAGTGCTCAAAATCAAAGAAGAGAAACAAATTCAGGTCAAAATTCGCAAAGCAATAAATATCAAGAGTATTTTAGTGATTTAAATGACAATGCTCAAAATTTCACTAATTTAGGTAATAATAACGTTACTAGTAATGATACTGTCTCAAGAAATGCCGGCTGGGGAAGTAATCCACAGAGCGTAACAGTAAATGTTTATGATAATGATTGGGCATGGAGTAATTGGAATAATTGGTGGTATGGTGGTTATTGGGGTTGGAACAATTGGGGTTGGGGAATGGGACTTGGCTGGAACAACTGGGGTTGGGGAATGGGTTGGAACAACTGGGGTTGGGGAATGGGTTGGAATAACTGGGGCTGGAATAACTGGGGAATGGGATGGAATGGTAATTATTTTAACAACTATTATCACTCATACAGTGGTGGAAGAAGAGGTTCATCATTTACTGGAAACGCCATTAACAATAGAAATGCATCCACAAGAACTTCCAATTTCAATACTGTTCGTAACAATAGTGTTTCCCCAAGAAGTAATAGTAGCGTCAGGTCATTTAATAACTCAACTAGAAACTATAACAACAGTAATTCTGTGAGAACCAATACAAATTCAACTAGAGGAAATGTAAGAAGTCAAAATTCTTCACCAACTCGATCTTATTCACCGAGTTCAAACTATGGTGGTGGTCGTTCGTCTGGCGGTGGTCGTTCATCTGGTGGTGGCGGCTTTGGTGGCGGTGGCGGAAGATCATCTGGTGGTGGAAGAAGATAACAATTTTTGTGAACGAAATCTTTGTAGTGATTTGTAAAATTAACTCTGAAAAAAAAACAACATGAAAAAATACATTTTTTGCAGCCTAATAGTGATGTCGCGTTTTTTTGGCTACTCACAAGAAATATCAGATGCATTGCGGTTTTCGCAGGATAATTTAAACGGAACAGCAAGATTTAGAGCTTTGAGTGGAGCTTTTGGCGCACTAGGCGGTGACTTGTCATCAATAAATGTAAATCCTGCTGGTTCAGCCATTTTTGCAAACAACCAGTTTGGCGCGACGATTAGCAATTTTAATAAAAAAAATAATTCAAATTATTTTGGAACAAATACCTCAGAAAATGATACCAGTTTTGACCTAAACCAAGCGGGGATGGTTTTTGTTTTTAACAATAAAAATTCCAAAAGCGATTGGCGTAAGTTCAGTATAGCTTTAAATTATGAAAATGCAAATAATTTTGATAATTCAACTTTTAGTGCTGGTGTAAACCCAACGAATTCTATAGATCGCTACTTTTTGTTTTATGCCAATCAAAATGGTGGTGTTCCGCTCGGTGATTTACAACTTCAAAGCGGAGAGACTATATCCTCATTGTACTCTTTTCTAGGTTCTACAAGTGGATTTGGAGCTCAACAAGCATTTTTGGGTTACCAAGCTTTTGTAATCGATCCTGCAGCAAATTATGATGATTTAACCAACAGAAGTTATGTATCTTTGGTTCCCGGTGGAGGCAATTACTATCAAGAAAACTATTTTACCTCTGACGGATACAACGGAAAAGTGAATTTTAATTTTGCCACACAATACAAGGATTTTCTTTATTTGGGTATAAATTTAAATTCTCATTTTGCGAACTACTCGCAGTATACCAATTTTTTTGAACGAAACAATCAAGAAGGTGACCAGTTTAGAATAAATAGATTACAATTTGAAAACAGATTGTCTACTTATGGAAATGGTTTTTCATTTCAAGTTGGAACTATTGCTAAAGTTACTAAAGAACTACGCGTAGGTTTAGCTTATGAGTCGCCAACTTGGTTTAATTTAAATGATGAATTAAGTCAATCTCTTATTGGTGTACGCAGTACTAATCTTGTTGAATTAGCGCCAGATGTTGTAAATCCTAATGTCATCACGATTTTCGAAAGGTATAGACTTCAGACCCCAGATAAAGTCACAGGAAGTTTTGCCTATATTTTTGGAAATCAAGGTTTAATTAGTATTGATGTTGCATTCAAGAATTACAGCGAAGCTACGGTGCGCCCGAATAATGATTTTAGAAACTTAAATACTGCTATCTCAAATACCTTAACAAACTCTACTGAGATAAGAATTGGTGCCGAAAAAAAGATTAAACAGCTAAGTTTGAGAGCTGGATATCGTTTTGAAGAAAGCCCATATAAGAATACGGCTATCATGGGAGACCTTACTGGCTATTCGGGTGGAATAGGTTATAATTTTGGTAATACCAAAGTAGATTTATCCTACTCACATTCAAAAAGAAATTTTCAACAACAATTTTTCTCGCAAGGATTCACAGATAGTGCCAGAATTCAAGAAATTATGAACAATATAAGTTTAACATTCCTCTTCGAATTATAGTTAGCATCATAATTATGCAAAGCCACTTTAATCGAGTGGTTTTTTTTTGTTTTTAAAAAGAACTGTAAACTGTAGAATTGAAATAAAAAGAGTAATTTTGCACTCCTTTCAAATAGTCACGATTAATCATATGAGAACTAAGTCTTTAAAGAAAAATAAAATCAATGTAATTACCCTTGGATGTTCCAAAAACACTTACGATAGCGAAGTTTTGATGGGGCAATTAAAAGCCAGTGGAAAAGACGTTGTTCACGAACAAGAAGGAAATATTGTAGTAATTAATACGTGCGGTTTTATTGATAATGCCAAAGCAGAGTCGGTAAATACTATATTAGAATACGCTGATAAAAAAGAGCGTGGTATTGTCGATAAAGTATTTGTGACCGGATGTTTATCAGAAAGATATCGACCTGATTTAGAAAAAGAAATCCCAAATGTTGACCAATATTTTGGTACGACAGAATTACCACAGTTATTGAAAGCATTGGGTGCCGATTATAAACATGAATTGCTAGGCGAAAGAATTACAACAACACCAAAAAACTATGCCTATCTAAAAATTGCTGAGGGTTGCGATAGACCTTGCAGCTTTTGTGCTATACCGCTAATGCGTGGTAAACACGTATCACAACCTATTGAAAAATTAGTTAGAGAAGCGGAAGGTTTAGCAAAAAATGGGGTAAAAGAACTAATCCTTATTGCACAAGATTTGACTTATTATGGATTAGATTTATACAAAAAAAGAAATCTTGCTGAATTGTTAGAAAATTTAGTAAAAGTAGAAGGAATTGAATGGATACGTTTGCATTATGCTTTTCCAACAGGATTTCCAATGGATGTTTTAGACTTGATGAAACGCGAACCAAAAATATGTAATTATTTAGACATTCCATTGCAACATATTTCAGATAACATTCTAAAATCAATGCGTCGCGGAACAACCAAAGAAAAAACCACAAAACTCTTAAAAGAATTTCGTGAAACCGTTCCTGGCATGACTATTAGAACCACATTAATTGTTGGTTATCCCGGAGAAACCCAAGAAGATTTTGAAATCATGAGAGATTGGGTGCAAGAAATGAAATTTGAAAGATTGGGTTGCTTTACCTATTCGCATGAAGAAAACACTCACGCCTATTCACTTGAAGATGATATTCCTGAAGAAGTAAAACAAGCTCGTGCCGCTGAAATTATGGAAATACAATCTCAAATATCTTGGGATTTAAACCAAGAAAAAATCGGGCAAACCTTCAAATGTGTAATCGATAGAAAAGAAGGGCAACATTTTATAGGAAGAACAGAATTTGACAGTCCCGATGTAGATAATGAAGTGTTAATTGATGCTGCTAAGTTTTATGTGAAAACGGGAGATTTTGTAAACGTGAAGATTATAGATGCAACCGAATTTGATCTTTATGGTGAACCCGTATAAATAAACAATTAACGCTGTAAATAAATCAAAAACTGCCTTTTCAGGCGGTTTTTGATTTATAAAGGAATATTTCCGTGTTTTCGTTTGGGCAATATTACCTCTTTATTTTCAAGCATACTGAATGCTTTAATCAATTTTCTTCTAGTATCTTTTGGCAAAATCACCTCATCGATAAATCCTCTTTGAGCTGCTGTATAAGGATTGGCGAATAATTCGGCATATTCCGCTTCTTTTTCTAATAATTTTGCCGCAGGATCAGCTGCTTCACTAATTTCTTTTTTGAATATAATTTCTGAAGCTCCCTTTGCTCCCATTACTGCAATTTCCGCAGTTGGCCAAGCAAAATTCATATCGGCTCCAATATGTTTGGAATTCATTACATCATAAGCACCACCATAAGCTTTTCGGGTAATTACAGTCACTTTTGGAACAGTAGCTTCACTCAAAGCATAAAGTAATTTTGCTCCATGAACAATAATACCATTCCATTCCTGATCTGTTCCTGGTAAGAAACCTGGAACATCAACTAATACTAGTAATGGAATATTAAAACAGTCACAAAAACGAGTAAATCTGGCCGCTTTTATAGAACTTTTCACGTCTAAACATCCTGCCAAATACTTCGGATTATTAGCAACAATCCCAATACTTCTTCCACCAAGTCTAGCAAAACCAACTACTATATTTTCAGCATAAGCAGCATGAATTTCAAAAAAAGAATCTTCATCAATAATTCCTTTGATAACATCATGCATATCATAAGGTTTATTGGCGTTTTCAGGAACTATAGTATCCAATTGCTCTCGGTATTCATCACCTAAAACGTAATTCAATTTAGGTGTTACTTCTTTATTATTTTGAGGAATATAAGTCAACAATCTTTTTATATCTTCCAAACATTCAATACCATTAGGTGAGGTTGTATGTGCCACACCGGATTTAGTAGAATGAGTTATCGCGCCACCTAATTCTTCTGAGGTCACTTCTTCATTGGTTACCGTTTTCACGACATTTGGACCGGTTACAAACATATAACTATTGTTTTCCACCATCATCGTGAAATCAGTCATGGCAGGAGAATAAACAGCACCTCCTGCACATGGTCCCATTATGGCAGAAATTTGTGGAATTACGCCACTAGCTTGTACATTTCGATAAAAAATATCAGCATAACCGCCAAGAGAACGCACGCCTTCTTGAATTCGCGCACCACCAGAGTCATTCAAACCTATCATTGGTGCACCATTTCTAACGGCCATGTCCATTACTTTACAAATTTTCTCAGCATGTGTTTCGGATAATGCACCACCAAAAACAGTAAAATCTTGTGCAAAAATATAAACTATACGTCCGTTGATTGTTCCATAACCCGTTATGACTCCATCGCCATAATAGATTTCTTTTTCCATTCCAAAATCAGTAGTTCTGTGAGTAACCAACATTCCAATTTCTTCAAAAGAACCTTCATCAAGTAAATATTCTACTCGTTCACGAGCCGTTAATTTTTTCTTTTCGTGTTGTTTAGCAATTCTTTTTTCACCTCCGCCTAATTTGGCCAAAGCAATTTTATCGTTAAGTATATCTATTTTATTTTCCATTTATTCTGAACTTGTTTCAGAATCTTTCCAAAAAGATTCTATTATTTTTTTTACTTCAATTTTCATGTTAAAGATTCGTCTTAATACTTAATACTAAAATCTTAATACTTTACTCTATTGGCAATCTCAAAACTTGTTTATCTGCAATATACTTTTGCAATGCAATCATAGCAGCTATTTCGGCTTCAACATCTAAATTAGCTTTCAGCTTTTCAGGACTGTAATACGCTTTTACAAAACCCGTATCAAAATTCCCTGAACGAAAAGCTTCATGTTCCATTACAAATTTCCCGAAAGGCAATGTAGTGGCAACACCTTCTATATGATAATTATCTATAGCCTTTATCATCAACTCAATTGATTCTTCTCTAGTTTTCCCATAAGTCACTAATTTAGATAACATTGGGTCATAATAAATTGGCACATCCATTCCTTCTTCTATCCCATTATCTACTCGAATTCCTTCGCCTACTGGAATTTTGTATGTGCTTAAAAAACCCACATTCGGCAAAAAATCATTCATCGAATCTTCAGCATAAACACGAAGTTCCATGGCATGACCATGAATGACTAAATCTTCTTGTTTGATGGTTAATGCTTCTCCACGAGCTATACGAATTTGTAATTCTACCAAATCCAATCCAGAAATCATTTCGGTAACTGGATGTTCCACTTGCAAACGGGTATTCATTTCGAGGAAATAAAAATTGTGCTTGTCATCCATCAAAAACTCAACTGTTCCTGCACCAAGATAATCACAAGCTTTAGCTACTTTAACAGCGGCTTCACCCATTTCTTTACGTTTTTCGGGTGTTAAAATTGATGATGGCGCTTCTTCCACCACTTTTTGATGACGACGTTGAATGCTACATTCTCTTTCATGCACATACAAAATATTCCCGTGACTGTCTGCCATGATTTGAATTTCGATATGACGCGGTTTGGTAACATACTTTTCAATAAAAACCGAACCATCTCCAAATGCCGAAGTAGCTTCACTAATGGCACGATTCATTTGCGATTCGAAATCTTCTTCTTTCTCAACTATACGCATTCCTTTTCCGCCACCACCAGCAGACGCTTTTATCAGAATGGGAAACCCAACTTCTTTGGCAGTTTTTTTGGCTTCGTCCAAATCCGTAATGGCATGATCAACACCTGGAACCATCGGAATATTGTATTTCATTACGGCTTCTTTGGCGGCCAATTTACTTCCCATCGTTTCAATAGCTTTGGATTTTGGCCCTATAAAAATGATATTATTTTTTTCACATGCTTCAGCAAAAGTGGAATTTTCACTAAGGAAACCATATCCTGGATGAACTGCATCAACGCCAAGTTCAATACAAACTTCAATGATTTTATCGCCACGCAAATACGATTGACTTGAAGCTGCTTCACCTATGCAAACCGCTTCATCGGCATATTTTACATGAAGGGCATTTCTATCGGCAGTTGAAAAAACGGCTACTGTTTTAATGCCCATTTTCTTTGCCGTTTTCATTACTCTGATGGCAATTTCACCGCGATTGGCAACTAATATTTTTTTGATTTCTTTCATTTATATTGAATTTATTTCAGCATCTACACTTTTTGCAAAGCCTTAATACTTAATACTTTTATCTTAATACTCTATTCAAACTCAATTAATAATTGTCCTTTGTCAACAGCGTTTCCTTTTACAACTGCAATTGATTTGATTACTCCATCACGAGGTGAAAGAAAACTGTTTTCCATTTTCATCGCTTCAAGAATTAACAAAGAATCATTTTCTTTTACGGATTGTCCCACTTCTACGCTGATTTCGAGAATTAATCCAGGCATTGGAGCTTTAATAGCATTAATAACTTTTGTTCTACCTCTCTCTATTCCCATGCTTTTGATAAGAATATCTAAATCGTCTGAAATGGCTACTTCATACCTATTGTTATTTACCTTAATGGTGTATTTTTTGGCTAAAAAATCGGCAGAAACGATTTCTGCTATATAAGGAATATGATTTTTTAAAACATGGAACTTGTCTTTTTCCACATCAACAACATCAAAATTTTTGAGGTTACTTTCAGATAAATCAATTGGAGTATTATGATTTACAGTTAGCTTATATTTATTGCTCATATTAATTGGTTATTATTGGAAGTAAATTTAGGAAAAGAAAACGTTTTAGTAACTGATAATTATCAGATATTTGGATAAATAATATAGTTTTTAAAGGCAAAAAACTCCAACAATAAAGTTGGAGTTCTGTTAATAGTTTGTGATAATAAATTATACTTTCTTTTCTAAATCGAATTTTAAATCAATTTCTACAGATTCTGCGATTTTACTTTTAACCACTGATGGTATTTTGATATTGTAATCTAATGGTTTAACTTTAAAAGTAGAAGTTGCAACAAGCTTTTCACCAGATTGTAAAAATGTGATTTTGATTTTTACTTTTTTAGTTACTCCATGTAAAGTCAAATCGCCTTCAACATCAAAAGTTGCTTTACCAGATGACAATTTAGTTTCATCAAAATTGGTCACTTTTCCTTTAAAAGTAGCTTTTGGGAACTTATCACTTTCAATGTAATTTTCATTAAAATGCTCTTCCATTAAAGGCACTTTGAATCGGAACGCTTTAACCAAAGCCAAAGCAGCAATTTCGCCTGTTGATTTGTCAAAAATGCAAGATGCTGTATTGTTTTTGGCTGCAACCTCCTCAAAAGCGGGCATTGATGCTTCAAATTTTATTTCTCCAGAACGAGTAATCATCTTTTGAGAAAACAAGTAAGTAGAGAATAACAGTCCAACGAATAATAACATCTTTTTCATAGCATTTTTTTTAATTTGGATAACCGTTAGCAACCCATTTTTTTATTGTATTTATTCTGTTTTGTGGCATTCTACCTGATTGCGGCATAACTCCTCCACAGGATTGGTCATCAATTCTACAAATCATATTTCCATTTTCTGCAGCATCTCTTACTTGAGCATAGGTTTCCATTGTAGGTAATTCAGCAGCAACTGCACTATGACATGCTAAACAATTGTTCTCAATAATAGGCTTTACATTTTTTGTATAGGTTGGATTAGCAACTTCTCCAGAAATTTCTTCATAAGTTTTAGAATCACATGAGAACCCGATAATGCATACAATCATGAATACGATTAAAAATTTAAATGTTTTCATATTTAAAATACTCTATATAAGTTAAAACCAAAATAAATTCCTTTCCCTCCTGTTATTCCGTTGGCAGTAGTAAAATAACTAACGTCATTCATAGCTTGACTATTTGAGAAAAGCAACTGAAATACATGTCCACCAGTTTCAATATCTATACCAATTGTTGCAGGATTGTGATAAAAACTAGTTTCTCTTGCATTCAATCGAGCAGCATATTCCATATTCAAACTAATTCTTTTAGACAATTTATATCTTCCACCAAGAGCCAATAAAAAATTATCTTTTTCTTCATATAAAGGTTCGTAAAGATTTTTATGAATATAAATCGGATTTAATTCTAAAGAAAGACTATTAGAAAACTTTCTCGATATTGGAAATTGTGTACTAAAAGCAAATCTATTTGATGGTTCCAATTCTGGAAACTCGTCTTTACTCAACTTAGAGTTGATATCTATTGTGTTATAACCAACAATAGTTACAGGAAAACCATCAACTTCTTGGTCAGCAAACTTATATTTAGCTGATAATTCATATATTTTATTCAAAGTGTGCCGAGAAAAACCTAAGGTTAACCAATCGCTTGCTCCATACAAAACGCCGATTTTAGTTGAAGCATTGTCCAACCCGAAGAAATTTTCAAAACCATTCGTTAAATCACCAAATTTGTGTGATACTAAAAAATACCACTCGCCTTTGGCGGCAAGCTTTGTAGATTGCATAGAACAAACTTGTAATCCTTTGAAAGCTGCAATTTCAATTTCTTTTTTTCCTTTGCTAACAGAATCTAATTCATTCAATAAATCATCTTGTGCATTCGAGAAACCAAACACAAAAAGAAAAAATACAGAAAAAGCAATTTTAGATAAATTCATTTTTATTTATTACTATTTTATTAAACAAAGGTCTAATTTTAATTCTTCTAAAAGATCATCATAACCTGTGACACGACCTTTAATATTAATTTGACTGCCAACAGCAACTTTTTTTGAAACTTGTAATTGACAAGAAACTTTCTCATCTAACGTAATAACATTTTCACCAATATTGGTAACTTTCCCAGAAACTTGTACAGTTTTGTTTAAGTATTTTTTGGTTGCAACTTCAGAATTATTTGAAAACTCAGTAAAAATGTCAGTTGCTGTCTTGGTAAACTCAGATTTTTCAGTTTGAATATCTCTAGCACCACCAGTCATTATATAATTGTATCCAAAATAACCTAGGGCAACTATAACAATTAGTCCTATTAAAAATGTTATTTTTTTATTCATGTTTTTAAAAAATTTATAGTTTACAATTGAATAAACTTTATTGATTACATATTTTTTATTCTTTTAATTAAAAATAACCTTTTTTCCAAGACTTCTGAGAATCATTATGCAATTTAAAAAAAACTCCAGAAGAGTCTTAACACTAACTTCAACTCCGTTAGAATTATCAGCAACTTCAATTGATTTAACTAAAACTCTAGGCACAAAATGAAAAATTCCGATACTATACCAGTCTCAGGGTCAAACCAATTTTGACACCACAACAAAGAAGCTGCTTTATTATGCAAAAGCAAAATTAATTGGAGTAATTAGTAGTACAGATAATTTTGCGTTTTTTCTTAATTACAAATTTATTAATTTTTATCACATATTAATTGTTTATTAAAAATAAATCGATACCAAAAATGAGTTTTAACACTCTTAGTTTTGTATTTAATGATTCGTATTTTCAATAAATAAATTATTTTAAAAAAAGAGAAAAATGAGAAGAAAACAGTAAAAGTATGATAGATTTTATAAACCCAATAACCCAAAATCTTTTAAAGTATTCATTGGTTTTGAATACCAAAATAGTTCAAAATCTTCAAAACGAATTTCAAAATCGGTTTTTAGTTGCGCAAAGGTTTGGTTTTTATTTTGGAAAACAGAAAGTGATTCTAAGCTTGTAACAAGCCATTCTGCTTTGTCTTTATCCAAGGAAATTTCAATAGTATCTCTTTTGTCATGAAAAATTAATTTTATCATTTGACGTGAACTTCCTTTTTTAGACTTAGTAAAAGTTTCTGTTAACGGCTTTCCTCCTATCCATACAATTTTTGCTGAAGGCTTGGTATTGAAACTTTCTTCCTTCTTCAAACAAGAAACGATATAATCGGATGGAATTTTAGTATTGGGAATTTTAAAATCAAACCAATCTTGAAGTTTGTAATCGAAGCAGATTCCGTGCATGAAATTAAACAAGGATTTCTTCAATCCAAAACTAAATTTATCGTGATTAAAACCAGTTTTGTCTTTGAATTGGATGTCATTATTAGCAAAAGTGATTGTGTTTTGTTCTGGAATTACACCAAATTCCTCTGGAAACATGCCTACTGGACTGTGAGCCGTCATGGCAAATTGATGCCAAAATCCCGATTGAATAACGCCCAATTCAAATAGTTGTCGTACCATTTCCAGACTATCGACAGTTTCTTGCACGGTTTGTGTGGGATAGCCATACATCAAATAGGCATGAACCATAATACCACTTTCTGTAAAATTTTGAGTTACTTGTGCCACTTGTTCCACAGTTACTCCTTTTTTAATCAATTCTAATAATCTATCAGAAGCTACTTCCAATCCACCAGAAACAGCAATACAACCAGAAGCTTTTAATAGTAAACACAAATCGCGCGTGAAACTTTTTTCAAAACGAATATTCGTCCACCACGTTACTGTTAATTTCCTGCGAAGAATTTCCAAGGCCAATTCTCGCATCAAAGCCGGTGGTGCGGCTTCGTCTACAAAATGGAACCCATTTTCGCCCGTTTGTGCTATCATTTCTTCCATCCTATCGACCAACGTTTTTGCCACAATAGGTTCATATAATTTGATATAATCCAGAGAAATATCACAGAAGGTACATTTTCCCCAATAGCAACCATGAGCCATAGTCAACTTATTCCAGCGACCATCGCTCCAAAGACTGTGCATTGGGTTGGCAATTTCGATGACCGAAATGTATTTATCTAAAAGCAAATCAGAATAATCGGGTGTGCCAACTTGAGATTGTTTGTAATCAGAACGAGTGGTGTTGTTTTTATAAACGACTTCGTTGTTTTCTAATATAAAGGTTCTTTTAAATTCGCTAGAAGAGATTCCTCCTTCGTCGGAATGACAAACTGCTTTAAATAATAATTCAATAGGCAGTTCACCATCATCTAAGGTTATAAAATCAAAGAATTCGAAAACTCTTTTGTCTTTCAAATCACGAAGTTCCGTATTAGGAAAACCGCCACCCATGGCAATTTTTATAGTTGGAAAATGTTTTTTTATGTATTGCGCACAACGAAATGCACTATACAAATTTCCTGGAAATGGTACAGAAATACAAACTAATTTAGGTTGCGTTTGCTTAACTCTTTCTTGAAGGATTTTGAGTGTAATTTTATCAATGTATGTCAACTCATTTTGCAAATGTCCATACATTTCGTCAAAAGAATTAGCACTTCTTCCTAAGCGTTCCGCATAGCGACTGAAACCAAAATTTTCATCGACACATTCTACTATAAAATCAGAAAGGTCTTCGAGATATAATGTGGCTAAATGTTTGGCTTTATCTTGCATTCCCATAGAACCAAATGCCCATTCCATATCGTCTAATTGGTCAAAACGGGAAGCTTCGGGGAGAAAATTACCGGAGCAAATTTGTCGAGCTAGGGTTTGGTTTTTTCCTTGTAAAAAAGCTATAACACTGTCGATGGTATTGATGTAATCTTGGCGGAGAGAATAAATTCGTTGCGAATTTTGGTTGCGGATTGTGGGCTGCGAGTTGCGAGTTGCGTGTTCGAAAATTGCTGTTATGCCCTTTTTAGAAAAAAGTTCTAGAATAACCTCTATACCCAAATCCATTTGAAAAGCACTAATGCTTTTCGTGTTCAAAAAACCTTTTATATATGCCGTTGCAGGATAAGGCGTATTGAGTTGGGTGAATGGTGGCGTGATGAGAAGGAGGTCTTTCATTTGGATTTTGAAAACAAACAAAAGTAACGGATTAGCTTATAATAAAAAAATCCCAAGCTATTAACTTGGGATTATGGTTTAATCATCTTTTATGGTTATGATTACTTCTTCATCAAATTTGTATTCCCCTTTTTTGTAGATGTCTTTGTTGGGTAATACCACTTCGTATGTATAAATGCCTTTGGGTAATACAAAAAGACATTCTTTACCATCTTTCGGGACGACGAGTTCTTTTTTGATATCGTCTCCTTCCTCATTTTTGCCTGTTATCCTGAAAGTGATTTTGTCAACCAATTTGTTTTTAACGCAAACACTTTCTACTACCTTGCTGTCTGCTCTGGGAGCTGACTTTGCTACTTTTAAAACAGATAATCCATTTAATAATAGTTCACCACCTCTAAGAACATTTTGCAGATCGGATTGCGCAAAGGAAATAATAGGAAATAACAATAATATTAATGTATTTTTCACATTATTAATTATTAACATCAACTTAAAGTTACATCAGTTTTCAAAATATTATCATACAATACTTCATTTTTGAAAAAATAAAATACTAAAGTTACAGGAATGAAAATAGAGAAAAGTAAAAACGACTTAAGGGATGATCTTAAAACTCTTACTTGTAATTTTGGAGTCGATTGATTTTTCTCAATTTTCAAACCCACGAACCTTTTGCCTAATGATGAACCATTTGAAATAAAATCGAATATAAAAAAATATAGAAGAGTTATAAAAAAATTGACATTATAACCAACAACCCACTTTCTATTTAAAAAATCAATGTTCCCAATTTTTATAGAATTTAAATCAATAATTGTTAGAAACATTGATGCTGATAGAGATATAAGTAAAATATCAATTATTAAAGCATAAACCCTTTTCTTTAAAAATAACGATTCCATATTTCTGATATAAATTAATTACAGCCAATATTACTTATTTTTTTCGAATTTCAACTGAATAAACCTATTTTTTTCTTCATTTACTTGAATAGGATAAAAATCCCTCTTTAAAGTGTAAACTCCATCTTCTGTCTCAATAGATCTTTCGTTATAAACTTCAAGTTTACTTTCTTCAATTTTCTTACCAAGTTTATTTTCAATTTCATCAATCATAACAAATTGATAAACTGTATCTGGAACTGATCTCTGTTTTGATTTCACTTCAAAACAATAAGCTCCCCCATATAAAGGACTCGGCGCACAGCATAATGTCACCTCCGAAGTCATACTAAATACACCTACATTGATACCAACAGTCCATACTCTACAACCAAACGGCCATCGAGTGGTACCTCTATTTTCGCTTTCTTGCGCACTGACATTAAGCGATAGCACTATTGTGGCTATTACTCCAAAAAATAATTTTTTCATTTTTAATTGTTTTTAAAATTATACATTTTTTTGTTATTCAAAATTTTTCTCGAGATATTTTGACTTGGTAAAGTTGCATAATATACCTCCACATAACAATGTGATTTTTATACATATATGTAATTTTTTGAGCATATATGTGTAAGATTAAACATAATTTATTATTTTTATAAATTAAATAAAACTAATGCTATGAAAAACGTCCTATTTTTGCCAAAAGAAAAGCTTAAAAAAATGAGAATAGCAAAAGGATATAAACAAATTCCTTTTGCAGAAAAAGTCGCCATGGATCAATCGCAATATAGTAGAAGAGAGTCTGGGAAAGTTCCAGTTTCTGATGCTGAATGGGAACGTTTTGCCAGAGCTCTTGATGTAGACAAGGAAGAAATTTTTGAAAGTGAGTTGCGCACTATTAATATTGTCAATAATATTGACAATAAAGATAATTCGATTAATGCTTTTGAAATAACCATTAAAGCACCCAATCATTTATTTGAAAATCTAAATAAAAAAATAGATTTGCTACTGACAAAGTTTGAACAAACTCAAAGATAGTTTTTATAAACTATGAGATTGACAGATAAAAAATAATAAAAAAATCCCGCCTTTTTTATAAACAAAATGAGGCGGGATTTTATTTTAAGTTATCAAAAATTACGGCTTTTGTTTGGGCACCTTCTTAGTGTCATCAACTACAAAACCATAATCGCCTAAAACTTTTGGGTTCTTGGCATAAATTCCTTTAAGTACAGAAGCACTGTTTTGTACAATAGCTTTGATAGCTGGCAAATCAATATCGCGCTGACGATAAAGTTGCTCCGCTAGCTTAGTAGCGGCCTCTGCTTCAACATTATTTTGCATGCAAGGTGCCACTTTTGGACCATCAACAGCCCAACTAAAATCTTGCATAGCATTCAGTGGTGATGCAGCACCGTCTGCTAAATGTTTGTCATAAATTTTGCCTGCTAATTTTAGCAATTCACCTGGATTTTTTGGGATAATGACACGTCCCGAGGTTCTTCCTGCCATAATTCAAATTTTTAGGGGTTAATAACTAATTTTATATAAGACTAAAGTAGAATTTTTTGTTAAATTAATGAATTATTTTAACTGTTATTTAGCAAAAAAAAGTGTTTTATTATTAATTTATAAATATAAATTTAAAAATATTGAGATAACACTATTGATTTATCGACAATACATAATTAATATATCAATTTAAAAGTTAAAAATTAAGTATTCATACATCAAGATGTAACATCTATATATAAATATCACTAATCCATGTATGCAAATGTAATATCCATATATAATTATATAGTATTTATATATAAAAATTATAAATTCATATATAATTATCTAATATTCATATATAACTATGGGATGTTTATATATGAAGATATGGCATTTCAATTTGAAGATATGGTATTTGTATTTAAAGATAGGGTAATTGTATTTAAAGATAGGGTATTAAGAATTAAAAAATTAAATTCTTATTTTCCTTCCTTTTTTCTTTCGGCTATAAATTCGTTCAACTTTTTACCATATTTAGATTGGGCCACTTTTGGTGTCATCGATTTTTGGATGGTGTCTAAATAAGTCAAGTTGATGTCATAAATTTCGGCTAGCGTTACATAAGGTGCTACTTCGTGAGCGCCATTGTTCACAGCAAAATTGGTAGTGTATAAATATTTTCTTTTGGTAATTTTCTTTTGTTCTTCTTCAATTTTTGCTATTTCGGCGGTGTTATTTGCTTTGTATGCTTTGAATTTTTTTTGAATTAAATCCAAATCTTGGTCAATAAACCTTGACGTAACTTTTTTATATTCGTCATATAGTTCTTGATTTTTTGAACCTGTAATTTTTACATCGGCAGTAAAAAAATCTAGTGATGTTTCCAAATTCATAGTGCCTTTTTCGGCAAAAAATGCTATGTTGTTGTCTAGCGAGTTGGTCACACCACGATCAAGAAATAAGAAAAACATTTCAGGCGAATCGATATTAAATTCGCAGGTAAAGCGCGATTCGCCATTGATAACAATAGTGTCGATAGGAATTAAAACAGTGTCTTCCACCCTTTGAAGGTATAACGTTCCGCTTTTTAATCCTTTTATATTGCCGTTTAACACAAAGTTTTTAGTCGATTTTTTTTCAGAACAAGAAATAATGGTGAAAAATAGTACTAGCGCTAGAAATGATTTGTACATAATTTTTTAATTTTAACTCCGTTGGTTTTGCGTGGCAATAGTACAAAAAAAAATCCTCAATAGGCGAACCAAACTGAGGATTTCAATGAAGTATAACCTTTAATTATCCTTTTAACCAAGCCGTATGCAGGCGTTCTTTTGAAGTATCAGTAAATTTGTATCCCTCGGTCTCTCCCATCGATAATTTTACTTTTCCTTTTATAATCTGCTCTTTACCATCTCTAGAAATTGTTACAGTTATTGGGTCATCCACTTTCCAGTTTTGACTTTCCATAATCATATCATAAATGTTATCGAGATTGTATTTTTTGTCATTTATTGATACAATAACATCGCCACCTTTCAATCCTAAATTAGTCATAAAGTCGTTGAGTTCAGTGCTAGGAATAACCATGATTTCCTTGGTTGTTGGGTTTACGGTGATGTAAGGTGTAGATTGATCTTTCAAAAAAGGATTAATTGGAGTTTGGAATTTTGATTTTGTAACGCCTACTTTTGCGAAGAAATCATCATAAGCTATTGGCGTATTGCCAGCAACATGCGTGTTTAAAAAAGTGCCGACTTCTGGATATGTCAACGACACTATTTTTGCAAATAATTCTTCGTCATCAAATGGTTTTTCGGTTCCATATTCTTTTGATAACTTTTGCATCATGTCTAGAATTCCTCTTTCACCGTTGCTTTTTTCTCGGATAATGATATCGATACACATGCCTATTAAAGCGCCTTTTTCGTAAACGTTTAAGTATTGGTCTTTATAGGGTTGTACCAAAACATTGGCACTCATTTCAGTAAACGACATCGTGTCGTTTAAAGTGGATGCATTTTGAATTTTGCCCACCATTCTTTGATAAAACTCATCAGTAGTAATTAAACCTTGATTGGGTTGAAATAAATTGGCAAAATATTCTGTTACACCTTCATACATCCATAGATGTTTTGACATTTTTGGATTGTTATAATCAAAGTACTGAATTTCTTTGGAATGAATACTTAATGGTGTTACAATATGGAAAAATTCGTGTGATACTACGTCTTTCATTTGCTCTGCTAAAGCTGCTGCAGGCATCATTTCAGGGAAAACAACAGTAGTAGATGTATGATGTTCCAATGCTCCAAATCCTTTAGCATCAGGCTTTTGCATATCAGAAAGGTATAATAAAACAGTGTAGCGTTTATTATTATTGATTGGTCCTAAAAACTTTTTTTGGGCACGCATTGTTTTCTCCAAATCGGGCATAATTGATTTGGCCGAATGCGCACCTGATGGTGAATATACACTTAATAAAATTTCCATTCCATCGACCATGAATGTTTCATAATCGGGCTTAGCATACATGATTGGGTTATCTGTGATTTCAAAATAGCGTGTCGCGATGAAATTATCACTTGTATCACTTTTATCGTTGTCGACCAATGAAGTTGCTCCAAATAAATTAGCTGGATGATTGATGGTAAGGTTGTATCTCATTTCGGTATTATTATTGAAATAACCTATAAAACAGTGCAAATTCAACATAAAATTTTCACCTGCTGCAATATTGCTTCCCGCTGGCGAAAAAATATCTTCTTTACCAAAACCGCCACCTTTTTCTGAGTCGTAGGTATCGTTAACCCAATAGGTTATTTTTGCAAGCGATTTGCCGTTACTGATTTTCCATGAATTATCATCGGTTTTAGCAACGTTTAATTCTTTTCCATTGGTTCCAAAAGCTTTAAAATCGTCTACTAATTTTCCATAATTATCGGTAGAATAAGTTCCGGGAACTGTTTTTGGAAGTTGAAAAAGCACTTCATTTGAAGTAAATTTTGGTGGTGTAACAGTAACCATTACTTTGTCATCCTTTACTTGATTTAAATCGATGGTTACTTTAACTTCTGCAATAGCTGCTTTTTTTTGTGCAATAGCGTTATTACTGCATAAAGTTAAGGCAAAAATGGCACTTAGAATAAGTCTTTTCATTTCTAAAATTTTAAGTTTTGTAAATAAGTCATCAAATGTAACCAATAGTTACAGAAACGTAATTTTATTTTGAAATGATTAACTAAAATAGCGTATCACTTCATTTTACATCACAAACTTCATGGTACTATTTGAAACAATAATGCAAAAAAAAACTCTTGAAAACAAGAGTTGTACTTTAGTCTAATTTATTTTTTATATAATATTTACTATCTAAATCATCATCGAAATCATCAATAATTGGCTTCGGTTTTGGTTTACTTCCCACGGCTTTCTTTTTCCAAATTTCAAATTTATCTTTGGATAAGCGTTTGCGCATCAATTCTGTCACTTCATTCTCCGAAAGACCAAATTCTTCTTTTATTACTTCAAAAGGTTTTCTTTCCTCTTGCGCCATACTGACAACTCTTTCTATTTTTTCGTTGTCAAAATCTGCTAGCTTACTTTTTTTCATTTCTGTAAAAGCTTAAAAAAATGTATTGTTATCTACTAAATTGTATTCAATATTACTAAAAATTGTTTACTCCGCAAAACAAATCTCTTTTTTATACTAAGTTTTTGGTAAACGATATTTTTGAAATGGAATTAGCAATAAATTCGATAATTTATTATTCTCCTCCGGTTTCATGTGTGTGTCAACGCCATAAATTAATTTTTCTCTATCCAACGTTTTGAATGTTCCAAAAAGTCGATCCCAAACAGAAAATATATTTCCATAATTGCTATCAGTATAAGGTAAAACATAATGATGATGCACTTTATGCATATCAGGAGAAACAATAAAATAACTTAGCAACGTATCGAATTTTTTAGGTAGCACAATATTAGAATGGGTAAACTGTGTTGCAACAACGGATAAGGTTTGGTACAGAAAAACCAGCCACATTGGACTTCCAATTAGTAAAACTCCGAAAGTGGTAAATATAAAACGGATAACGCTTTCGCCAGGATGGTGTCTATTGCCTGAGGTTGTATCGATATAAGTATCGGTATGATGAATGAGATGAAAACGCCACAGAAACTTTACTTTATGTTCGACTAAATGGGCCAAATAAGCGCCAATTAAATCCAAGAGTAAAAGACCAGCGATGGCAAATAACCAAGGGTTAAAATCGGGTAACCAATTTAGAATACCAAAATTATTCTCGGTTGTCCAATTAGCGGTTTTAAGTAAAACTAATGCCAAACTAAAATTGACAATTATTGTAGTTATCGTAAAAAATATATTAATTCCTGCATGCTGCCATTTATTATAACGAAATCTAACAAAAGGAACTGCCGATTCAATTAACCAAAATAAGGCAATTCCACCAGCCAAAATCATAGCTCTGTGTGAATAAGGAATTGCTGAAAAATAATTAATTATCTCATTCATTTGCTAAGATTTTATTCAAATGTAAAATATATTATTTAATTATTCTAAAAGTCAAGTTGATTCTTGGACCAATGGGTTTTGCTGTTTTCGGAATTTGATGTTTCCAAAAATGTTGCGTTGTGCCTTTCATAATCAATAAACTTCCGTGCTCGAGATTGATTTTTAGCTTTTGCTCTTTGATGGTATTGTGTTGCAAATGAAAACTTCGTTCGGCACCAAAACTCACCGAGGCAATTACAGGATTTCTGCCGAGTTCTTTTTCATTATCAGCATGCCAACCGTTGCTGTCTTTTCCATCGCGATAATAATTGAGTAAAACTGTGGTAAAATTTTCTTCGACAATTTCCTCAATTTCACTTTTGATAAATTGCAATAAGGCATTCCACGGATGAGGTTGCATTACAATATTAGAATAACTATAAGGTTTTCCTTCGTTACCGTAAAGTGCAGTTAATCGCGGTTGTGGATATGTTTTTCCAAAAACAGTAATATCATCTTGTTGCCAAGGAATTTCGGATTTTAATTTTTCAAAAAGTGTATCGGCTTTCTCTTTGCCAAAAAAATCAGGGTAATAAACGATTGCTGCATCAGGCAAATCAAATTGAATATTTTCTGTTGGAAAAAGTGAACTCATAAAACAAAAATAAAGAGAAAAAAATGAAAAACTTCACTCCTTTCTCTTGACTTTTTTAAATTTTTACCAGCTTTTATTTTTTACCAAACTTAACATTCATTAACACTATGGCAGAAATAATTAAAATAATACCAATCCATTGAGATAAAGCCACAACCTCATTTAGAAAAAAGTAAGCCATTAAGACCGAAACAGGTAACTCAAGAGCAGCAACGATACTACCTAAACCAATTCCAGTTAATGGAAAACCTGAGTTAAGGAGCATTGGTGGTATTACAGTGCCAAAAAGTGCAATTAAAATCCCCCATTTGAGGAAAATATCGTAATTAAAAGGAGTGGTTTGAGTAGCTAAAGCGAAAATTAAAACAATTACTGCTCCACCCAATAGCATGTACAAACTTCGTTGTGCAGATGAAATGCTCAAAGCTACTTTATTGGCGGCAAACATAGTTGTAGTAAATGACGCTGCTGCCAAAAGCCCAAGAACAAGTCCACGCCAATCTAAATCTATACTTTTGCTGAATAAATTAGTTGCTAAAGCGGTTCCTAATAGTACAATTAAAACCGCAAAAACTTTGATTTTTGATGGTAATTTTTTTTCTAAAAACATTTCTAGAACAACGCCCATCCAAACGGTTTGCATCAACAAAACGATACCAATCGAAACGGGAATATATTTTACGGCTAAATAATAAAAGATACTAGTTAATCCTGTTGAAGTTCCTACCAGCATTAGCTTTCTGATATCAGTTGTCGTAGCCTTTAAAACAACAGCACCATTTTGGAATTTTTGAAAACCATTGATGGCTAAAACAAATATAATTCCGAGTAGAAACTGCGAAGTAATGACTTCCGCAGGAGTATAATGCAATCCCTGCGAGCTAATATCAGCATACGCTAGTTTTACAAATGTGGCTAACATACCATAACTTGCGGCGCCTATTCCTACTAAAAAAACACCTTTCAGCACTTTATTTCCAAACATCATTTAAATTTTTAAAAAGCCGACAAATATAGAATTTTACTCTTGCAATCAAATAAGAATTTTATATAAAACAAAAAACCATCCCGAGAACGGAATGGTTTTTAAACTGAGCCGGCAGAGGGACTCGAACCCACGACCTGCTGATTACAAATCAGCTGCTCTAGCCAACTGAGCTATGCTGGCAACTCAACTTGAGTGCAAATATAAAAGTGAATTTCAAATCACCAAAATATTTCCACATTTTTTTAGCAATTTTTATAATTATAGTGCGTTTATTTTTTCAACCAATTGATTGGCAGTTTGTTCTAACTCTACATTAATTTGTTTGAAGTGCGCTTTTTTGTTTTCTACGTTTTTAGCATTCACTTTTGTAATCAAACCATCAAATGACTCAATAGCTTCATCAATAATTGCGCTTGTTTTTTCAGAAGGTTTTCCCGAAGTCGTCATTTCATAAATGTAAACCGCTTCAATAATATCTCCTAATACAAAATTGATGTCTTTTTTTAAATTCTTAACACTTGGCATTTTCTTTTATTTTTAAAATTTGATGCAAAACTACATTAAATCTTTAGAATTCAAACTACGAAATATAAATTTCTAAGAGTGATGCACTTCCTGCTAATTGAAAATCAGTTAGAGAAGCAGGAACTAGCACAGTATCTCCTTTTGAATAGCTATAAATAGCATTGTTGTATAAAATTTCAAAATCGCCCTCAACACACATATAAACGGTAAACGAATCTGCATTTTTTGAAATCATGCTACTTCCATTGAGCGGGATAAAATTGGTTGTAAAATAAGGACAGTTTACGATTGTATTGGAATGATTTTCATTTCTTGAGTACACTTTTTGAGTTTCTACTGTGTCATAATTTATAGCTTCCAAAGCCAAATCATTATGCAATTCACGAGTGTTTCCATGGGCATCAACTCTATCAAAATCATAAACGCGATAGGTAACATCCGAAGTTTGCTGGATTTCTGCAATAACAATCCCTGCTCCAATAGCATGTATTGTTCCAGTTTCAAGAAAGAAAACATCACCTTGTTTCACTTTTTTAGTGTCTAATATAGAAAGTAAGGTCTTGTTTTCTAAATGATGCAAATAATCTTTTGGAGACGATTTTTGTTTAAAACCAACGATTAGTCGCGCTTCCTCATCGGCTTGCATGACATACCACATTTCTGTTTTTCCAAAAGAATTATGACGTTTTTTAGCTAGTTCATCATTGGGATGCAATTGTATGGATAAATCTTCTCGGGCATCAAGATATTTGAATAATAGTGGAAACTGCTTACCAAATTGAGCATGAACTTTAGTTCCTAAAATGGCTTCCGGTAATTCATTGATTAAGTCATTTAATGATTTTCCTTTCAAAAAACCATTTTTTACAATGCTCACATCATTTTCAACTGTTGCTATTTCCCAACTTTCTCCTGTTAAATCTGATGATATCGATTTGTTGAGATAGGATTTCAGTTTTGTTCCACCCCATATTCTTTCTTTTAAAATGGGTTCAAACTGTAGTGGATATAGTTTCATCTTGATAATTTAGCGCAAACTTATATTTTTTTTAAAATTTGAAGCGCTTTATCGATGTGAATTTTACTTGACATACTGTTAAAAACCAATCGAATAATTCCTTCTTTGTCTATTACATAAGTAACTCTTCCTGGTATTAATCCCAACAAATCATTGGGAACACCAAAAAGTCTGCGTAGTTTTTTACTTCCATCCGATAGCAAAATAAAGGGCAATTTATAGCGAGAAGCAAACTTTTTGTGTGATGTCTCATCGTCACTACTTATTCCGATTACCTCCGCTCCAAGTGCTTTAAAATCTTCATACTGATCACGAAAAGTACAAGCTTGAATAGTGCAACCTGGCGTATCATCCTTGGGATAAAAATAAATCACCAATGCTTTGCCGGCAAAATTACTTACATCAAATAATTGACCATTACTATCGGTAGCTGTAAATAACGGCATTTTATCGCCTACTTTGAGTGCCATCGTTATCCTTTGAAGGTTACAAAATTGCGAGGTGTTTCATATAAAACCACCTCTAAATCTTTAGTAGTGTCAATGTTTTTTCGTAGTTTTTGCCAAATTACCACCACAATGTTTTCTGCTGTGGGATTTAAATCGGCAAAGTCAGGTACATCCAAGTTCAGATTTTTGTGATCAAAAGCGTTTTCTACATGCTCTTTAATTAAATCCGCTAGAATTTTAACATCCATAACATATCCCGTTTCCGAATCAATTTCTCCTGTAACCGAAACAATCAGCTCATAGTTATGCCCATGAAAATTGGGATTATTGCATTTTCCAAAAACAGTATTGTTTTGTTCCATTGTCCAATCTTTGCGATACAAACGGTGTGCTGAATTGAAATGCGCTTTTCTCGATACGGTTACTCTCATGTTTTATTGTTATAATTGATGCGGTTTAATTTTACTCTTCGTTACGTTTATTACAGTTTATGCTCTTCTAAATAATGATAAAACTCGGCAAAAATTATTTTGAACCAAATAGTATACAAATCAGGGTTTTGTATCATGTCTTTACGAACTTCTTCAATACACATCCACTTCCAACTTTCAACTTCTTCTGGATTGATCTGCGGTTCATCGTTATAATAACCAATCATTACATGATCTAACTCATGCTCTGTTAAACCGTTGTCAAATGGTGCTTTATAAATAAAGTGAAATAATTCTTTGAGTTCTGTTTTAAAACCCATTTCTTCATACAAACGGCGCGTTCCTGCCTCAACATTTGTTTCTCCATCGCGTTGATGACTACAACAAGTATTTGTCCAAAGTAAAGGTGAATGGTACTTTTGATGCGCACGTTGTTGCAGCATGATTTCGTTTTTACTATTCAATATAAAAACGGAAAAAGCGCGATGTAAAACGGCTTTCTCATGCGCTTCCATTTTATTCATCAAACCTATGGGTTCGTCTTTTTCGTTGACTAAAATAACTTGTTCTTCTCTCATAAAATACAAAGGATTGCCAAAAATACGAAAAAATATAACCCCAAGTGTTTACGCAACTCGAACAAGCGTTAAACTTTACTTAAATCAATTCAATTTGACATCTATCGGACAGCAATTGATGAAAATGAAGTGTAAATTTGTTGCTACTTTAAATTAGTGCTATGAAAAAGTCTATTATTAACCTATTTTTTTTGCTCCCAATGTTCATATTGAGCGCTTGCGGACAAAACAATAAAAATCAAAATACAACAACAAATACTACTACCATGGAGAATGTCATCAGTAAACCTGAAAATCCGTATTATTCGAATACCGACACTAAAAAGTTAAATGTGCCCAATTCTGAATGGAAGAAAATCCTATCGCCTGATTTATATGCCGTAGCACGTGAAGCCGACACCGAAAGAGCGTTTACGGGAACAATGTGGAAAAGTGAAACTAAAGGAACGTATTATTGTGCGGCTTGTGGAAATAAACTATTCAAATCTGACCAAAAATTTGTAAGCAGTTGTGGCTGGCCTAGTTTTTTTGAGCAGGAAAATAAAGAGAGTATCACGTTTAAACCTGACAATTCCTATGGAATGCGACGAACAGAAGCCAATTGTGGACGATGTGACGCTCATTTAGGCCATCTTTTTGATGATGGACCTGAACCAACTGGAAAAAGATATTGTATGAATGCCATTTCGCTGGATTTTGTTCCTGAAGGGTTGACCTCAACTGGAAATACTGGTAATTTAGAAACTATTGTTTTGGGTGGTGGTTGTTTTTGGTGTGTGGAAGCGGTATATGAAAATCTGGATGGTGTAGTAAGTGCTGTTTCTGGTTATGCTGGCGGAACGGTTGAAAACCCTAGCTATGAAGCAGTTTGCACTGGTAGAACTGGCGCTGCCGAAGTTATTGAGATTACGTATGATAAAACCAAAACTAATTTGGACGAAATTTTTCAAGTATTTTTCACCGTTCACGACCCAACTACGCTAAACCGTCAAGGTGCTGATGTAGGAACACAATACCGTTCGGCTATTTTTTATAAAAATGAAAACGAGAAAAAAGCTGCCGAAAGTTTGATTAAAGAACTTAATGAAAAAGTGTTTTCTGGTAAAATAGTGACCACAATAGAACCTCTTGAAAAATTCTATAAAGCCGAGTCGTATCATCAAGGGTATTATCAAAACAATAAAAACCAACCCTATTGCCAAATGGTAATTCAGCCGAAGCTTGAAAAATTTGAAAAGGTTTTTAAGGAAAGATTGAAAAAGAAGCAATAAAAAAAGTCCCGATAAATCGGGACTTTTTTGTTATAAAATATAATCCGTATTAATAAAATTAGACTCTTTACTATTCAACAACGCTTGAAGGATTTCATTATTATAAGCATTGTCTTTTGAAGCAACAAAAGTTCTAATGGAGAAAGAACGCAACGCATCATGAATACTTAATGTTCCCACCGCTGAATCTTTTCGTCCCGTAAACGGATACACATCGGGACCACGTTGACAAGAACTGTTTAAATTCACGCGACAAACTAAATTGACTAAAGTATCAATTAATGGCGCAATGGTTTTAATATCTCTACCGAACAAACTTACTTGCTGACCATAGTTAGACTCTGCCATATCGTTCAACGGTTCTTGAATATCTTTGAAAGTCAATATCGGAATAACAGGACCAAATTGTTCTTCGTGATACACCCGCATTTCTTTATTTATTGGATATAAAACCGATGGAAAAATATAGTTTTCTGTTCGTTCTCCACCTTTTGTATTGATGATTTTTGCACCTTTAGCTGTTGCATCGTCAAGAAGTTCTCGAATGTAATTGGGTTTTTCTGGTTCGGGTAATGGTGTTAAGGAAACGCCTTTTTCCCATGGATTACCAAAAGGTAGCGCATCCACTTTTTCGGCAAATCGCTTGTTAAATTCTACGGCAATTGACTCGTGAACATACAGGATTTTAAGAGCGGTGCATCGTTGTCCGTTAAAAGATAAGGTTCCTGTAATACATTCTTGAATGGCCAAATCCAAATCAGCATCAGCTAGAATAATCGCAGGATTTTTGGCTTCTAATCCTAAAATTAACCGCAAACGGTTTTTATTTGGATGTTGGTCTTGCAGCGCGATTGCCGATTTACTATTGCCTATCAACGCTAACACATCAATTTTTCCTGATTTCATAATTGGCGAAGCCACATCTCTACCTCTACCATATACAATATTGATAACTCCTTTTGGGAAACTACTTCTAAAAGCCTCGAGCAAGGGAGAAATTAATAAAACCCCGTGTTTCGCAGGTTTAAAAATCACAGTATTTCCCATAATAATTGCAGGAATTAATAACGAGAACGTTTCGTTTAAAGGATAATTATAAGGTCCGAGACACAACACCACACCCAATGGTCCACGTCGCACCATAGCATTGACACCTTGACTTTTAGTAAAACGAGCATTGTTTCTGTCTAGCTGTTTATAATCTTCAATCGTATCATAAATATATTCCACTGTTCGGTCAAACTCCTTTTCCGAGTCGGGTAATGATTTGCCTATTTCCCACATTAAATATTTTACTACTTCGGAACGTGTGGTTTTCATTTGAGCAACAAAATGCTCCATACATTTAATTCGGTCACTCACTTTCATGGTAGGCCAAATTCCTTGTCCTTTATCATAGGCTTCTACAGCCGATTTTACTACTTCATCCGCAGCAGATTCTCCCATAGTGGGAATCGTTCCTAATAAAGTGGGTGCATAATTTTCAGTGGAAGATATAGTAGAGAAAACTTTAGACGTTTCGCCTGTCCATTTTTTTAATTCGCCATCGACCAAATAAGCATCTTGGTGAAGCAACGTATTGATTTGATATTCTTCAGGTATTTTGTTCATTATTTTATAGCGTTATTTTTTTTAAAATTTATAAAAAACATGGTTATTAATTGAATTCAAGTCATTATCGAAAGTTGTGCTAATTGCTTTATTATCAATAATGAGGTAAAACTACAAATTAATTTTGTATCATTGTGTTTAATTTATTTTAATTTTAGTTAAACAAAAGTACATGACTCATTCCACTAACTTTTTTTCATCGCTTTATAACTATTTTTTATCCGAAAAAGTAAAAAATAAAAGTGAATTGGTCATAATATATATCGCCATCATTAGCTTTTTACTCCACTTATTGTTAATAGGTTTGGTTAATCTAGAAATCATCACCGTCGCCGATCATATAAAATTATTGAGTAACCCTATCGCGGCAATTTACACTCCGTTTTCCTTTATATTAATTTATGAAGTATATCTATTATTATATTATTTACCCAAATCGACTTCGATTTACATTGGCAAGCAATATGAAATCATTGCTCTAATTGTAATACGAAGAATATTTAAAGACCTGTCAAATTTAGAAGTGTCGTTGAACTGGTTTTCGATAAAAAATGACCTTTTATTTACAGCAGATTTGCTAGCTATCGTACTGCTTTTTTTCCTGATTTATATTTACTACCAATTAGTAAAGAAAAGCAAGACCGAAAAAACAACCCTAATTACCCCGGAAATTTCAAGGTTCATTTCGTTAAAAAAAACCATGGCAACTTGCTTAGTACCTGTCTTTCTGGTTTTATCAATATATAGTTTGGGACATTGGTTGTATGAAAGTTTCTTTTCCTTCAGCAAAATCGTTACTGATATCAAAGACATCAACAAGATATTTTTTGACGATTTCTTTACCGTATTAATATTGGTAGATGTGCTATTATTATTGTTTTCGTTTTTACATTCTGATAAATTCAATATCGTTATCCGCAATTCTGGCTTTATCATTTCTACAATATTGATAAAACTATCATTCAGCACCGAAGGAATAATGAACATCGTGCTGATTGTAACCGCAGTTGTATTTGGTGTGGTGATGCTAAAAATTCACAATTTGTATGACTCGATTGAGAAATGATTTCTTCAAATAATATCCCCTTTTTCAAATTAAAATACTGTCTTTTGGTAACTAAAAGCTATCAGTAGCTAGTTTTTACTTAACCGTAGCTAGTTATTACTTTACTACAGCTAGTTTTTACTTAACCGTAGCTAGTTTTTACTTAACCGTAGCTAGTTTTTACTTAACCATAGCTAGTTTTTAATTAACTGTAGCTAGTTTTTACTTAACCGTAGCTAGTTTTTAATTAACCGTAGGTAGTTTTTAACTTACCATAGCTAGTTATTACTTAACCATAGCTAGTTTTTACTTAACCGTAGCTAGTTTTTAATTAACCATAGCTAGTTTTTACTTAACCGTAGCTAGTTTTTACTTAACCATAGCTAGTTTTTAATTAACTGTAGCTAGTTTTTAATTAACTATTTGATTATTTTTACTGCATTAAAAAAATTTTTAACATGAAAAAAAGCAAATACAACATCAATACTGGGAGAATGTTAGACCACTTTCTGCGAAAAAATAACATTGCCAAGTCCAGTTTGGCGAGTGACATCAATAGAAATAAAGTATCGGTATTGCAATACACCGAAAATGTAAGTATCCAAACAGGAATTCTTATCGATATTTGTTACGCATTGAAATACAACTTCTTTCAAGATTTGGCTAATGCCTTGCCCAAAGAGTTTAATCACGGAGTAGTTATTGAGCCTGAAAAAGCAACCAAAGAACAAGAGCAACAAGCGTTACTGGCGCAACTGCAAGAAGAGAATAAAGTATTGAAAATTCAAAACGAACTTTTGATGAAAATGAAGTTGTAGGTAGTTGCGTTTTCTTTATTTCAGAATTGTTGCAACCTTCAGCGCACATTTTCGACAAATAAAAACATCAATTATTTTGATATATTTCTTGTATCTATATTATTATCTTTGAAAAAGATTGTGGGAGTTTCTTCATGGTCTGAGGTTTGTGGCAAGAGTACAAGAGTAGATAATCTGTGCGATTCTAGTTAAAAAAGAAATCTAAAGTGTAACTAAACAACAAATATTTAGATTATTTTTGAGAATGAGTAATTGTTAATTTGTTATGAAAAATAATGATAGAAAAAGTATAGAAAATGCCTTTCGTTTGATCGAGTCAAATGACATAGAAAGAATCGAAATTGGAACTACAAAAGGCTTAGTACAAATACATCATTATCTATTTGATGGATTATATGATTTTGCTGGAAAAATCCGAACAGTAAATATCTCCAAAGGCGGTTTTAGATTTGCAAATGCTCTTTATTTAAATGAAATTTTAATCAAGATTGAACAAATGCCAGAAAACAGTTTTGAAGAAATAATCTCAAAATATGTTGAAATGAATATCGCTCATCCATTTATGGAGGGAAATGGCAGAGCCATGAGAATATGGCTTGATTTGATTCTAAAGTCAAGACTAAAAAATTTAGTAAATTGGCAGTATGTTGATAAATCGCTTTATTTACAAGCTATGGAAAGAAGTCCTATTAATGATTTGGAATTACGAACTCTTTTAAGCCAAAACTTAACAGAAGAAATTGAAAATAGAGAAGTTATTTTTAAAGGAATAGAGCAATCTTATTATTATGAAGGTTATAAGAAAGAGGATAATGATGACTAATTTATAATTTAAAAGAACTGCTACTTCCAACAGCAGTAACTACTAAACATTACTCCAAAAAAACTGATTTCTTAAAACAATTTCAAAAACCAACTTATTTTGTAAATCAAAAACTGCACCTCACAAACAAATTGGGCGTCATGCCCAAAGAATAAAAATTTTGAACGGTATATTTCGGTACGGTGTAATCAATTAAATCTACATAAACTCGCTGTATATCTTTACTGATGATTACCCTATTGTTATAGATATTGTAAAAAGAAATACCCATTTTAATGGACGTATTATTTACTAAGACAACTCATAGTAACAAACACCCTACTTTTTTTTGAAAAATATATTTATCGTAAAGAATTCGCAACCTTCAGCGCACACTTCTCACCATCAATAGCGGCAGAAATTATCCCGCCAGCAAAGCCAGCACCTTCGCCACATGGATATAATCCTTTTATTTGTGGATGTTCTAAAGTTTCATTGTCTCTTGGAATTCTAACGGGTGACGACGTTCTACTTTCTGGAGCGTGAAGAATAGCATCATTGGTCATGTAGCCACGCATAGTTTTACCAAATTCTTTAAAACCTTCGCGCATAATTTGAGATAAAAAACCGGGGAAAACTTGTCCCATTTCTACCGAAGTGGTACCGGGAACATAAGAGGTTTTTGGAATAGCAGTCGATACTTTATTTTGAGTAAAATCGACCATGCGTTGTGCTGGAACTTTTTGAGTTTCTCCTGCCAAATGCCATGCTTTTTGTTCGATAGCTTTTTGAAATTCCATTCCAGCTAAAGCACCAAATTTGGCAAAAGGCTTGAAATCTTCCAATTTTAATTCGACTACAATACCAGAATTCGCTGTAGCTTGATCGCGTTTGGATGGCGACCAACCATTGGTTACTACTTCACCTGGACTGGTTGCACAAGGCGCAATTACACCGCCAGGACACATACAAAACGAATACATGCCGCGACCATTAACCTGTTTCACAATAGAATATGGCGATGGCGGCAAATAGTCACCACGGTAATCGCAGCTGTACTGAATTTTATCAATTAATTCTTGTGGATGTTCTGCTCGAACACCTAATGCAAAAGGTTTGGCTTCGATTAAAATTTTCTTTTTGTCTAATAATTCAAAAATATCACGAGCGGAATGTCCAGTAGCTAAAATGACTTTATTGGCCGAAATTATATCGCCATTTTGAAGAACAACGCCTTGAATTTCGTTACTTTTTACAAGGAAATCGGTAACACGAGTATCGAATAAAACTTGTCCGCCACATTCGATGATTTTTTCCCGAATGTCTTGAATAATTTGAGGTAATTTATTGGTTCCAATATGCGGATGTGCTTCAACCAAAATATCATCGGAAGCTCCGAAAGCTACTAATAATCGGAGAATTCTATCGACATCGCCACGTTTTTTGGAACGAGTATACAACTTTCCGTCAGAATAAGTGCCTGCGCCACCTTCGCCGAAACAATAATTACTGTCTTCGTTGACAATATGGTCGCGATTGATGGCTTTTAAATCGCGACGTCGACCGCGAACGTCTTTTCCTCTTTCAATTACTATTGGTTTTAATCCCAATTCGATTAGTTGTAACGCTGCGAAAAGTCCGGCTGGACCTGCACCGACAACTATAACTTCTTGCTGGTTGGAAACGTTTTGATAATCAGGAAGAGCAATTTTTTGTGCTACAAATTCTTCATCGATTAAAAAAACCGAGACTTTTAGATTAATTTTTATGGCTTTTTGTCGCGCGTCTATGGAACGTTTTAAAATGACCACTTTTTGAACCAACTTCGTTGACACTCGGACTGTTTTTGCCACATAATCATAGAGCAAACTTTCATTGGCAGCAATTTCGGGCGAAACTTGTAGGTTTAATTCTTGTGGCATTGACTATACTATTTTAGGGAAACAATTTATAAATATCCTCACGTTTTACAAATCGTGACAGTTCGATTGTTTCGCCATCATAAAAAAAACCTAATCGATATTTTCCTATTCTAATTCTATATGCCTCAGGATGACCTTTCATTTTTTTGATGTTTGTCATTGCCAAAATAGAATCAGCATTTTCGAATTTTTCAATTATTTGAATAACGTCATGCTTCAAATGTACATCTTTAACTTTAGTCAAATCTTTTGAAAAAAGCTTTCCAAATTTAACAATCAAGGTTTCAAAATTTTCATAATTTCTTCTCTTGACACAAATTCTGTTCTATCAGCTTCTTGCATAAACATGAGCATTCCGATATCTTCTTTTTCTTCATCGGTCAATTTTTTGAGTCGTTCTAATTCCTTATCTTTTACATAAGATTTTACAGCATTTTCAATCAAAGATTTAACGCTAGAGTTTTCAAAGATTGAAATAAACTTCAGTTTCGTTAGTGTGGTTTCGTCTAAGTCAATTAGCTTTCTCATAGATACAAATATTTGAAACAAAAGTATATAATATATATTGTATATACAAAATAAAGTATTTTCTTTAATTAGAATTTGCAACGGATAGCACAACCTGTCTTAAAGGAAAAATTATTTCTTTTCTTCGAAGGATCGCAAAGCGAAGGAAGCCAGCCAATGTTCGCCTTCATAATTGCCATCAACCACAGATGGTAGCGAGAAATTGAGATGGTAATCGGCTAAGGTTTTAAGGTGTTTGAACTCGTTTGGATATTGATGGAGCAAATAATACATGTTCCACGCACGACTGAAATTTAGTCCGTCGAGGTGTACAAGATGACCATCAGTTCTGTCGGAAACGCGGGCAACTTCCCATTTGAAATCTTTTTTGAAAAGGTTAGGTATAAACTTTTTAAGCCAAGTTAGGAACTCATTTTTGGGTAAAATTCTTTGCATCAAAGCCATTTCTTCCATACAAGGCGAAAGGAAATCGGTACCACTTGGTTCCCAATTAAATGGACAGTTTTCGTCTTTTTGAAACAAACGAATAGCGTTTTCTTTGATGCTTTTTTGGAGTATTTCATTTTTTGAAAACACGGCATAATCCCAAGCATTGGTTAGTCCGAAAGCAGTATTGGAATGAGTTCCCACGCGAACTGGATAGAGTAATTTAGGCAAAAATTCGATATATTTTTCAACAATTAAATTAGAAAGTGGTTTTAGATTTTGGGCTAATTCTTTTGCAAAAGGTTCGTCACTGGTTTCGAGTTCGAGTTGTAATTTGAGTAACCAATTCCAACCGTAAGTTCGTTCGAATGATTTTTCATGTTTTTTGTTTAAATAATCAATTTCTACTTGAATATTTGCTGCAGAAAGGTTGGTTTTTAATTTCTGGATAATCTGTTCTTTGTTAGCAAGATTAGGGAATTTTTTTAGCAAATACACTAAACTCCAATGTCCGTGAACGGAGGAATGCCAATCGAAACAGCCGTAAAATGTAGGGTGTAATTTTTTGGGTGATTGAATTTCGGTGCTATCAATAAGCATTTGCCCCAATTTATTTGGATATTCTTGTTGCAAGCATTTTAATGGTAATGTGGCTAAATGATTGGCTTGTTCGAGTGTTAATTCTTGCGAAAAGCTATGGAAACAAATTGATAAAAATAAAACATAGACAAATTTCATGGTGTTGTTTTTTTCAAATGTAACAAAAACTTACCTTTGCCAAACTACTTTTATTATATGTCACGACAAATAAAATTAATTTGGGATTTTCGCGGTGAAGCTGCTGCAAAAACTGCCGAGCATCATGAAATTCATTTAAAAGAATTTATTGCTATTGAAAAATTACCTCTAAATATCACTGGTTTTGAAATCAAAAACGAAATGCACGCCATTGCTTATATGGTCGTAACAGACGAAAATATGATTATGGTTCGTGATACTTTAAAACCGCATCGCGGAGAACTATTTGTTTAGTATTCAGTCGCAGTAACAGACTTCTGTGGATGAAAACTGCGACTGAATACTTCTAATTAGCTACTTCACTAATGAACTTAATGCGCATTAATCGTAATTCCTCGATGTCATAATCTCCATCAAATTCTTTCAGCGCATTTTCTATATTGTCTGTCTCGGAATCCATAAAATAATCGTGAATTTCTTCTTGTTGCTCTTCATCCAAAATTTCATTAATCCAGTACTTGATGTTTAATTTTGTACCTGCATAAACAATTTGTTCCATTTCTTTGAGTAAAGCATCCATATTCATTCCTTTGGCCTTAGCAATATCTTCTAAAGATAATTTTCGGTCAATATTTTGAATAATGTATAATTTGTTGGCAGAGTTTGCGCCGGTTGACTTAACTACCAAATCATCAGGACGAATTATATCGTGTTCTTCTACATATCTGTCAATTAAGGCAACGAATGGTGCGCCATATTTTTTGGCTTTCCCTTCACCAACGCCGTGCACGTTACTTAATTCTTCAATAGTAATAGGATATTTTAAGGCCATATCTTCGAGCGATGGATCTTGAAAAACCACAAATGGTGGAACGCCGATTTTTTTGGCTTCTTTTTTTCTTAGATCTCGCAACATGTTCATCAAGACTTCATCCGCTGTTCCTGTAGATTTTGCAGCGGTAACAATGGCATCGTCTTCGGCTTCATTATATTCATGATCTTCCGACATCAAGAATGAATGTGGATTTTTAATAAATGCATGACCTTTTTCAGATACTTTCAAAATCCCATAGGTTTCTATATCTTTAGTTAGCATGCCATCCACCAAAACTTGTCGTATCAATGCCATCCAGTAGCGTTCCTCTTGATCGGTTCCACAGCCGAAGAAATTTTGTGTATCAGTTCGATGTGCTTTAATTGTTGCATTTACTCTTCCTATTAATGTGTATACAACTTCTTTTGATTTATAAAGATGTTTGGTATCGCGAACAACCTCCAATAATTTTTTGACGTTTTCTTTGGCTTCAACTTTAACTTTTGGATTACGAACATTATCATCCATATCGGCACCTTCACCTGTTTCACTATCAAATTCTTCGCCAAAATAATGCAACAAAAATTTGCGACGTGACATCGAAGTTTCGGCATAAGCCACCACTTCTTGCAACAAAGCAAAACCTATTTCTTGCTCAGCAACAGGTTTTCCAGACATAAATTTTTCCAATTTCTCTACATCTTTATAAGAATAATAGGCTAGACAATGGCCTTCACCACCATCTCTGCCCGCACGACCTGTTTCTTGGTAATAACTTTCCAATGATTTTGGAATATCGTGATGAATGACAAAACGAACATCAGGTTTGTCAATTCCCATTCCAAATGCAATAGTAGCTACCACTACATCAACGTCTTCCATCAAAAACATGTCTTGATGTTTAGCTCTAGTTTTTGCATCCAAACCAGCATGATAAGGAACGGCACTAATTCCGTTAACTTGAAGCACTTCGGCAATTTCTTCTACTTTTTTGCGACTTAAACAATAAATAATTCCTGATTTACCTTTGTGTTGTTTGATAAACCGAATAATATCAGACTCGATATTTTTTGTTTTTGTTCGTACTTCGTAAAATAAACTAGGTCTATTAAACGATGCTTTAAAAGTAGTAGCATCAGACATGTCTAAATTTTTAAGAATGTCTTCCTGTACTTTTGGCGTGGCTGTGGCTGTTAAACCAATAACGGGAACGTCGCCAATTAATTTAATGATAGCTTTTAAATTTCTGTATTCTGGTCTAAAATCATGTCCCCATTCTGAGATACAATGCGCTTCATCGATAGCTACAAAAGAGATGGTAACACTTTGAAGAAACTCAACATATTCTTCTTTTGTCAATGACTCAGGAGCAACATATAATAGTTTTGTAATTCCCGATGTTATATCTTTTTTTACTTGATTGATTTCAGTTTTTGTTAAGGAAGAATTCAAAACGTGGGCAATTCCGTTTTCAGATGACAAACTTCTGATGGCATCAACTTGATTTTTCATTAATGCAATTAACGGTGAAACTACTATGGCAGTTCCTTCTTGTATTAGTGCAGGTAATTGGTAACACAAAGACTTTCCGCCACCTGTTGGCATTATTACAAACGTATTATTTTTAGAAATTATACTTTTTATAACATGCTCTTGCAATCCTTTAAATTGGCTAAAACCAAAAAACTTTTTTAATTCCTTATGGATGTCAATTTCGTCTAAATTCATTCTTTGATAATGGTATTTTTACATAAATTTGCAATCATAAAGATACAACTTTCTACAATACACACAAATTTTATATTATTTCAATTTTGATTACTAGCAAAAAAATTCTTGAGACCGCAAAAAACACTGTTTTATCTGAAAGTAAGGCAATTGCCAAATTGATAGATTTTTTAGATGATAATTTTGTACAAACAATCAATATTATTTACAAGTCTAAAGGAAGATTAGTGATAACCGGAATTGGGAAAAGTGCTATCATTGCTCAAAAAATTGTAGCTACATTAAATTCTACGGGAACGCCTTCTCTTTTTCTACATGCCTCAGAAGCCATTCATGGCGATTTAGGAATGGTACAATCTAACGATGTTGTCATTTGCATTTCAAAAAGTGGCAACAGTCCTGAAATAAAGGTTTTGGTTCCGCTTTTGAAAAATTTTGGAAATAAATTAATCGCCATTACAGGTAATACTACTTCTTTTCTTGCGAAAGAGTCGGACTATATTTTAAATACATATGTTGACTCAGAAGCATGTCCGAATAACTTGGCGCCAACCAACAGTACAACTGCACAATTAGTTATCGGCGATGCGATTGCGGTTTGTTTAATGGAAATGAAAAGTTTTACTGCTGAAGATTTTGCTAAGTACCATCCTGGTGGTGCTTTAGGTAAAAAATTGTTGTTACGTGTGTGCGATGTGCTCGATGCAACACACAAGCCCATTGTTGCACCAGACTCGACAATTAAAACTGTAATTGTTGAAATTTCAGAAAAACGACTTGGTGTAACGGCAGTTGTTGATGATCATAAAGTAATCGGAATTATTACCGATGGTGACATTAGAAGGATGTTGAACAAGACTGAAGTTATTTCTGGATTATCAGCACAAGATATTATGACAAAAAATCCAAAAATGATACAGTCAACTGACTTGGTGAGTGATGCTTTAAACATCTTAGAAGACTTTTCGATTACACAACTGGTAGTTGTTGATAAAGGAGAATATAAAGGTATCATCCATTTACATGATATTTTAAAAGAAGGTATAATCTAATGGCGAAAAAAGCGTTGGCAGAAATGTCATTTTTAGATCATCTTGAAGAATTAAGATGGTTATTAGTAAGAAGTACGCTTGCAATAATAATCATTGCTTGCGCCTGCTACTTTATAGATGATTTCATTTTTGACACCATCCTTTTTGGTCCAAAAGACCCTAATTTTGTAACCTATCGTTTTTTTTGTGAATTGACCCGTTTTTTTGGAGTTGATGACTCTTATGCTTGTGCTACAGAATTTTCTTTTATCATTCAAAACACTGAAGTTGGCGGTCAATTTTCAATATATCTTTGGATACTGATAACCGCAGGGTTCATTTTGGGATTTCCATATATTTTGTATGAAGTTTGGCGTTTTATTAGTCCAGCGCTTTATGAAAGCGAACGCAAAAAAGCTAGCGCTTTCATTATTGTATCTTCATTGCTATTCTTTATTGGTGTTCTTTTTGGATACTTTATTATTCTACCATTATCTATTAATTTCTTTGGTAATTTCAACGTAAGCCAAGCCATTGTAAATCAATTTACCATAGATTCGTACATTAGTATGATTAAAACTTCAGTAATTGTTAGTGGATTAGTTTTTGAATTACCCATAATTATTTACTTTTTAGCAAAATTAGGGCTGGTAACACCCGCATTTCTCAGAAAATATCGAAGAGCCGCTATCGTAATCATACTAATAGTTGCAGCTATAGCAACACCACCCGATATTCCGAGTCAAGTGGTGGTTTCTATTCCCATATTGATTTTATATGAAGTTAGTATTTTAATCGCTGTTCTTGTAGTAAAAAAAGAAAAACAAAATGAGCAAATTAGTTGAAGAATTTAATGAATATCGTTCAAAAATGAACGAAAAATTATTGGCTGACAATAATAAAATTGTAAAACGAATTTTTAATTTAGATACTAATGCCTACGCTGATGGTGCTTTGGATGTTAAAACCAAAGAACTTTTGGGATTAGTTGCATCAACCGTATTGCGTTGTGATGATTGTATAAAATATCATTTAGAAACTAGTTACAAAGAAGGCATTACCAAAGAAGAAATGATGGAAGCTATGGGAATTGCCACCTTAGTTGGCGGAACCATTGTAATTCCTCATTTAAGGAGAGCTTACGAATTTTGGGAAGAATTAGAAGAAAGTGGTCAGTAATCAGATAGCAGTTTTCAGTTTTCGGTCTCAATGTGCAGTCGCAGTATTTAGCATGGTTTGAGAAGTGTAAAAATGAAATAACTGTTAAATGGTTGATTTGTTTATTTAGGAATTTGTTTATTTGCATAGAACATGAAAAATCAGCAGAGATGCTGAAATAAATTCATCATGACATGAAATTAAGAGCCGAAAATTTAGTAAAAACTTATAAAGGCAGAAGCGTTGTAAAAGGTATTTCTGTGGAAGTAAACCAGGGAGAAATCGTTGGACTATTAGGTCCAAATGGTGCTGGAAAAACGACTTCATTTTACATGATTGTTGGATTGGTAAAACCAAATTCAGGAAAAATTTTCCTAGATAATATGGATATTACTGATTTTCCAATGTATAAAAGAGCTCAAAACGGAATTGGTTATTTGGCACAGGAAGCATCGGTTTTTAGAAAATTGAGCATTGAAGATAATATTTTGAGTGTACTCCAGTTGACTAAGCTTTCCAAAGAAGAACAAGTAGCAAAAATGGAGAGTTTGATTGCTGAATTTAGTTTGGAACACATCCGAACTAATCGTGGTGATTTACTTTCTGGTGGAGAAAGACGACGTACTGAAATTGCGAGAGCTTTAGCTACTGACCCAAAATTTATCTTACTAGATGAACCTTTTGCCGGAGTTGATCCAGTAGCAGTAGAAGATATTCAACGTATTGTAGCCCAATTAAAAAACAAAAACATCGGAATTTTAATCACCGATCATAACGTTCAGGAAACCTTAGCTATAACCGATAAAACCTACCTAATGTTTGAAGGTGGCATTTTAAAAGCAGGAATTCCAGAAGAATTAGCTGCCGATGAAATGGTGCGAAAAGTATATCTCGGACAAAACTTTGAATTGCGTAAAAAGAAATTACATTTTTAAATTGTGGAAAGCCGAAATAAGGAAATACAGGATAATTGGCATAAAACTCCAAAAAACTGGAAATGGGGCATATTTTATTTCAATAAAAAAGACAAACGCATTTTTGTAGACAAACCCAATCTAAATTTAGGAACTACTCTAAATTTTGCTCATCCTAAATCTTATTTGGTGCTATTAATAGCTATACTTTTTTTTGGATTTATAGTATTCACGATTACGAAAAAAGCTTCTTAAATAGAAGCTTTTTTATTTAAAACATTATTTACAATAGAAAGTAAAACATATAAAATAATAATTAATGGCACAGCAATAATTTGAAGAAAAAGAAGCATCAAAACAGATAGTACTAAAAAGAAAATCTGCAACTTGTACTTGGCAAAACTGAAGTCCTTAATCTTTAAGGAAAACAAAGGAATTTCGGCGTTCATTATGTAAGCGCTTAAAAGTGTTAGTGGTATCAAAAATTTTTTTTCAAAAAGAAAAGAAGATAGTTCTGATAATGGCATACCTTTAATTATAACGGCCAAACTCATAAAAAACAAAGCATTTGCGGGAGTTGGCAAGCCAATAAAACTATCCAATTGTCGTGAGTCGATATTGAATTTTGCTAAGCGATAACAAGCACCAAGAGTTATAACAAAACCAATAAATGGGAGAAAATCAATACCATTTGCGTTATAATTTTCAATCGTAATTAATTGTATATTAAATAACAACTGATACACAACAAATCCCGGAACAACACCACTAGTTACCATATCTGCTAATGAGTCCAATTGAACTCCTAATGGTCCCGCTACTCCAAATTTTCGGGCAAAGAAACCATCAAAAAAATCAAAGAAAATCCCAAGACAAACGAAATAGAAAGCCAAATCAAATTTAAAATCAGCGACAAATACCAAAGCCACACAACCCGAAAACAAATTAAGCATAGTAAAGAAGTTGGGGATTTGTGCTTTTATATTCATATGGACTACTTTTTTTTAAGTTTTACAAATTTAATACAATATGTTAGTGCATTCTACGTTTTATATTACAGATTTTTATTTGATATTTGTAAAAAGAAAATTGCCTTGAAAATCAAAATTGCTCTAACGCTATTTTTTATTAGCACAACCATTAATTCTCAATCAGTTAGAAAATATTCTAACGAGTTCATGAGCATTGGGGTTGATGCTGCCGCATTAGGAATGTCTAATGCTGTTACAGCATATTCTGGTGATGTAAACTCCGGTTATTGGAATCCTGCAGGCTTATTAAAAATTGAAGATAGCGAAGCATCATTAATGCATGCTAGCTACTTTGCTAATATTGCACAATATGATTATGCCGCTTACGCTAAAAAAATTGACGATGAAAGTGCGTGGGGTTTTTCATTAATTCGTTTTGGTGTAGATGATATTTTGAACACCACTCAATTAATTGATAGTGAAGGTAATATTGATTACAATAGAATTAGTTTGTTTTCTACTGCTGATTATGCCCTTACATTTTCATACGCAAGAAAAATGAAATTAGAGGGATTTCAATATGGAGTAAATGCAAAAGTAATCCGCAGAGTAATTGGCGAGTTTGCCAATTCGTGGGGTTTTGGTTTTGATGCCGGATTGCAGTTTGATAGAAATGATTGGCACTTTGGTTTAATGCTTCGAGACATTACTACAACTTATAATGTATGGGCGATAGATGAAGATAAATATAACGAGATTAGAGATGCTGTTACGATTACACCAGGACAAAATCAAGAATTACCAGAAAGTAGCGAAATTACCTTACCAAAAGCACAACTTGGAATTGCTAAAAAGTTTGAATTTCACTACGATTATACGCTTTTGGCAGCAGTCAATTTGAATATGCAATTTGCCCGAACCAATGATGTGATTTCCACTGATATTGCGAGTATTGATCCGGCAATTGGCTTTGAATTTGGATACACAGACTTAGTTTTTCTTCGTGCTGGTGTGGGAAACTTTCAAAATGTAATGCAACTTGATGGTACACAACAAGTCAGTTTTCAACCTAATATTGGTATAGGTTTTAAGTATAAGGGAATTCAAATAGACTATGCTCTTACCGATTTGGGCGATCAAAGTGCTGCCTTATATTCCAATATTTTTTCTGTAAAAGTAGATTTGAGCATTTTTAGATAAAAAAATATGGTAAAAAAAACACTATTATTTCTTCTTTTTATTAGTCTAAATTCATTTTCACAAAATCCAAAACTATCGCAACAATCTCAAATTAGCGTTTTCACTTGTGGTCGCGGCGAACAATTGTATTCCACATTTGGTCACACAGCATTACGAATAAAAGATGATGAAAATCAGTTGGATGTGGTTTTTAACTATGGCGCATTCGATTTTAGAACTGAAAATTTTTATTTGAAATTTGTTAAAGGAGATTTACAATATTTCATGAATGTAACATCCTATGAAGATTTTATATTAGAATACCAAACAGATGAGAGAGAGGTAATTGAACAAACTATAACACTTTCAGCGGAACAGAAACAAGAACTCTTTACAACATTAAGCGAATCTCTATATACTTCTGAAAGATATTATACATATAAATTTATTGAAAGAAATTGCACCACTATGGTCGCTGAAAAACTAAACAATGCCCTGGGAAAAAAACTAATTCATAAAGTCGATTCGAAAAGCAACTCCTATCGTGAAGTGTTGTATCCTTATTTTGAAAATTATTTTTGGTATAAACTAGGTATCAACATAATTTTTGGCGCAAAAACCGATGCCAAATCAGAAAAATTGTTTTTGCCTATTGAACTTATGAATAGTTTGGAAAAAGCATCAGTAGGCACTAAAAAATTAGTTTCTGATAAAAAAACTATTATTCACGGAAGCAAAAATGAAATTAAATTTTCATTTTTTGATAGTATTTATTTTGTAATAGCTGTGCTGTTCGCTCTTATATTGTTGAACAAAAAATTCCTATTTCTCGGCTATTTGTTTGTGTGTGGAATTTTAGGAGTTTTCCTTTGTTTAGTAGGTTTGTATTCACAACATCAGGAAGTTTTATGGAATTATAATGCCCTACTTTTTAGCCCTTTGTTTTTGGCTTTACCTTTTGTAAATAAAGCTTGGTTAGATAAACTTTGCAATTTTTCGATTGTTATTTTATTTATCTACGCATTAATTATGATAAATAAACCGCATTTATTACTTATGCTTCCGTTTATAATTACTGGTATTTATATGTTATTAAAGATAAGCGGTAAAAACCCATTGAAACTATTGCCCTCTATAAAATAAAACGGTGCTAAGCGTTTTAAACATGATGTTAAAATCAAGAAAAAGGCTTCTATGCTTGATATAATATAAATCATATTGTAGTTTAATTAAACTATCCTCAATAGTTTCACCATAAGAATAATTTACCTGCGCCCATCCTGTTAACCCGGGTTTTATAACATGGCGTGTTTCATAAAAAGGCATTGAAGCAGCAATTTCATTAACAAAAACTGGTCTTTCTGGTCTAGGCCCAATAACTGCCATTTCACCCTTTAATATATTGTAAAACTGTGGAAATTCATCTATTCTAGATTTACGTAAAATTTTTCCAAATGGCGTTATTCTAGTATCATTGGAAGTTGCAAATACAGCTCCGTTGGTTTCGGCATTTTTAACCATCGTCCTGAATTTTATTATTTCAAAAACTTGACCGTTTTTACCGACACGTTCTTGTGTATAAAATAATTTCCCTCTGTTTCCAATAAGATTTCCAAGTATTACCATAGGAATTAAAACTAAACCAAAAGCTAATCCTATAATTGAAATAATAATTTCTAAAAATCTGATTATTAATATATAAAAGTGATTTTGATTACTCCTACTAAAAGGAAAGTAACGATAAAAATCACGCGACACATATTGAACTGGAATACGCTGAGTAATACTTTCATAAACTTGAGTGTATTCTCTAATAATATATCCATTTTCGAGGAGATGAATTAATTGATTGTAAAGGGTAACGGTAATACCATCTGTTTTTTGTGATGCAATTACTATTTCAGATATTGAATTCTCCTTTACAAATTTTTGAAGACCATCTATTGTAATATTTTGAACGTTATTTAGTTTTGTTTCATTTGAACTATCAGAATTCACAAAACCTAACACCTTGCAATGTGGATCAGCGCTTTCTAAGCCACTCACAAGCTCTTTAACTTGATCATTATCACATATCAGAATAACCTTTTTAGAAAATCTATTAGACGCAAAAAAACGTACATAAATCATCCGCCATGAAAATAGAGCTAAGAATATTGATATAAAAAAAATGAGTATCTGAATACGATTTGAAGGTAATACAGGTGTGTAAATAGGGGTTAATAAATAAACTAATACAGTTGTTGATGAAGTTAATATAATACTTTTTATAACCTGATATTGACTGCTGGCAACCTGTAAGTTATACATTTCAAATATTGAACCAATTATAATTAAATAAAGTCCAAGTACTATAGTCCAATAAAAGTTTGTTTTAGAAAAACCAAAATAGCTAAAATCAAATACTGTGCTAACGATATACAAAGAAAAAAGCACAGAAATGATATCAAAAATTCTTAAAAGAATTTTTCTTTCTGAGATTTCAAAGTGTATTTCTTTGTGCTTATTCATAGCGAAACTAAAAAGCCTAATAAAGTTGCAAGGTACAAATTTATGACATTCATGAAAGTAAATCTATCCACTGCCCACGAACAATTTTCCAATCAAAGTTTTTAATCGTTTTTTTTGCGTTTTCGCTCAAGTTGCAAGCAATATCAGGCTCGGTAAAAATTCTAGTTATTTGTTGGGTCATTTCGTCGCTATTATTATCAGAAACCAAAAGCGCGTTTGTGTTATGTTGCAGTAAATATGGAATGCCTCCAACATTTGTTGAAACCACTGGGATTCCCAGTGACATTGCTTCAATAACACTCACAGGAGTGTTATCAAAATGGGTTGTATTTATAAAAACGTTATAATTTTTAGAAAGGGTAATCCATTCTTCTTTTGATAATTTTCCTGTGAATTTTACGTCCACATTGTTTTGTTCGGCAAAAAGAATTGTTTTTTCATAACTATTATCTTTTCTTGGTCCTACCATGCATAACTCAGCTTCAGGAAATATTTTTCTTAAATTAATAAAAACTTCTATAGCCATAATAGGATTATAGATCGCAGAAAATGATCTTACCCAGAGTAGTTTCGGTATTTTAAACTGTTTATCATGCTGCGGATATAAATTTAAATCGATAGTATTCGGGATATATTTAATGTTTGTGTAACCTTGTTTATTAAATGCTTCAATAAGATAATAAGATGGTGAAATATTGATATAAGCATTTTTAAAAATTAAATCAGAAAGAAATTTTGATTGTACAATTCTTCGCGGTAAATCACCACCATGCAATTTGGGAATGTATCGTAAAGATAATACTCTAGATAGCTGTGATATAACGACAGCATACCAGAAATTTTTAGTGCTGTAGGTATCAATCAAAACATAATTAGCATTTCTAGCGTGTTTTACAATCATGAAAATCATTTCCATTAATCGCAAGAATTTATTCTTTTTCGAAGAAGCGTAATATACCTTAAATCCTTCATCTTCAAGAAATAATCCTAAAGTTTCAATTGAAGTCGAATTATAACCATGTGCAGCTAGCTTATTGCCTATGTACAGGATTTTCTTCATCTATATAAACTTTTAACAACGATAACGAATATACAAAAGCTGGAGCAGCAAGCCTCATTGCCGCGTGATTTATTGTCATTAACCAAAAAATCAAGAAACAAAAGATGTAGATATTCTGTTTATTATCTAAATATAAAAAAATTGGTGTAAAAAAAACAATCAATAAAGCAATAATACCCATGGTTCCATGTTCGGCAAACGTTCTTGAAATTTCGTTGTGCGAAGTAATTATTTCGCCTGTTTTTTCTTTTCGAATTTCTAATCCTTTCGCAACACCTATTCCAAATACAGGACTGTCCATAAAAGCATCAATTTCACTGGCTAAAATTTCCTCTCTACCGGTAAACTTGCTTTCTTTCGTTCTACCCATTGCGTCTTGATTAGCATATCTTTTGTCAATTAAACCTCCTGTTTGACTAGAAGTATAAAGCCAGGTTAAAACAAGTGCAAATGAAACAAATATAAACAACATATAAAGTTTTGCTCTAGCATAACTACCTATGTTTGTATATAATAATACCAAAAACAAAAAAATCATTACGAAACCAGTTAATATACCACCACGAGAAAAAGTGACCAAACCTCGATATAGAATGTTGAATAGTAAAATAAGATTTACAGCAAATAATAACTTTGATTTTGAGGCTAAAATTAATCTTGTAAAAAAAATAAAAACACCAAGACCTAATATTGTTGCCACTTGATTTGGTCCAAAACCACCAGAAGTAGCAGGATTGGATCCTGTACTGGTTAAAATTGTTCGTAAATCGGGTGTATATAAAATTAAATAAACAACGGTTGTAACTATTGGCAACCCTAAAGTTAACATCAAGTTATTAAGTTGAGAAAATGAAATTTTTCTGTTGTAGGTATAAATTGCTGCTACACCAAGACATGCTGGACCAGAAATGTTAAAAGCTATCGATGTACGCAGGTCAGACTCCAGATTTAAAGTTTCGGTAGCTACTATAACTCCTGGCAAAAGAAGTAATAGATAAACCCAAAATGGTATTGAGTTTTTAGAAAAACCACTGTAATACATTCCGAAAGCTAAAAAGAGCATTACACCATATTTTGAAAACTCATAAAGAATATTTCCGCCGGTCATTCTTAAAAAAACTTCACTACCAACAATATATGCTGATGCAAATAACACTTCATTGTTTCTGTTTTGTGTTTTGACAACATAGTATAATCCGTAGAGCAAAATAGCAAAACCATATAGCTTAGACAGTGGCTTTATATAAAATATTAAAACTCCTATTGCGACATGCAACAAGATAAGAGTTATATACTTTTTATCAATTTTGTCCATTATAAGCTTTCAATCCAATTTAAATACTTAGTAACAACACCTGACTCCGAATGATTTTCTATGACAGTTTGATACAAATTATTGCCAAAATTTGCTCTCAATTCATCATTTTCTATCAATTGTATTAATTTATGATAAAAGTTATGAGAGTCATTTACATCAACCATAAAGCCATTAACACCATCTTTAATTATAAGCGGAATCTCTCCAACATTAGTGACTACCACGGGTTTTTTCATTAAGCCATATTCAATTAATGCTACAGGTAGACCTTCTGATTTTGAGGTTAGAATAGCTATATCACTCTGATTAATGATGTTTGTAATATCGTTTTGTGAACCATAAATGCTAATAAAATGTACTAACCTTTTATTTTTAATTACTCTCAGCAATTGCATTGAATAATCGTCTTCAAAATCTTTACCTACGAGGTGGAATGTCCAAGCTGGTTTGGTTTTTTTAAGTAGTTCAGCAACTTCGAGTAATAAAAAATGATTTTTTTGATCTCGCAGATTAGCTACACAAAGAATTCGTTTTCCTTTTTCACCGTCTAATATAGTCTTAGCAGGCACATTATCATTGTTATTAGTAAAATTAGGCAGATAAACAACTTGTTTGCAATGCAACTCGCGTTGTGCCCACTCTTTTAATTTATAGTTTACAACAATAATACCTTTAAAAAAATGAGAAGCAATTTTAAGAATAAAAGATTTTTGATTGCTAATAAACTCGCTTAAGCCATTATGATCGTGCCAAATAATTCTAACTTTTGGATACACAATTTTAACAAGAATAGCAATAAAATAAGAACTACTGTGCGGTTGTATATAGTCTATTTTATTTAATTTACAATACCTCCGCAATCTAAAAACAGCACGAAAATCGATTATCATTTTTCTATTCAAAAAGAGATAAAACACTTCTTTATGGAGTTGATGTTTTAAATCTCCTTCTGCTCTTGTGGCAACCAATCCTGAAAACTCAATTTTTGTTGCAAGTGCATTTGCATAATTTACTGCCATTTTTTCTGCACCACCAGTTTCCAAAGAGTCAATGATTTGAACTATCCTCATGATTGTAAAATGGTTTTTATTTCTTCTTCAAAAACGTCTAAGGTGTAATTCCTAGACCATAGTACAGCGTTTTTAGTTTTACTGTAATACAAGCTTTCATCGTTAATTAATGCCATTATTTTTTTTACATCGTCTTTAATATCTAGTGTTAAAAGCAATCCTCTATTCCCGTTATCTAACATATTTGGCACACAAGAAACACTCGTAGCGATTGGTAAACAGCCCCAAAACATTCCTTCAGCAACAACTTTTGGCCAACCTTCGCTCATGGATGGTAAAATTACAAAATGATTATTTAAATAGGCTTCTTTTACGGTCTTTTGATTTTGATTTCCTTGCAAGAAAACAAAACTTTCTAGTTTCTTATCTGAGATATACTTTTCTAATTGTAGACGTTCTTGACCTTCACCATATAAATTCAATTGTACATCAAAACCTTTGTGGTAAATACGTTCAACAAGTTGTATAGCATATAATGGTTGTTTGCCATTAGAGAGAGTGCCAACAAATAAAAATGAAATTTTACTCTTTAAACTTCTTATTTTTATTTCAGTTTTATCGCTGTTGTAGTAACTAGCAGTAAAAAAAGGTTTAATATTTTTTGAGCTATTTTCCCATTCGCCATACACTAGGACGTTGATGTTTTTTGTCAAAAAAGTATTGCTTAAAATCCATTTTTGAAGACGGTAACTTAAAGGTTGTCTGGATTTTAAATCCCAATTTCCTGCATATTTAGCAGTTTTTGATTTGGAGGGAAAAAAAACCTGAACCATACAGCCTAATAATCCCATATTTCCGGGACATCTAAGATGAATATGGTCTGCTGCTTTCATGGCAAAATATATCTTAAAAACAACTTTTGGTAATTCAACTAAGGAAGAGAAAATAGCTTTTAAAGACAAAAAGTTAAATGAATTAACCTCATGAAAATCAATAGCTGACGATGTGTAATTAATTTCTATAGGAGTGATTTTTTGCAATTGTAAAGGCGCAACTAACACAATTCTATCTACATATTTTGACCAAATATTAATTTCCCTAACATATGGCGCATATGCAAAATATTTATTTGCATGGTAACCGTGAGGAACATGTGTTATGATGCAAAAAGTCATGAAGAATATATTAATCCATTTTTTATAAAAAACATCATATACAACAAAATCCCACAGATGAAACTAAAATTATAAATTAAAAACCTTGCCTTTATTGGCAATAACGAAATGTAATGAATTGCATAGTAGGTGTATAAAATCATGATTGGAATTACCCATCGGAATTCAAACATTTTTACGGCAATAAACGAAAAAACAATAATGCTTATAAAATGAAACAGTACTATAATTTTGTTTTTAGCAATACCATTTGGATTTTTATAGTTACAAGTTTTTAACCAAGAAATTCTTTTGCTATTTATAAAGGATAATAACATAATTGGAAAAAGAAAGTACATAAACCTGAAACTTGTATACATGGCCTTTACAAACATTCTAATCATTTGCCTAAAATATAATCCAGGTTCTTTCAACAGTAATTCTATTTGATTTTTTGGAAATTCAAAGTTTGGATTTTGTTTTTTAAACTCGATTACTTCAGCAGTCGAAATCCATTGCGAAGTAGGTATTTTATTAGAGTCCCAAAATTTTGCCATTAAGTAATTCTTTTGGAACCAATTAACACCAGTTTCTTCTGGAACTTCTTTGACGTCTAAAATAATTTTTTGTTGTTGAATTATAGGCAAAAAATTTATAAGCGATAAAAAGAACCCTAATGACAAAAGCATTACCAAATTTTCTTTGCAAAAAATTATTTTAAATCCTAAAATCAAAAACATCGAAGTATAAAACAACGCAATTAAAATTATGGCCGTTGGTCTAGAAGCAATTGAAATAGCGAATAACAAGCCAATAAAAACACAAAAATTTATACTTAAATTAATTTTTTTTAAATTTATGCTGTCTAGTATTATTAAAAAAGGCGGTACTAAAAAAACAAAAGATAAAAAATCTGATGTGCCAGAATACATCTGATTTGTTATGGCAATAGCACAGATAAAAAAAGTAATCTTATAAACCTTTTCGATGGCAGTACTTTGTATGGCTTTAATTTTTTTTATAAAAAATACAAGCAGTACCACAAAAAGAAGTAATGAAACTACTCGAGTTGACATCATTGGCTTACTTAAAAAATAGTCCACACAAGAACTTAAAAAAATAAACGGTTGCGAAGGCGTATAAAAAATATTGTTCAGCGAAAAAGAAGTTACAGTATATAAATTATATTGATAGTATTCATCTGCATTGCCTTTTTTGTTTAAAAAAAACATAAAAAATCCGCTAATGAAATAAACCAAATTAACAACGGAAAATAGAATGAAAAGAAATACAGTTACATTCTTGCTGTAAAAAAAATCAAGTTTCGTTTTTAGTTTATTGGCTATATTCATTTTTCAGTTATTTTATAAATTACATCTTCTACTTTCAATTCATAATACATAGGTAAACGAAGTAAACAATCTGAGAAAATGTCTGTTTGTTTTAGCACTGTATTAAAATTTTTGCCTTTGTAAAATTGGCTGCGATGCAAACTGATATAATGAAAGACAGATAATATCCCTTCACTTTTTAAATTATCGATAATCGTTGTTCTTTGCTTAAGATTTTTGCAAATAAGATAAAACATGTGACCATTATTTGTCGCATAAGAAGGGATAACAGGCAGTTGAATGAGGTTATCGCTCGTCCATTCTTGTAATTTTTGATGATAATTCTCCCAATGTGCTATTCTTACTTGTTGAATATCTTCAAGATTTTCTAATTGAGCCCACAGAAAAGCGGCAATAATTTCAGAAGGCAAAAAACTCGAACCAATGTCAACCCAACCATATTTATCTACTTCACCTCTAAAAAATGCTGAACGATTAGTCCCTTTTTCCCATATAATCTCGGCTCTTTCAGCAAATTTTCTATCATTGATGGCGAGCATTCCACCTTCTCCTGAAATGATGTTTTTAGTTTCATGGAAAGAAAAAGCCGCCAAATGTCCGATGGAACCTAATGCCTTTTTTATTCCATCTTTGCCAGTGTAAAAACTATCTATAGCTTGCGCAGCATCTTCAATAACATAAAGTCCATACTGATTTGCCAAGTTCATGATTTTATCCATATCACAAGCAACTCCGGCATAATGCACAGGAACAATAGCTTTAGTTTTTGAAGTTATAAGAGACTCTAGTTGGTCTTCATCAATTCCGGGATGATCTAATCTGCTATCAGCGAAAACAATTTTAGCACCACGCAAAACAAAAGCATTAGCCGTAGAAACAAAAGTATAAGAAGGCATTATAACTTCATCTCCTTCTTTAATATCTATTAAAATTGCTGCCATTTCCAGGGCATCAGTACAAGAGGTTGTTAGTAAGCATTTATTAAATCCATATTTGCTTTCAAAATATTTTTGACACAGTTGTGTATAATAACCATTTCCAGAAATTTTACCTTTCTTCACAGCATCTTCAATATAAAACAACTCTTTTCCCGTTAGATAGGGTTTATTAAAAGGGATATTAATCATTTATAGTGTATAAATTGGTGTAAATTTTGCTCTAGAAGGAAGTAAAAACTTCATAAAACTTATTTCGTTTTCACTACCACGTTTTGTGTAGGTTCTATCGGCAACATTAAAATATGAAAAATCGCGATTTGAAAAATCTATCTCAGCATTATCTGCTACTACGATAATATTTTTACAACCTCTATCCCATTGATTTAGGTAAGATTTCATTCGAGCGAGTTTATCTTCAATGCTAACTTTTTCAAATTGAAAACCTACTTTATCTGAAATAGATTTTGCTGGCGAACCGGCATAAATTTCATTAAAATTCATGTTTTTTGTCACTACAGAACCTACCATAGCCATTGACTTATCTTCTGCAATTATTGGAGAAACTATGCAATGCCCTACGAACCATACATCATTTCCTATTATCATTGGTTTTTCTGAGAGGAAACGACAACCTTCAAGTGTATCACCATATTTAATATGACTCCAAATTTGTGAATGTGCCCCAATTCCACAGTTATTCCCAATGGTAGTTCCACCAATAGAGTCAATAATTGTAAATTGACCAATCCAAGCATTGTGACCAATATGACAAGGCAAATATCCATGAATATTGGTATCGTGTTGTAATTTTGAATAATCTCCTAAGGCAAAATCATCGCACAATATTTGTACGTTTTCTCCAATATAACAATTATCGCCGATATTAATTTTTTTTGCTTTTCCGTTAACGCCTCTAATTTTTGCAGATGGCTCAATAATGGTATTTTTTCCTATGTATATTTCCTCGGCATCAATATTTTTATACATCATAGTTAGTTGTTTTTGCAATAATAAATGAATTTCTTCCTTTGGTTTGATCAAATATTTTACCGATATAAATACCAACAATTCCAATTATCGTAATGATAACACCCGATAAAAACCAAATAGAAACCATCAAAGAACTGTAGCCAAGAACACTAATTGCTCCTGTGCAATATCGAAAAACCGTTACTAATCCCATAATAAAAGAAATCAAGGAAATGGTCATTCCAAATTTTACAAAGAGCTTCAATGGCTTGTTTGAAAATGAAATAATTGTATTGAACGCTAAACTTAGTAATTTGGAATAAGTATAGGAAGTTTTTCCCGAATCGCGCGAGGCGTGCTCTACTTCTACTGTGGTTGATTTAAAGCCAACCCAATTCACGAACAAAGGAAAAGATTTGATATAATCATTCATTTTCAACACCTCTTTAATTACTTTTTGGTTATAAATTCCAAAATTTGCAATGGAATTATCAAACTTACTATCTGTAAGATAACTATAAACTGTGAAGAAAAACTTAGACGATAACTTTTTCAAAAATCCATCTTTTCTATTACTTCTACTGGCTAAAACTATATCAAATCCTTTTAATGCCTCATTATATAGTTTTTCTATTTCTTCTGGTTGATCTTGTAAATCGCAATCCATTACCACAATCCATTCACCTTGAGCTACAGATAAACCAGCGTTAATAGCGGGATGTTGACCAAAATTTTTGCTTAATTTTATTCCTTTAACTTTTGAATTACTAGCTGCAATCAACTCGATTACTTCCCACGATTTATCTGGACCACAATCTTCAACTAATATAATTTCATAATCACTAGAAATCAAAGCAACTGATTTTTCAATTCTTTCTACGAGTTTTGGGATGATTTTTTCAGCTTTATAGACTGGCGATACAATTGATAACTTCATAATAAACTACTTATTAAACCTTTACTTGAGGTTTATCTACAAACAAACTCAACCATCCTGAAATTCTTCCTAAAAATTCAGTAAAAGCTTCCTTTCTTTTGTTTGTGGTAAATATATTGCTAAATCTTATTACTATCAAAAATAAAGAGATTGCATTCCATTTCAATTTAGCCTTCAAAGAAGGATTAGGATATTTTATGCGCCAAACATACCAACCGTTTCTAGTAACCATTTTACCATATTGATATTTATTTGGTCTACCTGATGGGTCATGAAAGTGAAACAATTGCGCTTTTGTGGTTATAACATTTTTACCAAATTGCTGTGCTCTTATACTGAAATCGGCATCTTCATAAAGTCCGTATCCTTCAAAATATGAAGAAAACCGAATGTTATCAAAAACAACTTTTCGAAATGAAAACGACATACCTATTAATAAATCAACTTCATAAATTTTATCGTTTAACGGAAATCCGCAAGTTCTTCCATGTGAAAAATCAGGCATTCTACCTGGACCTAAATTAGACTGTAATCCTAAAAAATTTCGCATGATATTTCTTGAACCTTCGGGATAAATGTAATCTTCAAATTCAAAATACTTGAGTTTATTGTAATTTTTATTGGGTATCTTTTTTGTCCAACGATTTTCATTGATAGCAATTCCTGCCACACCTGTAATCTCATTATTACTTTGATAAGTAGCAATGATTTCCTCAAAATACATTGGTTCTAAAACTGTATCGTCATCTAAAAAACAGATTACCTGTGCATCATGGGATACTTTAGAAATTCCAAAATTTCTTTGTTTGGTTAAACCTCTATCTTCCTTTGAAACTTGATAATAGGTTAAATTTACAAATGAATTTTCATTAACAATAGCTTTCGTGTCATCGTTAGTTGAACCATCGATAATCAAAATCTCGTTGGGGTAAAGTGTTTGTGATTTGACCGAATTTAGTAAATCCAATAAAGGATTTGGTCGCATATAAGTGCAAATTATCAGTGTAAAATTCATGTTATTCCTCATTCAATTTATTGGCCCAATATTGACTTCTTTTCCATTTTTGATTAAAAATTCGATAATATTTGAATGGATTTTTGAGAAAGTTGCTATTAATATTCTTTAAAAAAATCGTTAGTTTGTAACTTAGTATTTGCTCAGTAGAAAAATACATTTGTTTGTATAACATAACTGTAGGCGAAGGTTTTGGCTCGATGATGTCATTGTCCCATTTAAGTTTTGGTTTTGTTCTAAAACCTCCCATTGGTGCTTTTAGATGTAAAATGGTTAAAGTAGAAAGGTATAAAAAATCATAACCTCTATTTTTTAATTGCATGCCAAAATCTGCGTCTTCTCCGTAGCCAAATTCAAGAGCCATATTAAATTTTAATCCTTTTAAACATTCACTTTTTACAAATGCGTGACAAGTTCCAAAAGCTAGAAACTGTTTTGGAGATTGGACTACTATTTTTTCATTTGCTAAATGAATTGCCACCAGCAAAACTTCATTACCCGTTATTTGAAAACTATGCAGCACTTTTTCAATCAAATCGTTTTCAAATACAATATCGTCATCAGCAAAAAAAACGAACTCACTTTCTACCAATTCTAAAGCTATATTTCTTGCGTTGCATGCACCTGCTTGATGCGTGAAATGATGCTTAATTTTAAATGGCCAACTTAAATTATCAATATAATCAAGCTCAGAAGTAGCATTTGGCAATGGATTTTGTTCAACGATAATAACATTAGTCGGTAAATGGGTTTGAGCAGCTAAGTTGTTTAAAACATTTAATAAATAGGGTTTTCTGCCAATAGTTGGGATTAAAATATCTATCGTTCCTTTATCAATAATCTTTTTGTTTGAATTCAAAACGATACTATCAATGTACTCCGCTTTGAAACTTCTTTTTTTATAAAAAAGTGAAGTCAAGAAGGCGAAGAAAGGAAAACGTTTTTCATAAACTACTAAATTAAAAAACAAAAGAAATATCCATCTCATTCGGTAATGCTGTTTAGTAAACCTAAAGAGTTGGTTTAAACCAGATTGTTGTAAAGGTTGTACTGATGAAATATTTTTTAGTAGTCTTGGCTCAGAATAACATAACAAGCCAAAAATCATGGCTCTTTTAGCAAATGAATTAAGAAAATAGTCAAAGTTGCCTGTTGTTTGAAGGTCATTTCTACATGCATTTAAAACTGAAGCATGAACAGCGCCAACAACACAACTCATTTGCCAAGTAGCATAGCGAGCTGTTTTATTAACCTTAATAAAAGGAGTATCCTCAATATAACCCAATTCACGATTAAAATAATTTCCTAAAAAAGGAGCATATGAAAAAAGAAAACGCTTGTGATGAAACATATCCTCAATATGTTCAATATTCAAATCGTGCCTTAGGCTTTCATGACACCAAACTAAAATCTCATCGTCATTATTTGCAGCAATTGAAAGTAGTATCGAAGCAATATTTTGATTTTGTTGATTTACAAAATTGTCAATCGATGATGAAACTACTTCTGTTACTGTTGATTTATTGTGATAAATAATAATCATATTTCGCTTTGATTATTTTAAATTATAACCTGCAAAAGTGATAATTTCATTCCCTCTAAATCGCACTGTTTTGCAGGGATAATTTATCGCTTTAAAAAATTGTTCCACTTTTATATAAGTCATTTCTTTATTGACTATATGATAAGATGCAATAGCAAAATTTGGTTTCAATTCTTTTATAGTATTAACACAACCAGCAAGAGCTTCTATTTCTGCACCTTCAATATCCATTTTTATAAAATCGAGTTTGTCAATATTGTTTGCTGCAACCCAGCTATCAATAGTTACTGCTTGCTTCTTTACACAACTTTCAGCATCAGGTTTCCAAATGGCAGAAGAACCAACAGTGCCAGCTTCGTGAAAGTCAATTAATTCATTTTTGTCCCAAAGCAATACCTCTTCAATTTTGATATTGTCAGCCAAATCGGGATTTAAAACTATGTTGTGTTTAATTCTTTCAATATTGAATTTATCAGGTTCAAAGGCGAATATTTTTCCATTTTGACCTACTAGCTTTGAAAAAAAAATAGACAAGTGTCCACAATTAGCTCCAGCATCAATGACGATATCGCCAGTCTTCACTTTATAAAAATGTTGGTAATAATTAAAATCATCAACTATAGGATATAAAGCTTCCTTTGTATATAATGAAATAGCATTGAAAGTCGTTTTATAAACAATAAAACCATTTTTTTCAACCAATTCAAATGCTATATTTTTTGATTTGAACAAACTATAATAAAATAATTTTAGTTGCTCTTTTTGATTTCCTTTTGGAACAATTTTGCTGATAATCTTTTTTATAGCTTTTTTCATTGGAGTATATTTTTATAAAAATCAGCACTTTGTTTTGCGACCACTTCAATACTAAATTTCTGTGTTACTTTGGTTCTAGCTGCAATACCAAATTGATTTCTCAAATCCTCATTTTCAAGCAATTGCACTATTTTCTCAGCAAAACTTTCATGCGCAGTTGGATGCACCAAGAAACCATTGATCGAATCGTCAATAACCTCAGCTGCCCAACCTATGTTGGAAGCCACGATAGCTTTTTGCATCGCCATAGCTTCTATCCAAGAAACGGGCAAAGCCTCGGCAAATGTAGGAAAAACACAAACTGTAGCACTAGCAATCGAGTCTTTTATTTCCTGATATGATTTGCTGCCAAGATATAGTACATTGTTGATAGCATTTTTATCAAATAAAGGTTGCATCATTTTCCATGTGGAACTATTTCCTGTAATGATATCAGAGGCATCACGACCTAATAATACTAATTTTACTTTATTATTTCGTTTGTATACTTCATTAAAAATTAATGGTAATTCTAACGCGCCCTTTTTTCTGATTAATGTTCCAAAATACAATAGTACATTATCTTGAACAGGAACTGAATAATCGTTAGAAAATTTTGTTAAATCAATACTGTTTGGGATAATTGCAAAATCTTTTTTTAATTGAAATAATTGCTTTGTAAGAGAAGCAGTATAATGACTGACGGATAATAGGGCTGTTGATTTTTGTAACGCTAGTTTTTCGTGAAATTTATTCAAAAACTTAACAGGTCTTTTGTCTAAGTAACAAAAATAAGTATCAGAACCATTAAGCCTAATGACAAGAGGACATCTGGGTTGAATTCGTGATGTCATTCCTGTCCAATCTGGAGCTTCAACAATATCTAACTGATTTTTTTTAACTAATTGATTGATGAGTTTTTCTATTTTTTTTTGGGTCAAAAACCTCGAAAATCCTTTAAATTTAACATTCTTAATCCGATAAAAAACAATCTCATTTTCAGTAAAAACTTCATCATCTGATTGTCCGTAAACCAATATAAATACTTGATGTCCTGCACTTGTTAGTCCTTTAGATAAATTGAAAATACTAGTTCCAATTCCTCCAGACGAACCTGTTTTTGGATGTGGAAATTCAGGAGTTAGAAAAGCAATTTTCATTTAAAAAATAGTGTTATTAAAAATTACTGAATACCAATGATACAACTGTAAATTAAATTATGATAGTAAATTGAAATGATTATTCACCATGGTCTCTAGAGATAATTGTGCAACTTCAGGCCTTTTGATTAAGCCATTTTCAATTTTAATCTCTTTGTTTACAATACGAACTAAAATTTCTTTTAACTGCTGTATTTGACCGTCTTTATATAAAAAACCATTTTCAGTATCTTTTATAAAACCCAATACATTTCCTTGATTGTTAGTAATTACAGGCAAATTACATAATAAACCTTCAACCACAGAATAACAAAATGTTTCACCTTGCGAAGGATGAATTAAATAGTCATACTGGCAGTAAATCTCATGTAGATTTGTAACGCTTCCTTTAAAGTTAAAATAGTTTTCGAGCGAATAATCTTGTATCATTTTTTCTAATTCCGCCTGATAATAGCCGCTTCCATAAATGTCAATACTAAAAACAAGTTTCTTGTCTTTCACTAGTTCTTGTACCGCTTGAATTAAGTCCTGAATTCCCTTTTCTAATCTTAAATGCGAAGCGACCATAAACTTATATTTCAACTCAAAATCCTCTTTTCTTTTGAATTTTTTTATTTCTAAACCATTAAATATAGTAACGGCTTTTGTTTTAAGCTGCTGTCCAAAATCTTTTATGAGTTCATTTTTGGAATAATCAGATACACCTACAAACAAATCAATGTATTTGGAATACAAAAGACCTTTCAAATATTTCTTTATTTTAATATTTAAAGGATAACCACCTAATGGTCTGGGATTATGGTCAATGACGATAATTTTTGCTTGAGTTACCTGTTTAATTTTTTTAAATATCGGAATGCAAATTTCTAAAAAGTGAGTAATCACATGAGTGTAAACAGGCTTATTAGCTCGGCAGTACTCATAAAAAAAATGCTCCAAATTATTATTCTCAGCACTAAATAGTACAAACTCTTCATAACCATTATGTCGTGTAGCATTTGGAAAAAACCAATCTACTTGAATATTATTTTCATAGCATTTTTGGTTGAACATCCAAAAAAAATAGTCCATGCCGCCAATGCGTTCAGGCATCAATCGATAATCGCAAATGACAGCTATTTTTTTTGGTTTACTATCCATTGTAATAATTCATTTGCAATGCGTTTACCTGTTCCATTAATTGGCTTACTAATCTGTAAATCAACTAACTTTTTTCTGAAATTACTATCTAAATTGGGATTCAACAAATAGTCATTTATAGCTTGAATTAATTCTACATCAGTTGTAGCTACTTTAGTAGATTGGCTATTTATTAGCTTTTTAATATGAATGTAGTTAAGAAATCGCTGGTCATTGTATAGCTTATTTTCATCATTTCCAAAAACAGTGTTAATGACTGGTTTATCAAACACCATAAAGTCCAAGCTCATTGTGGAAAGCATATTAATATTAATCGTTGAATATTCGGTTAAGGCTCTTAAATCTGTTACATCTTCTGTAATAGGAACTCGCTGTGACCAGTCTTCTTGATGTCCTTCACGAGACAAGTCCCATTTAGGAAAATTCCATATAATAAAAGGATATAAAGCTGCAACCTGTTGAAATCGAATTGGGTTTTCAGCTGGTGATGTTCTCACTATAAAATTTACATCAGGCAAAAGCTTTTTGATGATGGCTTTAGCAATAGTTTCGATGTATAATTCGTCATTTTTGCTGGTAGAAATATCGCCACAACTAAAACACAACGTTTGTTTAGAGTTATCCAAACCAAACTTTTCATAAAATTTGTCTTTTGAAATCTTATACCGATCTAAAAAATAGGGTTCAAACTGAGGCGTACCAACTACATTTACTGCATCTGCGGTTACTGATTTGTAAAAATATAAAAGCTCTTCTTTCATCAAATTACTCCACACTAAGTAGTAGTCAAAGTTAGCGGCCATTCTGCCCTTTGAGGCTAAATTATCCCAACTAAAAATGAAGGTAGCTGTTTTTACTTTTAATTTTTGAGATACATAAATTAAAGGTGCAATAAAAGAAGGTCTTTGGTGTGTAACAAAAAGTAAATCAATATTTTCTTTAATTAAAATATCATAATACTCTTTTGTAACTGCATCATTTTTAAAGGAAAATTGTTGTAAACTCGTATACCATTGTATCCATTTTTCTGTATGAAATAAATGTGTCCAATAGAAAGCCATATAGGTTAAAAAAGCACGAACATTCTTGGTTTTTGGGTAATTGGCATTGAGATTATCTAAAATTCCAAAGTTGTCTTTTTTATGCAAATGCAAATGGGCTAACTCTTTTGTTTTCCTGAAAAGCCAAGTAGTGATCTTCTCTTTAAAGACAGTAAGCTCGATTACTTTTACATTACTGGGTAAATTTGTGTAAACAGTAGAAGGCAAACAAGAAAAAATGACTAATTCATCAAATGAGTGCGACGCTTCAATTAAGAAATCACTCATCATAAAATTCCTATATCCAACGCCATCTGTGATAACAATACCTAGTTTCATAATTTCGTAAATTTATGTAATTATTGTTTTAATGGCAACCCAAATTCTCTCCGAAGCTAATTTGGCCGGATGATGATTAATTACTTCAAACCATGCTTGGGCATTTTGAATGGTTTTAGAAGTAGAACCACATAGTAACTGTTCAAACTTATTTTCGATTTCATCGGGTGTATTTAACCAAATTACGGCGTTTTTAGATGGCATTGACCTAAAATGAATAAAATTATATATTTTTTTAACTGACCATTTGGGATAATCTTTATTGACAACTTCATAGTTTATAAAAGCGCAAGGTTTACTGAAAGCTACAAAATCAAATACCATTGAAGAGCCAAGGTTTACAACAAATTCAGAATGATAAATAGTATTCATCTGAACCTTTAAATCTTCTACTGTCGGTAATGCAGTATTCCAGGTTTCTCCAAATTTATGCCATTTTGGTTCTATACTGACTATTGTATCTTTATACTTGTCTAAAACATGTTGATACCTTTTAGAAAAATCTACTGGACATCGTCGAAAAATAATGCCTAGGTTATTCCCTTTACTATTTAATAATTCAACAGCCTTTACAACGTCTAATAAATACTGTGGATCATTGGGCGAAGTTGTTACATCATCACCCGAAAAACAAATATATCTTTTTGAGGCATCCAATCTATATTCTTTAAAGAAAATCTCTTTAGATACTAGTAATGAAGTCTCAAAATGAGGCTCAAACTGTGGTGTTCCTGTTATAAAAATTTGATTATCGTTGATATGAGGATAGTAGTAACGAAGTTCACTTTTCATTTGCTCACTCCAAACAAAATAAAAATCAGTTTCGATAATTTTTGTTCCTTTAGGTAAATTATCCCACGAAAAAATAAAAGTTGCTGTTGGTATTCCTAAATCTTGAGCCGCAAGTAGTGATGAAACAGCGCTTGTTATTCTTTGATTAGTACAAAATACAAGAGCTGGTTTTTGTTCCTGAAGCGTGGCTAAGCTATCAAAATATAATTTTGTTTTTCTTTCATAAGTAGTAATTTTATTCCGAAGTCGTGTAACGCCTTGCTTGGAATTATTCCAAAAAATAATCCAATATACTATTCCAACTTTAAAAATTTCTTTGCTGTTCTTTTTTGAAAAAGGAAATCGATAAGAATTGTAAATAGAATCTTTTGACTTTTTTATATTTTGACTTAACTCAATTTGTATAAGCGCTTTTTTATAAAAATCAGTCATTGGATGCGTTTTAGGATTGATAATCTTAACTTCTTTAAAGCCTAAAACAGATAAATCAAAAGGTGTTGCATTCCAATAAGTAATATCAAATTCATTTTCAATTCCTAAATTGTGAAAATTTGTAAAAGCAAAGTTGCGTAATCCGATACCATCAGGTAGAAGTATAAATATTTTCTTTTTATGCATTATTATTTTTGAATTAATTTCTCAAACATTCTTTTTTTTAAGCAAAAATAAAAGCAATTGAAATTTTAAAGTCTTCTATTTGGAAAAAATATTTTTAACTATTCTAAAAATATTTTTTTTAAAAGTTGATAATCAGAAATTAATATTTTTAAATTCCTTTTGATGGTTAATTTCCCAAATTTTAGTTGACAATAAAAAATTTAAAAACAACTCTGCGCTTTTCCCATTTCCAAAGTCATTTATAACTGGGCATGTTTTATGAAACGTTACCGAGTGTAATGCCTTAATAATATTGTCTTTGTTGTAATCCACATTAATAATATCTGCATTTAATGATCTATTCTGTTGACGAGTTCCAATATTAATTATTGGAATTCCGTAATAGGGTGCTTCCCGAATCCCAGCACTACTGTTTCCAATTATAAATTTTGCGTTTTTAAGTAACACTAAAAAATATTCAAATCGCAACGATGGAAATATTCTGAACTTAGGATTGTCTTTAATTTTCAGATAAGAATTAATTATATACCTGCTTCCTAAATCATTATTGGGAAATATGACAACAAAATTTTCATCAACATCTAATAAACTATCTACAAAATCTTCTGAATATTGTTTCATCTGATTTGCCTCTGTAGTAACAGGATGAAACATAACAATACCATATTGCTCAAAATTGATTTTATAGTATTCCTTTACGCTTTGTTTAGTTGGTAAAGTATTAGAAAACATAATATCAATATCTGGTGAGCCTATAGTATAAATTGATGATTTGACTTCTCCCATTTGAAGTAACCTTTTTTTTGCTTCTTGATTGGAAACAAAATGAATATGACTTAATTTAGTTACGCTATGACGGATTAATTCATCAACAGTTCCTGATAATTCACCTCCTTCAATATGAGCTACCAAAATATTGTTTAATGAACCCACAATAGCACCAGCTAACGTTTCTACTCTATCTCCGTGAATGACAATCAAATCGGGTTTTACCGTTTTGCAATAACTTGAAAAGCCTACGATTGTTTTTGCCAATGTCAAATCCATTGTAGTTTCGTGCGTGTGATTCTCAAAGGAATGAACATTTTTAAAATTACACCTTTCTATTTCAATCAAAGTATATCCGTATTCATTTTGTAAATGCATACCCGTCACAAATACAAAAACTTCAAATTTCTGATGATTATCAAGAATAGAAATTAATGATTTTATTTTACCAAAATCAGCACGAGTACCTGTAAGAAATAGAATTTTCTTCATTTATTCAAAATCTGTGAAATCTAATTGTTCGTCGTTTGCAATGTCACGAGTTGCCATCTTTCCTAGCAAATCATCAAAATGTTCTGCTAAAATTTTTCCAGTCCCGGGACGTTTTACCCAAATATTTTCTTTGGACAATTTTTCGCCTTTTTTGATGTTTGCAATTGAACAAACCGTTGCAAAAGCAAAATCTATGGTGACCTGTTCTTCTTTAGCAGGGCCTTTTTGACCGCCACGCATTTGCCAAATTTCATTGGAAGAAACTATCAATTCAGAACATGCTTTTTCATCCATACTGCATACAATATCCGGTCCGGTTCGTTGCATGTAATCGGTAAAATGACGTTCTAAAATACTCCCGCCAAGTGCAACAGCACCAAGGCAGGCATTATTATTAAGTGTATGATCAGACAAACCAAAAACCTTATCAGGAAACGCTTCGTGCAATTGTGTCATTGCTCCAAAACGAACCAAATGAATTGGCGTTGGATATAAATTGGTTGTGTGTAATAATGCAACAGGAATTTTATGTTTGTCAAAAATAGCAACTGCTTTTTGAACACTATCTATTGTATTCATTCCAGTACTTAAAATTACAGGTTTTCCAAAGCTACAAATGTGTTCTAACAATGGATAATTATTGCATTCACCAGAACCAATTTTATAGGCTGGAATATCAAACTTCTTTAATCTTTCGGCTGCAGCACGAGAGAAAGGTGTAGAAATAAAAATCATTCCTTTACTTTCAACATAATTTTTAAGTTCTAATTCTTCGGTTTCATTAAGCGAACAGCGTTCCATGATTTCATAAATAGAAACATCTGCATTTCCCGGAATAACTTTTTTGGCTGCACCGCTCATTTCATCTTCCACAATATGGGTTTGGTGTTTTACAACCTCTACTCCGGCACGATATGCAGCATCAACCATTTCTTTGGCAACAGTAATCGAACCTTCATGATTAATTCCGATTTCGGCAATTACTAATGGTGGAAAATCTAGTCCAATTTTTCTATCTGCTATTTCAATAAAAGGGTTCATTTTCGATTTAAGTTTTTGATTTTTTTAATAAATATTCAGCATAATCAAAATCTTCTTTTGTATCAATATCAACAGTAGAAAAAACATGATTTACTTGATATGGAAAAGCATTTCTGGTAATTATTTCATCATTCAAAATAGCTTTCGTTTTGGTAATATATAACAATCCGTTTTCGAAATAAATCGGTTCCAAATCCTGACTTCTTTGCCCGATTTCGTAGTTAAAAGGAATATACTCGCTACCAACTATTTTTCCAAATTTTTGATGATTCCTAGTAACTGTAAACAAACTATCGCAACTCTTATCAGTATAAACTTCAAAAGTTTCCTGCAATAAATTCTCCGGTCGTAAAGGATTTGTTGGTTGCAACAGAATTACACTTTCGATTTCTTTGTCATTTATGATTTCTAAACAATGTTTTAAGGCGCATACAGTTGGTTCAAAATCGCCCGCTAATTTGCTTGGTCTGTCGATAACTTTAGCACCGTATTGTATTGCGATTTCTTTTATTTTTGCATCATCTGTAGAAACATAAACGGCATCAATAATAGCTGCGTTTTTTTGAGCAAATATAATACTATGCACAATCAGTGGAATACCATCGAGAAGCAAAATATTTTTATTGGGAAGTCTTTTTGAACCACCACGTGCAGGAATTATAGCAACATTCTTCATTAGTAAAATTAGTGATTGTAAAAATAATCGTTTTTGTAGTTTTCTATGTGTTTTACCACATAATTTGCTGTCTTTTTTATTGGGCTTTATAAATCAATAATTTCTAATCATTTCTTTGGGTAATCCAGCCCAGCTCAAAAACAATCTTTTAGTCCATTTAATGCTAATCATTTTTTTAATGAGTTTATTTTTAAAAAAATAAGTTGTGTCACTAATTTTTTCTCTCTTTGCAAACTTTAATTGTTCTACGTTACTTGGCACTATACTTTTTGAGCTCATTTCCATCCATTCTTCATAAATATTACCCATATGGTAAGCATAATTATCCTGCGTGGTAAGACGCCAATAATCTTTTTGTAACGCTTTGTCATCAATATACTCTTCACCTATACCAGCTGCTTTTTTTCCTCCAATAAATGTTATTAGTTCTTCAAATATGTCCTTTTTATAAGTAGCTACAAAGTGACCAGAACCTATAAAGCATTTTACTTTTTTGTACTCCAAACCTAAGCCTAATTCTAGATAATCTTTATTTAATTTTCCCCAACCGATGCTTTCATAAAAATGAAGCATGGCTTCTTTATTTTTTACAGGAATAAACTTCAATCTTTTACTGAAAAAATTATCAAATATGGCATTGCCACCTTTATAAGTGTACATTCTGATTTGAGGAACGATACCTACTACACCTGCTTTTGGAATTTCACGAAATATTTTCATAGTTTCTGATTGCCAACTAGCAAGAAATAGAACATCAGCATCAGCAATAGTAACCAACTGAATATTGTTTCCAGATAATCCTTTAAAAACGGCATTTATTTTTCCAATGTTATCTGTATGTATCAGTTCGTTAATTTTCTTCTCTGCAAAAAGCTGGTCTAGGTACGTTAAAACAGTATCACAACTACCGTTATTTACAATGGTAATAAAAGTTTTACTATGAATAGTATTAAAAAGTGAATTCAAACATAATTTCAAAATTTTGAAAGAGTCTTTGAAATAATCGTCCTCATGTGGAATATATACGGGTATTATAATTTGATGTATAAAAAACGACTCTTGTTGATTTATCTCTTTATTTGGATTGCTGCCAATTCGCATTCTAAGTAATTTTTAAAAGATTATTATTTTTTAATTTACCGTATAATTCTTCTCGAGAAACCACAACATCTTTACTAGAAAATTCTTCAAAATTTACATTTTTGTCGGAATAAATATTGTGATAATGCATCATGTATAAGTTTAAATCACTATCAAGGTATGTTCGCGGTACTTCTTCTTTCGCAATCATTATTTCGTGAATTTTTTCTGAAATTCTAGGAACACCTAATGTATAGTTTAATCCAAACTCTTGTTTATAAATTTCAAACAAATCTACAACCTTAAAACTTGGTATGTTAGGGATGATATTAAAACCTGTAAAATTAAACGAACTTTCTATTAAATCTACTGCTTGTTCTACGTCAATCATGAAGCGGGTCATTTCAGGATCGTATAGTTTAATTTCATATTTATTTTTTATGGAATCTAAAATCAATGGAATAATACTTCCCGTAGAATTCAGTACATTACCATAAACAGCTGTTGTTAAATTTACTGAAGATTGTTCTGCATTGACGATGAATGCTTCTCCACCTATAAATTTCATGGCACCATATAAGGTAGTTGCCGCTCTACTTTTGTCGGATGAAATAAAACAGGCAGCTTTAAAGTTATTTTCTTCGGCTACTCTTCTTGAATTAAGTGCACCGTTAACAATGGTTCTTATTGCCATTTCAACATTTTGGTCCACGGCTTCAATTTGTTTTAATGAAGCAGCAAAAATACCATAGTCACAGCCTTGAGCGGCTCTTTTCATTAGTTCATAATCAGCCACATCTCCTATAACACATTTGATAGAAGGAAATTGTTTTTTTAGATAATAATGTTTTGCTTCATCTCTACTGTAAATTATGATGTCTGCTTTATTATAAAAGCGTTTGACAATTTCTCTTCCCAAAAATCCTGCGCCACCAGTAATAAATAATCTCATATTTTGTAATTTTTATAGCTTAAAAAAGTTTGATACAAATCAAATTCAAAAGCATTATTGAAAATTGGAATTTTATTTTGTAAAAATAAAACTTTATAATTTTGCAGTAGTAAATATACTTGCTCTACAGTGATTGAAGTATGATTAAAAGTATTTTCTTCAAAAGTTGCTACCTTTTCACATACTTGATTGATTGAAATTAGTTTAACCTGATTTGTATTGTATTGAACTAATAAATTATTCTGAAGATTATAACAAAAAGTGGCTACAAACGAGGTGTGATTGGGCTTTGCATAAGGACCAAAAACATTGGGTAATTTATAGGATGTAAACTTTTTGTTTACTGATAAACAGTAGTTTCTAAATAATTCTACTCCGAGCCTTTTTGATCTGCCATAAGCCGTATCGAGTTCTTGATGAATCGATGACATATAAACGACATTACATCTGATATTATTTGATGTCAAACAGTTAATTGTTTTGTGATCTAATTCAGAATTTAATTCAAATACTTTCTCTTCAATGGGATGACGATGAAGGCATGCCGCGTGAATGAGCCAGTCTAAATGTTTAATTTCAGATAAATTGTTTAAATAATCTCTAGACAACTCAATTACTTCATATTTTAAAATATGTCTAAAATAATGGGTTAAATGAATCCCGATAAAACCTTTTTCTCCAGTAATTGCAATTCTCATGTAGTGATTAAATAAATTGGTATTTGAGTGAAGCTTGTTGAGTTATTTTGAAATAAAAAACAAATTTCCTAAATCGCCGTTAATTATAGACTTCCCAATTAAACGATAATTTTGTTGGTCTAAATATTTTGTTGTTTCCGATGAAATATCATTTTGTATCGAAATATCTGATTCTATGATGATTACTTTTGGCCTGTAAACTTGCCAATCGTTAGTTTTAAGCACTTCTAAATCAAAACCTTCTACGTCAACATCAAAAAAATCTAATCGATCATTTTTATCTAAATTAGTATCTAAAATTTCTTTAAGAGAATACAAGGGAATGTCAAATTGCTTAATAATTTTGGATACACCTTCATGTTTATTTACAAAGTCTTTACTAAAAGAGTTCATCGAACTTTCTTCAAACATATTGTAGGTAAGCGTAGTTCCTGTTTGACCAACTCCAGCATTGACGAAGTTATCTTTTGGTCTAAACTTATCATATAATACTTTCAACTCTGGATTTGGATCTATGCAAATTCCTTTCCATCCTCTTACATAAAAATAATAGGTATTTGATGCTTTAACAGGATGCCAACATCCAATATCGACATAAGCTCCAGGTGTGCGATTATTAATTAGTTTCATGAGTTGAATATCATCTCCCGACTTTGAAAAGCTAATGTTATACCTATTATAAATAAATTCTCTGATTTTATTTTCCATCTAAATTGCCGTTTGATTGTCTGATATAGAAACGCTTTCTGTTACCACCTTATTTAATAAAATTTTAAAATTTGTATCATCAAAATAATCTCCGAAAGGAAAAACTGGAGCATTTGAATTTATTCTATTGCTAATTAAATTCTCTAACTTACTTTTTATCTCGTCACTATCTGAATAAGTTGCTATAAACTGGTTGTCTTTGATAATGCTTCTCATTTCGCTTCTTTCAGGTGAAATTGAAAGTATTGGTTTTTGTATTGCTGCTAAAAAAGGTGCTTTACCTACCAAAATATTGCAATAAAGTGGTCCGTTTTCTAAAATAATATTGATATCAGACTCGTTCATTTGCTCAAAGCAAGAATTAGAAAAATTCAAAGTTGGGAATACTTTAATATTAGATATTTCTTTATATTTTTCTTTTAGTTTAGCTAGGTCTATTCCTTTTACTCTAATAACAAACTCGGTATTTTCTTTATACAACTTGTTACTTTCCACTAATTGCTTATATGCATCTAAAAGCACTTCTATATTCCTGCCAAATTGAATAGCACCATGGTAGGAAATCATAACTTTTTTATTTTTTTTCAAAACTTGATTCACATCGGAAAAATCGAAAACTCTCGAACTGTATTGATGTGGTAAGGTGTAAAATTTTTTTATTGTTCCATAAAGAAACTCCAAATCATTGGATAAAAAATGCGCTGCGCTCATACAAGCTCTTGCTTGAGAAACCACTTCCTGCATTTCCTTCATTTGAAACAGCTGTAAATTTGTTAATTTCTTTTGTGAACCACCATACCAAAATAGCGGATACGGATCATGAAAATTTAGTATAGCTTTTCGAAGGATTGGCAAATCTTTTGCACCTAAAATGGTTTCATGCGCTAATCCTGAACTTCTGATAAAAATATGATCATATTTTTTGTCATCAATTTTGGCAATATAATTTCTATACACGCCATTGATATGCTTTGTAACTAATGAAATATGAAAAATTCGCCAATAAAACCAATTTATTAGTTTTATAAAAAATGGAATTTTAAGATTTAGGACATATGTACTAATTGAATCTACAGGAAGTAAATTAAGTTGGTCATCACTTTCATGACTTTTAAGATAAACCACATCAATTAGCGCGTTTGGATAAGTCAGTCTTAGCTTTGAAAGAAAAGAGCGAGAAACAATGCCTTCACTAGTTCCTGAAATTCGTAAGTCTTGGGCAATAACTAAAAACCTCATACTATCTTTTTATTAATGACTTAACGCTTTGATTAAAAGCATTATTAAGTAATAAACAAAATCTTTTTACGTGTAAAGTAGATAAATATAGTAGGGTAACTTTGTACCAAAAATAAATGCTTTTTTTATCGTTTAACAAAGACTTTTCCAATTTTGAATATAGTATTTTTTGCTGACTTAAATTAAAATGTTCTCTTTTATGCTGAAGTAAATAATAGTAAAAGCCAAATGTAGCATTATTTTTAATTACCATGTCATGTTTAAAACTAGTGATATTTTTTCCACTAATTCTAAAATTTAAATACGAGTCTGTTATGGTAAATACAGAACCAAATTCAGAAAACTCTAAAACAGCTAAATCATCAGCATGCCAAGCAAGAGGAAGATTTTTAAAACCATATTTTTTTACATTTACTAGTTTAAAAATATACTCACTTAATGAGCTTCTTGTACCACCATTTAATCTCCTAAAAAGAAAATCAACAGAAGTCTCAATTTCAGGATGGGTAAATAATTCTGAAATTATTTTATCTTCTTCATTGATAATTTTTGTAGCATATCTAATAACTTGGATATCTATATTATCAATGGCTTCCAGATTTTTATAAAATAATTCAACAAAATTTTCTGCTAAAGTATCATCATCTCCTAAAATTTGAAGCCAAAGCTCGTCATTAATCATGCTGATACACCTTTCCCACTGCTTTACTAACGATTTACTTCCTAAATTATTTTCAAATTCTTGGTATTCAAAATCTAGCAACAATTTATATTTTTGTAATAAAGCAGTTGGATTTTCGGGACTTGCGTCGTTCCCAATATATAATTTAAATCTCTTATCTGTTTGAACAGCTAACGATTGTAGTGTTGCTTCAAAGAAAGTATATTTGAAATAAGGAATAACAATAGCTAATTTCAATTTCTAAATTTTTGGAGTATAATTTTCACAATTGGTAGCAAACCTAAATTTTTAAAAACCGATTTCACTTTCAACGCAAATCGATAGGTTAGACTGTTTTTTAGATTGGAATATTTGAATGCATTGTCTAAGTATTTTTGTTTGTAGAAATTTAATCTTTTTAGCAAAAACGCTTCATATTGGGCTGTTGACAATTCTTCTTTTATTAAAACTAAAGCTAAACTTTGACTTTCTACCATGTAACTAGCTGATTGTGTCATGCTTTTTTCATGTAATCTGTAACTCACCAATTGTTGATTAATAAAAGTAACATTATAAGATTTTTTAAAAAATTGAATCCAAAATAACCAATCTTCTTTTGCTTTTAGAATTTCATTAAACTGCAGATTACCCATTGAGCTTTTTTTAAACAACGCACAATGAATAGGAATAGTAAAATCAATATCCCATTGGTTTACAATTGTATCAAAGTTAAAATGAACATTTGATATATTATAAACTGGTGGTTTAATTTGTGAGTTTTTAATGTCCAGCATATTGTAATCTGTAATTACGACATCTAATGTAGTGTCGACGTCAAATAATTTAACGCTAAAAAAAAGTTTATCAGGCGCCAATAAATCGTCGGAGTCCAAAAACTGAATATAATCGCCTTTTGACAATTGTAATCCAGCATTTCGGGCAGAACTCAATCCTCCATTTTCTTTTTTAAAATAAATAAAACGCGAATCTTTCTTGCACCAGTCTAACGCAATTTCTTCGGTGGAATCGGGCGAACCATCATTAACTATAATACATTCCCAATCAGTATAAGTCTGATGATAAACAGACACAAGTGTCTCCTGGAGAAACTGACCTTGATTATAGCATGGAATGATTATCGTTACTAGAAACATACTAAATTTATTTAACTTGTTTTACTATTAAAATTATCATGAGAAAGAATATTTATATTTATTTTAAACTATAAAATAAAAATGATTTAGCCATTAGCTTAAACTCGTCTTTACTTTTTAACTTTACAGCAATGCTATATTTAATTTTTAAATATTGAAAATAGTTAATTGGATTATATTGTTTTCTATTTAGAAAATAGTTTTTGACAGAATTAAATTCCAAATGAATTAAAAATTCTTGGAATTTTTTGGATTCAAAAAAATGATTTTCATTGGCTTTTAGTAATTTATTTTTAATTTTTTGAAATAAGACAATATGATTGTAATGAAGAGAATCGTCATTTAATAACATTTTTTGTAGTGCCATTGATTCTTCTTCATTTTTTTCAAAAGGCAGCTGACTTAATAACTCAAATCGTACTTTTGAAGCCCCTTTTTTTTGCTTTTCTCTATTAAATGTTGATACTTGATGTGAATGAATTCTGTAATGTAGTAAAACTTCTTGAAGATTATGAAATTTGCCTTTAGTAAACAATCGAACCCATAAATCAAAGTCTTCAACTGGTTCTTTTGTTTCATCATAACAAATTGAAAGTTCATCGAATGCTTTTTTTCTTAGCATGAGTGATGGATGTACCATGCAATTATTTCTAAGTGAAGCTGCTTTTATGTCTTCATGTTTTTCAGGAACTAGAATACTTTTTTGTGTTCCTATTATGGTATAAAATGAACCACAAACAATAACATCAGGATTGTTCTCTAAAAAAGCTATTTGTTTTGCAAAACGTTCTGGTAAACTAATATCATCTCCATCCATGCGAGCCAGATAGTCACCTTTTGCTATTTTGAAACCTAAATTTAAACTCGTGGCGATACCCGAATTTAATGGTTTCTCTATAAGTTTAATTCGTGGATCAGTATAGTTTTTTATCCTAGAAACTGTATTATCGGTTGACAGATCATCAATTATAAGAAACTCGAAATTAGTGTAGGTTTGATTTAAAATACTTTCAATGGCTTCATTAATATATAATTCACAATTATATACAGGCATTAAAACAGAAATGAAAGGTTTATGCTTCAACACTGTTTTTTATTTTGTAAATAATTTGATATCCGACTCCACCATTTCTTGAACAATAGCTTTCAAATCATATTTAGGTATCCAACCCAAAACAGTTCTAGATTTTGTGGCATCACCAATTAATAAATCAACTTCTGTTGGTCTGAAATAGTTAGGATCTACTTTTACAACTACTTTTCCAACCTCTAATGAATACGATGGATTTGTACATGATTTCACAACTCCTATTTCATTTATATTTTCACCAATAAATTCTATTTCAATGCCACATTCTGCAAATGCCATTCTCACAAATTCTCTTACTTTAGTCGTAACCCCAGTGGCAATAACAAAATCATCTGGTTTTTCCTGTTGCAGTATAAGCCACATAGCTTCAATATAATCTTTGGCATGTCCCCAATCGCGTTGAGAATTTAGATTTCCAATATATAGGACATCTTGCAATCCAAGAGCTATTTTAGCAGTTGCCATAGTTATTTTTCTTGTCACAAAAGTTTCTCCTCTCAATGGCGATTCGTGATTAAACAAAATGCCGTTACAGGCAAACATATTATACGCTTCACGATAGTTTACCGTAATCCAATAGGCATAAATTTTCGCAACTCCATAGGGTGACCTTGGATAGAATGGAGTTTTTTCGGTTTGTGGAACTTCTTGAGCCAAACCATATAATTCTGAAGTTGATGCTTGATAGATTTTAGTTTTATGAGTTAATCCTAAAATTCTAATGGCTTCCAATAATCTTAATGCTCCTAATCCATCTACATTGGCTACATATTCAGGGGTATCAAAACTTACCTTTACATGCGACATAGCGCCAAGATTGTAAATTTCATCGGGCTGAACTTCTTGAATAATTCTAATCAAATTAGTAGCATCTGATAAATCGCCATAATGCAATATGAATTTCACATTCTCCTCGTGTAAATCTCTAAACAAATAATCTATTCTTTGGGTATTAAAAGAAGATGCTCTTCGCTTTACTCCATGAACCTCATATCCTTTATCCAATAAAAATTCAGCAAGATAGGCACCATCTTGTCCCGTTATTCCTGTAATTAATGCTTTTTTCATTTACTAAACTTTTAACCAAGAATCTGGTATAATATCGTTACTATTAGTATCATCGGTAAACCATTTTTGGGGTGCAATAACAATTTTATTTTCATTTTCATTCAACCATGCTCCCCACCAACTGAAACTACTATTAGTAATAATATTGTGTTGGCAGTTTGACATTAATATCAAATCTTCAAAATTAGTTATTACATCATTAAAATCGATAAAATTTGTTTCGAATTTTGTGGTTATATTTGATTTCACCCATTCAATATCATCCGAAAAAACAAAAAAAACAGGGTTGTTAATTTTGCTGTCAATAATAGCAATGGCTGATGTATAATAATCTTCCTTATCAGTATTATGTTTTTCATTAGTTAGATAATCACCTCTTCTAATATGTATTGAAACTGCATTTACCGTTTTCATGTAACTGATAGTTTCAATTGTTTTTGCTTTTAGTTTAGATTTTACTTTAAAATCATTTCTAATGACAGAAGCATGTTTGTTAAAATATTTTTCAGATTGAAAATATCCCTCTAAATAAATTGTATCGCCAGTCAGGTGGACAAAATTTTCATCAAACCCAAAATCAGTTTCGGTAAACTTGGTTTCTTTATAAAATAGGTTTATTATTTTCTCTAAGAATTTGTTTGCCTTTTTGTAATAGTTAGCTTCAATATTGAAATGTTGCAAAGAATAATTATGAAGTGTATAAGTGTCGAATGCTGAAATATCTAGTTTAAAATTTTGTTTTTTTTCTATTGACATCGATCTTGCCATGGCATATTGAAACATTTGATTTCCTAACCCCCCAATGATTCTAATAATAATCATTATTTCTTAAGTAAATTTTCAATTAGTACTAAATCGTCTTCCAATAATTCGGGATAATTACCACTATAAAAACCATTAGAATGCATCATTGATGCACCTGGCATATCGTATATTATCGATATATATTTTTTATAAAAGGGTTGTTCCTGCATATTTCCAGCTATCATTGGGCGTATCTCTACTCCTGCTGCTTGAAACTTTTGCAAATAGTAGTCTCGTAATTCTGGAGTTTTACAAACAAAAGGAAATGCAAAGGTAGAAAGTGTCTTAATATGACTGTGTTTTAGAGAAATAAAATCAGGATTGTCTTTTACTATTTTTTCAATTCTGAAATAATTTTGTTCTCTTTTTTGGATATTTTCTTCTAAGAACTGCATTTGATATTGACCTAAAAAACCCGTTATTTCGGTTGGTCTAAAATTATATGCCAAATCATAGAAAGTATATTTTGCTTGAAAATCTGATTCAATGCCATGTTGACTTCTCCATTTTTGTTGCTGCTCAGTTGTGAGATTTCTATCCCAACCATTGGCTCTAACCATAGTTAGCATTTCAGCAAATTCATCATCACTTGTACAAACCATTCCACCTTCAATTGTACTCATGTGATGTGCTACAAAAAAAGAAAAACTAGCACCAATTCCAAAATTTCCAGCTTTCCCTTCGGGTAATTGTGTCCCTAAAGATTCACAATTGTCTTCAATTAAAATAATATTTTTATCGATACAAATTTTTCTAATCACATCAATATCTCCAGTAAATCCAAGTATATTGGTGATAAAAAGCGCTTGCAAAACTGTAGTTTCTAATCGTTCAAGTAGATTTTCTGAGGTGGTATTGATTACATCTGGTCTAACATCGATAACTACAGGTATCATTCCTAATTGCAGAATAGGCATGGTGTTGGTAGACCAAGTCAATGCCGAAAAACCTATTTTATCTCCTTCTTTTAGTTTGCCTAGATTTTTTAAAGCTTGTAGCATTGCCAAATTCGCACTTGCTCCACTATTAAATAAAACAGCATGTTTAGAACCTTGAAATGCTGCAAATTTTATTTCGAATTTCCTACATTCTACGTCCATACTTAATCTATCGGCTGATATAATAAAGTTGGCCAGCGCTTTTTTTGTTTCTTCTTCTCTAAGAAATGCTTTTCGCATTAATGGTATTCTCATAGTATTTGTTTTTTATAACTTTCAATCACTTGGTCTATTCCTTTGTCAAGCGAAATTATAGGTTCAAAACCATGGCTTTTCATTTTTGAAACATCCATGCATTTTCGTAACATGCCATTTGGCTTAGAATCATCCCATAAAATCAAACCCGTATAGTTTATTTTATGAGCAATATGTATTGCCAATTCTTTAATACTGATATCAGTTCCTGGCCCAATATTGATTGGATTTGGATTATTATAATTTTCAAAAAAATACAATATAGCTTTAGAAAAATCGTCTACATGCAAAAATTCTCGGCGTGCAATTCCAGTTCCCCAAAGTGTTATTGATGATTCATTATTGTTTTTAGCATCAATAAATCTTTTGACCAATGAGGACAATACATGGGCATGACTGAGGTCAAAAGTATCATTCGGACCATACAAATTACTTGGAATTAAACTTATACCATTAAAGCTGTACTGTTTATGATAGGTCTCCAATAATTTTATCCCAGTAATTTTACCAATAGCATAACCTTCATTGGTGGGTTCCAATTTACCAGCCAAAAGATATTCTTCCTTCATTGGCTGAGGAGATTCTGCAGGATAAATACAAGAACTACCTATGAAAACAAGTTTTTTAACATTGTGTTTATAGGCCGAATGTATTACATTGGCTTGCATCATTAAATTTTCATACAAGTAAATTGCCGGATTATCTATATTTGCTTTTATACCACCTACTTTAGCTGCAATATGTATAACATAGTCAGGCTTTTCTTTTTCAAAAAAATTGTCAACTGCTTGTTGATTAGTTAAATCTAATTCAATATGTGTTTCAGTCAGGATATTGGAATATCCATTTTCTTTAAATAAATCTAAAGTTTTACTACCCAACATGCCACGATGTCCGGTAATGAAAATTTTAGAGTTTTTATTAATCATTTTTTCTTGCTAATACATGATAACCATGACATAATAATTCAGATGAATTTGAGTCATTATCAGATAAATTCTGAAGTAATAAATTTATTTCTTGAATTTTATTAATTTCATTTTTAGTAAGCACTATTTTGCTGTATTGTTTTGCGATATGAGGCAACCTCTTGATTTCTTGGGCTAAATATTCAAAAAAATTTCCATTAGGGGTTATTTCTATTATGCTAAATCCATTTTTCACTAATTCTGTCTCATAAAAAAATAGATTAAACCCTGTATAAAAATGATAAGGAGCAAAATGAGTTAAACTGCAAAACGGTGCAGTTATAATTAAATAACCTTCTTTTTTTAAAATTCTTGAAAACTCTTTAATCGCTTCTCGAGGATTGACAATATGTTCAAAAACCTCGGTACACATAATTGCATCAAAAGATTTATCCGCTACTGGAATAGATGCTATATCAGAAATAATATCAAGTTTACCATAATCCCAATTTTCCATTTGTAATCCATAATTCAAATCTTCTGGCTCGTATTGTGCAAAATCTTGAGAAACATATTCAAGATGGTTACAAAATTTCTTAAACTGTTGTTCGCCAGCGCCTGCATCTAATATTTTACTTCCTCTCGGAATATTTTTTAAAGTTTTTTCAAGCCAAACAACCCTTGTAATCTCGTTCGTTGAACCAACTAATGGATTAGGAGTAGTTTTTAAAAAAAATATTTTAATTTTTTTAATAATCTTTTTTATAGTTTTTTTTAAACTCATTTTAAAAATTTGTTTATTTAATATCTACTCATACAAAAAACAATTTGTTAAAGTATCTGTCTTTTATATAAATATATGCTTTTTTTTAAAGTTTTTGCCATTCTGGATTTAAAAACAAAAGACCCATCGATTTTGGTAATCTTCTAATTGTATAACTTCCACCATCAATTATTTGAAAAAAAATTGCGTTTTCAATATCATCAAAAATTTGATGTCCAGTTGTGTTTGTACTAGCAATACGAATTACATAATTACCAGGATATAACCGTATATCTTTTAATGATACTAAATACTCTTCTTCTTTTGTTGTATGATTTAATATATAATTAGAATCCCCGGCAATAAAATGATATATAGGCATATCATCCGCGGTTTTAATTTGTATGCCAACCTCAGATTTAATTTCATTGGAATTGTTTTTAATTCTGAAACGAATATTCAAATCATCTCCAATGGAAAATTCTTGTGTCAAGTTATGCTTATGATTACTAATCTCTAAAGACAAAAATTCCAAGTTTTTACTGCCCGTTCTTTTAGTATTCTCATTAAAAAATACTTTGCTTACTTTTGAACTAGTTGTTATAGTATAAGAATTCATAACCGAATTGATATCACCAATACTCTTAATCAATCCGTTTTCCAATAAAATTCCTTTTTGACAAAGTCCTTTTACAGCCGCCATATTATGACTCACAAATAAAACAGTTCTGCCTTCACCTTTACTAATATCTCCCATTTTTCCGAGACACTTCTTTTGAAATTCGGCATCACCCACAGCCAATACCTCATCTACGATTAAAATTTCTGATTCCAAATGAGCAGCAACAGCAAAGGCCAATCTAACATACATACCCGAAGAATATCTTTTTACTGGGGTATCAATATAGCGTTCAACACCAGAAAAGTCGATAATTTCATCTAGCTTCCTCGTGATTTCCTTTTTGCGCATTCCAAGAATAGCACCATTGAGATAAATATTTTCTCTTCCAGATAATTCGGGATGAAAACCTGTGCCTACTTCTAGTAAACTGGCAATTCTACCTTTGACCCTAATTTCTCCCGTTGTTGGGCTAGTTACACGAGATAATAGTTTTAATAAAGTACTTTTACCAGCACCATTTTTCCCAATAATACCAACTGCGTCACCTTCATTTATTTCAAAATTGATATCTTTTAACGACCAGACGATATCACTTTCTCCTTTTATACTTCTATCGTTAGTTTCTCCAATTTTTAGAAAAGGATCCTCCTTACCAAGAATTTTGGTAATCCAAAAACGCTCTAGATCACGCGAAATAGTTCCGGTTCCTATTTGCCCTATTTGATAAGCTTTTGATAAATTCTCAACTAGTATTACGGGTTTATTCATTAGATAGTATCAACGAAGTTTTTTTCTGTTTTATTAAAAATAAGAATTCCAATCAAAAGCAAAACAAACGTTATAATGGCGGAATAACCGACACTCCAAACAGAAAATTCCCCTTTACCTAAAAAGGCGTAGCGAAATCCTTCAATTATTCCTGTCATGGGGTTTAGCTCAATTAGATTTTTGTACTGAGCAGGAACTTCACTCAAGGGATAAATTACTGTTGTACCGTACATCATCAAATTTACACCAAAGGTGACCAAAAATGTTAAATCTTTGTACTTAGTAGTAATAGCCGTAATAATTAAACCTATTCCAAGTCCAAGTAAGGCCATTAAAATAACCAATATAGGAAAGAAGAAAATAGCATTTGAAACTGCGAAAGTTGCTCCTTCCATTGGTTTCAAATAAAAATAAACCATCATCGTAAGTAACAGTAAAAGTTGAACACCAAAACGGACGAGGTTACTAACGATAATACTTAACGGCATAATTAATCGGGGAAAGTAGACCTTTCCAAAAATCGAGGCGTTATCTTTGAAAACAGTACTAGTCTTTGTTAAGCAGTCAGAAAAATACTGCCATGCCGTAATTCCAGAAAGATAAAATAAATACTGTGGAAGACCATCCGTGCCGATAGCTGCTAGCTTTCCAAAAACGAAGCTGAAAACTATGGTAGTAAAAATAGGTTGGATAAAAAACCATAGTGGTCCTAAGACAGTCTGTTTATAAAAGCTGATAAAATCTCTTTTCACAAACAAAAACAATAAATCCCTATAATGCCAAATTTCCTTAAAACGCACATCAAAAAGCGTAGTACGACCTTTAATGACGAGATCCCATTGTTGTGCTGAATGTACTTCTTTCATTATTTTATATACAGGTAAATTTTGTATAGCGATGTTTGCAAATATATAAATTCGATATGGTAGAATGTAGCTTAGTAGTAATTAATTTCATTATTTTATAGTGTGCTACACTAAACTTTATTTATTATTGAAAGCCTACTCAACAGGAAATAGTAACAACTGAACTTTACAAAGACAAAAAAAGTAATCAAAACAAAAGTGTTGTATACTGGGTTTAAAAATTGTTTGAAATACTTGTATTTTTAGTGAATTAAAAAAATAGATGCTAATTTTTAGTGATAGATGTCTACTAATTTAGATAAAAACGATAGCTTTACAATTAATTAAACTTACTATAAATTGTTTTTCTTTTCAAAATTTAAACCATCACTACTTGAATGTATTCCTCACGAATATATTGATATTCATTCACATTTGCTTCCTGGGATTGATGACGGTGCAAAAAATATTGAAGAAACTATTTCTTTAATTTCTAAAATGAAAGAAATTGGAATAAAAAAAATAATTACAACACCTCATATTATTACAGATGTTTGGGATAATACTGAAAATTCAATTATTTCTACATTTTCGCAAACTTTAAATGCAATTCCAGATACTATTAATCAGGGAAATTTCAGTTGCGCTGCCGAATATATGCTTGACAGCTATTTTTTGAAAAGAATGGCTACCGAAAAACTATTAACATTAAAACAAGAGTATATTTTGGTAGAAATGTCTTATTTGTACCCACCTTTGCAACTTTATGAAATTATATTTGAAATTCAATTAGCAGGCTACAAACCGATTTTAGCACATCCTGAACGATACTTATTCTATCATAACAATTATAAAGAATATGATAAATTAAAATCATCTGGATGTTACTTTCAACTGAATCTACTGTCAACAGTAAACTATTATGGCCCAATGGTGACAAAAGTGGCAAATAAACTAATAAAAGATAACGTTTATAATTTTGTGGGAAGCGATATTCACCACGAGAAACATATAGAGTCTTTTAACAGAAAAATAGCAATCGATGACCAAAAACTACTCATTCAACTAATGGAAAAAAATTCATTTTTTGCCGAATAATTTTTCTTTCCATGTTGGTTTTACATTTTCTTCCAATCCATAGCCATAGCCATAACCATAGCCGTAACCATATGCATAACCATAAGATTTCTTTAAGTCGGTATCGTTTAAAACAACAGACAAATTTGGTAGTTTTTTCTCTTGATATAAATCTTGTATAAAACCTAACATTCTTTTATCTAGGTAATTAGCTCGAATAACATAAACAAAAGCATCCGCGTTTTTAGCAATCAGTAACGTATCAGTAACCAAACTAACTGGTGGCGTATCAACAATAATATAGTCGTACTCTTTTTTTAATTCGTCAAACAAATCATGTATTTTATTGGAGCTTAATAATTCTACTGGATTAGGTGGAATTACTCCCGACGGTAGTGCATAAAAATTATCATAATTGTCTAATTTAACAATATAATCATTGATGTTTTGTTCATTCTTGGCAAGATAATTAGTTAATCCTTTTGCAGGAATGTCGATATAGCTATTCAATTTCGGATTTCTAACATCAAGTCCAATGATGAGTACTTTTTTTGAAGTCAAAGCTATGGTTGCCGCAAGATTTACTGATACAAAAGTTTTTCCTTCTTTTGGTATCGATGAAGTTATAAAAATAGTTTTACACTTAGTTTCATCAATTGCACCAATTACAAAATCAAGATTAGTTCGTATCATCCGAATTGCCTCCGCTGAGCTAGAACGACTATCAACTTCAATAATCTTGTCACTAGTTTCAGATGACGGAATATCGCCCAAATAAGGAATAGTTACTACTTTTTCTATATCGCGTCTGCTTTTAACCTTAGTATCTATAAAATCTTTTATAAAAATAACCATAAAAGGAATGCCCAAACCAGCTAAAAGAGCAAAAATCTGAACCAAATTTCTCTTGGGAGAAACAGGAGATTTTGACACCAAAGCGGTGTCTATAATTTTAGCATTTGGTGCAGTAACAGCAAGTGTGATACCTATTTCTTCACGTTTTTGAAGTAAATAAAGATAAAGTGTTTCTTTAATTTTTTGTTGTCTATCAATCACTTTGAACTCTCTACCTTGACTGGGTATATTAGTTATTTTGCTATTTAAAAATTTTTCTTGCTTTTCTAAATCACCTCTTTTTATTTGTAATGTAGCACTTAAACGATTAAGATTTTCTGTTATATTTAATCGCATGTCGTTAATCTTATTATTTAGATTGACAACAGTTGCATTTTTTTCGGTGCCACCATTAGATAAGTTTCTGTTCTTTTGAATAACAAAACTATTATACTGACTTATTAATTCGCCAGTATTTGAGGCACTTCCATCGGAGGATACAATATTATTGGGTATAATCGCATCTTTTGGAGCATTATTTAAATACTCAATCATCGAGTTCACTACTTTAATCTGTGTCTCTGTTTGAATTAATTCCTGCTGAAATTCATTGGAATTCTGTACAAATGATTCAGCATTGCTTTGAATATCAGTTAATCGATTACTCTTTAGAAAAGTTTCACCAAGTTTTTCGACATCGCCTAGTTCTTCTGAAATAAATTTTAACCGTTCATCAATAAATTTCTGCGTATTTTTTGAAATATAATTCTTATCATCGATGGCATCTTGATTATAAATTGCAATAACGGCATTAAGAAAGTCCTCCGCTTTTTCAGGAACCGCATCTACAACCGCCAATTCTACCACGCTGGAATTTTTATTTAAGGGTGAAACCGACAATCTGTTTTTATAGCTTTGAACTACTTGCGCCATTCTATTAATGGTCATCTGAATAGAAAATTCTTTTTCTAGACCATCTCCGGGATTTATTGTGTTTTTTGTGATGACCATTTTAGAATAAGGCAAACTTATAATTGTTCCATATCGAAATGTCCCTAATTCGGTGCCATTCATGTTTTTAAGTTCAAAAGTTTGGTCTGTTTTGTAATCTACGGTAAAACTTTGTGGATTGGTGTAAAAACTGTCCTTTATTTCAAAAAATGAAACTCCGATAGGGTTGTTTTCATAAAGTTCTCGGGTTTTAACTCTTCCCTCAGCAAAAAATGTAATGTTGTAATTAAGTTTTTTGATAGCAGTTTCTACGATATTTCTCGATTTAATTACTTCAATCTCATTATCAACATTATTCTTAATGTTCATCAATCCAAGATCATTGAATGAACTCATTTCTGATTGAAAATTACCTTTTCTGTCATCTCTGACTAAAATGGTAGCGACAGCTTTATATTGAGGTTGCGTATATCTCAAATATATAAATGCAAAAAATAAAGTTACGATAACTGAAAATAAAAAATAGGGCCAATATTTTAGATAGCTTTCTACTTGTTCACGAAAATTTATGCTTTCGTCCTGAAACCTATTTTGAGTAAAATTTTCATTCATGCTATCTTGTTAATAAAATTATTAATGATAATGATGACACAACAAGTCCAGCTAATCCTAACAAAGCCTGCACATCTGGACCTATTTTAGAAGAATTAATCCTAGTTTTATTAGGCTCCACTATAACTACATCATTTTGAGTTAGATAATAAAAGTCTGAGTTTATAAAATCAGAATTAGTAATGTCTACTCTGTTGTAAGACTTAGTACCATTATTTTCTCGTATAATTAATATGTTATCTCTTTTTCCGAAAATAGTTAAATCTCCAGCGTTGGCAAGAGCTTCAAAAACGGTTATTCGCTCACTTTTCATCGTGAAAGTTCCCGGCCTTGTAACTTCACCTAAAACTGCAATCTTATAATTTAAGATACGCATGTTAATAGTTGGGTTTTTAATATAAGGTCTTACCTTTTCTGTCAGTTCATTAACTGCTTGCTTTCTAGTTAAACCAGCTAACGTTATTTTACCCAAAACTGGAAATTCGATTTGACCATAACTATCTATAAGATAAGTTCTAATATTTGATTGAGTTTCCTCTACTTGATAGTTTCCTTGTATTTGTGGGATATTAAACATGTAAGTAATTTCAGGATCGTCGGCCGAGACAATGATACTTAATAAATCGTCATTTTTTAAAACTGGTTCGTAAGATAGAGCATTTGCTGTTGTTTTTGTGTTCTCAATATCCTGAAGATAAACAACATCTTTTCTTGAAGCACACGATAAAAAAAGAAAGAAAATCAAAAATAAACAGAGTTTCGAAGAAAAGGTGATGGGCATAATGTTTTTTTTTGCAAATATAGTATAATGTAGAAGTAAATTATGACTTAGGTATCTAATGTTTCAAAAACTGAATTCATACTTTTAAATTCAGGAATTATTTTTTTCATTACGGCTACGATATCATCGTTGGATGAAAATTTTGCTGTTTGTAATAATTCTTCAATATCTAATTCTAAAATTTCAAAATTTTCTGCTTGCTCCAATCCTATCATAATTTTCTCATTGTGTGTGGGCAAAGTCTTCGCAGTATCGTTTAACAACTCTTCATACAATTTTTCTCCCGGACGTAATCCAATAATCTTGATTTTTATTTCTTTATCAGGAATAAATCCTGCCAATCGGATCATTTTATTAGCTAAATCTATAATCTTAACGGGTTTCCCCATATCAAATATATAAATCTCACCACCATTTCCCATTGCGCCGGCTTCTAAAACCAACTGACACGCTTCCGGAATAGTCATAAAATACCTAATAATATCAGGATGAGTTATAGTTATAGGACCACCTTCCTGAATTTGCTGACTAAACAAAGGAACTACTGAACCATTGGATCCTAAAACATTTCCAAAACGAGTTGTAATAAATTTTGTAGAACTATTTGACTTTTTTTGTAGTTTGAAATTATACGATTGGACATACTTTTCAGCTATTCGCTTGCTTGCGCCCATTACACTACTTGGGTTAACAGCTTTATCGGTAGAAATTAAAACAAATTTTTCTACTCCATATCTACCAGACAAATCGACTAAATTTTTTGTTCCCAAAACATTGGTAAATATTGCTTGAGCAGGATTTTCTTCCATCAACGGTACATGTTTGTATGCAGCGGCATGATAAACATAGTTAGGCTCATAATTTTTGAATACACTTTCTAATATTTCATAATTGCGGATATCGGCAATAATCGTTTTAATTTCTATTGATTTTGACAAAGTGTCGATTTCGAGATTTAAACTGTGGAGTGGTGACTCGGCTTGATCTAAAATAATTAAGTGATTTGGTTCATATTGCAGAATTTGCCGAACGATTTCGCTACCTATTGAACCAGCGCCACCAGTAATTAAAACCGTTTTACCGTTTATTTGAGATGAAATTCTTTTATTGTCTAATACAATAGGTTTGCGTTCTAAAAGGTCTTCAATATCAAAGTTTTTTAATTGATTTGAAATTTGCTTTTGGTCTTCCCAATCAGTAATCAATGGCACAGTAAATACTTTGAAATTATATTCAAGACATTCTTCAACTAAAGCTATTGTTTCTTCTTTTGTCAAGCTTTTTTCAGCAATTATTAATGCTTCAGCACCAACACTTCGCATAATGACATGAACACTTTTCGTCTGGTTGATGATTGGTAAATCTAAAATACTTTTAGATGTTTTTACTTGCTGAAATTTATCTATAAAAGCAGTGAGTTTAAAACGTGCTGGTTTTTCCGTTTTTAAAGCATTGGCAACAGAAATAGCATTGGCATCAGAACCATAAATAACAGCTTTAATTAAATTATTTTTATTGATAGCCTGAAAATAAGTTTCAAAAATATTTTTAACTAAAATTCTGAATAAAAAAAGAAGCAAAAACGATATGACGTAGGTGATAAATAGCCCAGTTGATAAAAATAATTTGGTACTATAAAAATAGTATATACTGAAATTAACAACCATCAAAAAGAGATACGAAAATGATGTTGCTATTAACAACTTTACACCGTCAATAAATGTAGAATGGCGTATAATTCCTGCATAAGTCCTAAAAAAAACAAAAAAACCAGCATTTACAAAAGCTACAATAATTGAACTTATTGGTCGATCAAGCGGACTTTCAAATGATACAGATAAACTATCTATAATAAGATAATTAATCAATGTTGCCACCAAAACTATTGAAATATCAATAACAAAAATGATCCAACGAGGAAGATAGCCAATGTTTTGGAATCTATTATTAAATATTTTTTTTATGAAGGTTTGAAGTATTGATGTTATCATAATGAATAATCTAACAAACAAATTTAAGATAAAATTAACAATAAAAGCATCCTATTTAAAAAATTCATCAAAAGCATTTATAATTCTTTCTTTATCGAAATATGTTAAGTTGGATCCAGATGGTAAACATAAACCTGTTGCAAATAAATTTTCGCATACAAAACCTCCATAATAAGGGTATTTTTTAAAGATAGGTTGTAAATGCATAGGTTTCCATAAAGGGCGTGTTTCAATATTTTTGGTTTCTAGAAATAGTCTAAGTTCGTCTGGACTTTTGTTTATTTTTTTTACATCAAAAATAATACAAGACAACCAATGGTTTGAATAATAATTCTCATTTGGTTCTTTAAAAACGGCTATTCCATCCATTTTTTGAAAATAATCAGTGTAAAAAGAATGCATCGCTCTGCGTTTCAAAATATGGTCATTTAAAACTTGCATTTGACCTCTGCCTATTCCTGCCGAAATATTGCTCAATCTATAATTGTATCCTATTTCTGAGTGTTGATAATGTGGTGCTACATCTCGCGCTTGAGTAGCCAAAAAAACGGCTTTTTCTTTCACTTTTTCCTCAGAAGAAACTAATGCGCCGCCACTTGAAGTCGTAATTATTTTATTTCCATTAAATGATAAAGCGGCTAAGGTTCCAAAAGTACCACACATTTTGCCTTTGAAATGACTTCCTAAGGACTCAGCACTGTCTTCTAAAACAGGAATAGAAAACTTATTGGCAACTTCCAGTACAGCATCTACATCAAAAGGCATTCCATATAAATGCACTGCAATAATTGCTTTGGGTTTTTTTCCTTTAGCAATTCTATCTAAAATTGCCTCTTCTAAAGCTTTTGGACAAATGTTCCAAGTACTAGGTTCACTATCTACAAATATGGGAATGGCACCTTGATATACAATAGGATTGGCAGAGGCCGAGAAGGTAAAACTCTGACAAATAACCTCATCACCTGCTTTTACATCCAGCAATAGTAATCCTAAATGTAAAGCGGCAGTGCCTGAACTTAAGGCAGCTACAAAAACTTCATTTCCAAGGAAATTTTCTAAATCTTTTTCAAATCCTGAAACATTTGGTCCAAGTGGCGCAACCCAATTGGTATTGAATGCTTCTTGCACAAATTGTTGTTCCGTTCCACCCATGTGTGGCGAAGAAAGCCATATTTTTGAATTATTCATTTGTAAAATTAGTTATTTTAAATGCTGTATTGTTCGCCATATAATAGTAATATCCAACCAAAAAGATTGACGGTAAAAGTAATCTAAATTCATCTTTACTTTATCGGGGAAAATTATGGTATCATTATATTCTTTTGGATTTTCTTTTCGAGCTAGAAGTTCATCTTCCTCTTTATATTTTAGTGAGGCTTCACTAGTAATTCCGGGTTTTAGTTGAAGAATTTTTCTGTTTTCTCCTTCTAAAGTATCATAATAGCCAGCCACATCAGGTCTAGGTCCAACGATACTCATATTTCCTATTAAAACATTAAAAAACTGCGGAAGTTCATCTATTTTATGTTTTCGCATCCATGCGCCAAAAGGGGTAACTTTTTGGCTTTTGTCATGCATTGATTTTAACTTAAAAATAGTAAATGGATTTCCAAACTGACCTATTCGTTGCTGGAGATATAACCCATTGGATTTAGATTGTATACTAGCCAGAATGTAAAAAACCAATAAAAATCCGATTAAAAAAAGTAGGATAACAGATGAAAATAGTAAATCAAATAGTCTTTTACTCAAAATTATGAAGTACTTGATTTCGCTGGAATACCTGTTACAGTGCTCGTTACTTTTATATCTTTAGTCACCATGGCTTGTCCACCTATTTTGCTGCTATCAGCAATACTAATTCCTTGTAAAGTACAAGAGCCAATTCCCATTTCAACAGCTTCACCTAACTTAGTATTTCCACCTAGGTTTACGCCAGGCGAAAAAGACGAAAAGGAACCAATAGCACAATTGTGACCAATGGCACAATTCATATTCATTACCACAAAATCACCAATAAATGTTTCATAATTTATCGAAATTCCTGGATAAAGTATCGCGCCTTTACCAATTGTTACTTCATTTGAAATCCAAGCGTTTTTTGAAATTAAAGAAGGAAATTCAAAATCTAAATTCTTGTATTTATCATACAATGTTTTTTTGACTTTAGGGAAAGCAATACCAAATACTACAGCAATTCCACTGTTAGTAAATTCGATTAACTTATCAACCGATCCCAATACAGGAATTCCCGAAATAATGGCATTGTGTTTAGTAATATCATCGTCTAAAAAACCAATGATTTCATAGCTTTCTATAAAATTATAGTTATTATATGCAATGAATTTGCCGACACTTCCGGCACCAATGATGATTAGTTTTTTATTTGCCATTGTATAATTTAATTGGTTCCATCAAAAGGTTGCATGGGTCGAGCATCACTTTGATTGACACCTTCTGTTTTTACTACTTTTATAAAAGTTTTCCAAAGTATTTTTATATCAAATAGAAAAGATAAATTTTCAACATAAAAAACATCTAACTCAAACTTTTTTGTCCAACTTATTGAATTTCTTCCGTTTACTTGTGCCCAACCAGTTATTCCTGGTCGAACATTGTGACGTCGCAACTGATTTTCAGAATACAAAGGTATATATTTGAACAAAAGTGGTCTTGGTCCAACTAAACTCATGTCGCCATTCAAAACGTTTATCAATTGAGGTAATTCATCTATGGATAGTTTCCTTATGATTTTTCCAGCTTTTGTAATTCGTTGATTATCGGGCAAAAGCTTTCCTTGACTGTCTTTTTCATCAGTCATCGTTTTAAATTTAATGATACGAAACGCTTTTTGATGCAAACCAGGTCGTTCTTGAAAAAAAAATACCTTTCCTTTATTTTGATACATTAAAATGAGTGCTGCAAGTAAAAGTAAAGGAAACGCAAGAAGTAAAACAACCATAGCAATTAAAATATCAAATAATCTCTTAAAAATCAATTGATACATAACTAACTTAAATGAGGTTTTAACAGTTCTTTTAATCCTTTTTTTGCTGGCAATTGCCATAATAATTTACACCAATCGTGATTGCCTTCGATAAATCCGGGACCATTTTCTGTAATGACTATATCCCAACCAATAGAACGATTTTGTGGATATTGTAACGCAGCTTTTTTCACCATTTCTAGTGTTTCCTTCCAAAAAGGAATTTGAAACCCTACTATAGCAACTCCGGTAACAGGATGCACTTCTTCATCTGGTTTTGTTATATCGCTATATACACCTTTTCCAGTTACAATTCCGGTAGTTTCATCAATAACCGCAGCCATATTTCCTGCAGCCATATTATCTACCGAAGAATTAACCGATATTCTTAGTCGACAACCTAAAAGGTCAACTTTATTGTTTTTATCCAATTGGGTAAAGATACGAACCGTATTTACGGCAGATGATGATAGCTTACTTAATTCGGGATGTTGTGTTATAAATTCTTCCACTAAATCGAACGAATTTTTTTCCATGAACGCTACCATAGTTGTGGGCATAAACTTTTCAGTATTTTCTATTTGAACATCGATACCACATTTACCATCGGCAACTTTAAAAACAATTTTTCCAGATGAGTTATCGATTAATTTTTGGGCTAAATCGTTGTTTTTTTTGAGTGCTTCAATATCGGCAACAGTGTGTACAAAATAATTTCCGTATTTTTTATAAAACTTTGTTTTGTCGTCTAAAATGGTTCTTTCGCTTTTGGGGTTCATTTTTAGTTGATATTCAAACATATATCCTGTTCCTGCCCACGTGCTTCGATCCAAGTGTGACTGTTCAAAAAATCGAAATTGAAAAAATTCTAAAATAGAAATATTATATTTAAAAACAGATAAAATGGCTTCAAAAAGAATACTGATTTTGTTACGACTAGTTTTTTGGGTTGTATAGTCTAGAAACAAATCTAGTTTTTTCCAATCCATTTGTTTTAGATAATATGCTAGATATAGAAATCGTTTCATGAAGTTTTGGTTATGTAGGTTCCTAATTCATCGGCAGACATAAACTCAACATCTGGCCATTTTTTTACAATAGCTTCAAGAAGTTCTTGTAATGTTTTTAATCCTTTTTCTCTATTACTTTCTTCAATATGACCACAAAAATTGACACGATGGGAGCTAATTATGGCAGGTTTATCCCATCGAAAAGCCGTTTCTATTTGTTTCATGGTAAACGACACCCAATCAATTCCTCTGTCTTCAGTAGGTTCAAAAACCACATTTCGAACCATGATAGTAAGTTTTTCTTTGGTTGATTTTCCTGTATAATTAAATGACTTTTTAAATCGGTTTTCGCCTTGATGTTCTTTTCTAAGTAGTGCTAAATCTATATAGTCAATACCATTTTCTTTTAAAGTAGCAAACAATGACTGATGAATACTAAAACCAGGTGGTGTAAAATAATTGCTTTGGTATCCAAAAACTTTTTCAAACTGGGTCAAACCATCTATGAGTATTGGTTTTAAATTTTCATTTTCGGAAACTTCCCAAAAATCAAAAGCGGCAAAACTTGACATCGTGGGATACTTGTCATCTGAAATACTAGTATACGACTTGTTTTGTAAAGCAGTCAGCAACTGCTGGTCTTCATTTTTTAATTTATCTTGAAAAATAGCTAAATTGAGGTGTTCCCTTCCATGAAATTGCGGTTTTAAAAATCCTTTTTGAATACCTTCTTGCCATTTTTCCCATGCACCAAGATAAGCTTCTGGTTGTTCTTTGGCTAATTTTGAATAGGTTTCGGGTAATAACTCATATTCATATTTTTGAAAACCATTGTCAGCTACTTTTTCAAAATTGATGTTACAAGGCAAAGCAAAAGGAGTAAATACGGCATTCCTTCCGGTTGCGTCTTTTACAGAATCTAAAACTTGGTACAATTGTTCTAAATCTTGCTTAGTTTCTAAAGTATCTAAGGCATCAAAACGCGAATACACCTTCATTCCCGCTTTATCCATATTGGTTCTTGAGGATTTAGAATTTAATCGAACATTGCCATAATCATCAACAGAAAAAACAATTATTTTTCTTTTGGTTTTCCAACCAATGCTGTTTTTAAGATTTTGAAAAATAATTTGTAACAACTTTTTTATCATTTAGACTACTTGTGCTTCAATAAAATGTAACGCATTTTCATACACCGTTTTGCTGTCACCTTGTTCAGCGGTAAGTTGAAGCGCATTGACTTTCATTGCACTTAAAAGTGCTTTGTCTTCATAACATCTAAGGATATTTTTAGCCAATTGTTCAAAATCGCTGGGATTATTGTGAAAACCAACTTTATGGTCTACTATTATTGATTTCATTTCGCTTTCTAAGGAGTTCATTATGGGTAAACCACAAGCTAACAAATCAAACAACTTATAAGTAACTGATTGTGTGGCTCCTTTTATATGTTGTGTTAAACCAATATCTGAAACATAGTATTCCTCCATTAACTTTTCTTTTGAAAGTCGTCCAAGATATTTTAGATTGCTATGTGTGGATTGATAATCTTCTATAATTGTTTTTTGTGGTCCATCACCAGCAATTATAAATTGAATTTGAGGCTGTTTTTTTTCAAGTATTTCAGCTGCTTTCAAAATCGTAGGTAAATCATAAGAAAAACCAAGACTTCCCGCATAAATTACTGTTAGAATGTCGTTTTGTTTTGTTCTTTTTGTTTTGGCAACTTCTAGCTGCTTTTTTATCTCTTCAAATTGAACTGCTGGATAAAAATAAGCCGATTTCTTTTGTTCTGTAGTATATTTTTTTGCCCAATCGATATACTGTTTTGAAATGGCCATTACAGCAGAAGAATTTCTGAATGCAATAGCTGTTTTTCTTTGTAATGGGGTTACACCAAGATGAACAATACTTCTTTTTATTCCTGCCATGTGTTGAATAAAAACATCCGGCCAAGGATCGATGATATCAATAATTGCTGGAATTGATTTCTTTTTTGCCCATTGAACCACTTCAAAAGCTGTAGAAATTGGGGGAAATGCTATAACAATAACGTCTGGTAATTCAGGCTGATTGTTAAAAGCTTTTATCATTTTTTTTCCCAAGTTAAAATGGGAAAGCATTCTTGAAAAAGAAATATTGTTTGAATAAGACTTCGCTTCAACAAATTTGACTTTTATATTTTCACTAATGAGTACTTCGTTATTGGCGAGAATGCGCTGCTTTTTAACATTATGTCTAAAGGTAGAAGACCAGAATGTAACTTGGTGATTACGGTTACTAGCTTCTTTAGCAATACTATTGTAGCGCGTGTTTAGATTGTCGTCAAGTGGTGTGTTTTCAAATATAGAAACTAACCAAATATTCATGCCATTGTATTTCTAATTTTCTCTTTGTATCCAAGCGTCATAAATTTCTTCAAAAGTGGTTTGCAGTGATTTAGTGATATCCCAATCTGGGTAATGCTCTTTCATTTTTCTTAAATCGCTGTAGTAACAAATATGATCACCTATTCTATTGGTCTCATCATATTTGTACTTCATTGGTTTTCCACTAATTTTAGAAATAATATCGAAGGCTTCCAAAATTGAACAAGTGTTGTCCTTTCCACCGCCAAGATTGTAAACTTCAGCAACTCGTGGCGCTTTTATAAACTCTTCAATAAAGCGAGCAACATCATAAGAATGAATATTATCGCGTACTTGTTTTCCTTTGTAACCAAAAACAGTATATTCTTTTTCCTCTAAATTACATTTCACTAAATAACTTAAAAAACCATGTAATTCTACTCCACTATGACTTGGACCAGTAAGACAGCCACCACGCAATACACAACTTGGCATAGTAAAATAGCGTCCGTATTCTTGAACCGATATATCAGCTGAAACTTTTGAAGCACCAAATAAAGAGTGTTTGCATTGATCAATTCTAAATGATTCTGGAATACCATGCGCGTAAGTAGCATCTGCATAATCCCATCGTGTTTCTAGTTCTTGCATTGCTATTTCATTGGGTGCATCGCCATACACTTTGTTTGTTGACATGTGAACAAAAGGAATATCTGTTCGATAACGACGCGTTGCTTCTAATAAATTAAAAGTGCCAACAGCATTAGTATCAAAATCTTCAAAAGGAATGGCTGCTGCTCTGTCGTGGCTGGGTTGTGCTGCCGTATGAACTATAGCATCAGGTTGAACGTTTTGAATTAAATCTATAATTCCTTGACGGTCTCTAATATCTACTTCGTGATGTACAAAGTTTTTTATTTTTGATGCTAATCTACTTTGATTCCATCGCGTATCACCACTGGGTCCAAAAAATACCGCACGCTGATTGTTATCAACTCCGTGAATTTCCCAACCCAATTGGGCAAAATGTATGCACACTTCTGAGCCAATTAATCCTGATGAACCTGTTACTAGTAGTTTTTTCATATAGTTATTTAAGTGTGTTTTTTTATGTTAGTATTTTCAACAAAACATGAGCTGCATTGGTTACTCGCTCCTCGTAGCTTTCATAAATGGGTGATGGTATGGCTGAAAAATCTTTGCTTATTAATATTTCGCTTAGTTCTGTTGCATTGTGAGCAGAGAAATAAGTCCCTTTTTCTTTTAATTGTTCCACATTGACCGATAAATTAGCACAAATTACAGGTTTTTGCAACGAAATAGCATCTTCAATAACAGTACTCCATCCTTCAAAAAGACTCGGCTGTAAAATAGCATCAGCATGACGCATTACCGACAATTGCATATCTCTTGGAATAACCCCTAAAAAAGTGACTTGATTGTGAAGTTCGTTTTCATCCAAAATTTTCTTTAATTCATTGATGTACTGCGAGCCTGAGTCTTCTGGTAATTTCCCTGTTAGTACTAAGTGAATTATTTGACCTTGTTTTTTTAATTTTGCAATAGCTTTGAAAGCTACTTTATGATTTTTGTGTTTGTGGAATTGATTACTGATAACAAAATAATTATCGGGTAAATTGAATTCTTTACACACTTGTTCTTTTGTATAAGTAGGAAACTTATCCACTATGGAAACAAAATGATATACGTGAAACTTAACATGATTTGGTATGTCAAAAAACCGATAAAAATCACTTTTTACATCATAACTAGAAACTACCAAATCCTTAGTGTTTCTTAAAATAAATTGCACTCTTAAATAGCGTTCGAACCGTTTTATATAAGAAAAAAAAGAAGGATAATGTAAATGTTGTAAATCAGCAAACCAAGATATCAGTTTACAGTTTGTTTTCGATTGTACAGGATAATCGTGTAAGGGGAAAATGGTATTGAGTTTATATTCTGAAATTAAATTAGCTACAAAAAGATTTTTTTGCAATAAAAACGACTTGATGAAAGTGGAGTAAACGGAAGGATAAGGTCTTTCTATTTTATGCAAATAGGGATAATCCAATTCATCTACAAAGCGTTGTAAATTGGAATTGTAAAAAAGAAATAGTTCGGGTTTGTCCTCATCTTTTAGAAAATTTAGCACTTTGACGATATTCAAAATATAAATAACGCCACCCATCCATTTTGGACTAAAATGATAAAGTATACCTATTCGTTTCCTTTGCCTTTCCATTAATTCCAATTAGTGATTAAGTCTTTTATTCCTTCTGTAATGGTCCATTTAGGTTCCCAACCTGTTTTTTGTTTGAGTTTACTCACATTGGCTAACAAGTGCATCCGTTCGACTTTTCTAGTTCGGTTAGGATCGATATTTATAGTTATTTTTTCGTTAAGCAATGTTTCAAAAGTGTCTACAATTTCGGTTACGGCATATTCTATTCCTCTTCCAAGGTTAAAGGTATCATAACCTGTGTTTTTTAAATTAATTATAGCCGAAACGGCGTTTGCCATGTCATGCGTGTGAATAAAATCGCGCTTAGGTGTTAAATTTCCTAGAGCTATAGTACGATGTCCTTCACGCAATTGTCTTTCAATTTCTGGAATTAAATGCGGATTGGTTTCATTAGGTCCAAAAGCATTAAAAAATCGGCAACAAATCGTATCGATTTTTGTTTCGAGATAAAATTTCTCCATAAGTTGTTCGCCAGCTAATTTACTTAGTCCATATATATCTAAAGGTCTAAGCTCATCAGTTTCTGAAACAGCGTTATCAGAAATGGGATAAACCGCTGCAGTCGAGGCAAAAAACACTTTGGTTAAATTACTAACTTTTTTAGCAGAATCTAAAATATTCATTGTTCCTCTGATGTTGATATCAGACGCTTCAAAAGGGTGTTCGTTGCAATAAGGAATAAAATGAATGGCTGCCAAATGAATAATAACATCGGGATTTATAGTAGCAATGGTTTCATCAACTTTTTTAGCATCTCTAATATCACCTAGAATAAAGTGATCATCGTCAACTGAAATAAAAGTTCTATTTCCAAAACTCAAATTATCATATACAAATACTTCGTATCCCTCTTGTTGCAGTTTTGGCACCACAGCAGAACCAATAAATCCAGCACCTCCAGTAACTATTATTTTCATTTATTTTAAGTGTTTTTTTTTGAGAAACTAAAATTTTTCAATGGGTTGCAAATATAATTTAAATCAAAGACCTTACTTCAAAGTAGTAAGCAATTATTATTACTTATTTAAAACTTCTTTAAATACTTTTATTTGATAGTTGGGATTATAAAAGGTATCAATTTTTTGATAACAATGATTTCTAATTTCTTTTCTATCCTTTACATTGGTAAACCAATTTGTAATCACTTGACCTAAATTATTCTCTTTCAAACTGTAAAAAGTTCCTGTTTTTGACTCCTCAACAGCACCTACTTCGGGCATTTGATTGGTAAAATCATCATGAGTACAAACAGGTGTGCCAAAACTCATGGCATGAATTCCTGTTAGTCCAACATTTCCCGGAGAAACACACAAATCGGCGTTGGCAAGTAATTTTGCATTTTCAAGTTCGTCATAACAGCTTCCATAAAAATGAATAAACGAATTGTTATCATTAGCTTTTTCCATAAGTGCATTACGTTCAGGTCCATCGCCAATAATCATTAAGTTTAAATGTAAACCCTGATTGTTGAGTTGTTTTACCGTTTCTATTACCAAATCAATTCGTTTAATTTTTGTCAATCGTCCAATGAAAATTAGAATGGGTAATGAACTGTTTTTAAAAAACTTTTTTTTCTGGTAGTAATCACTGTCTACTGCTTCTGACCTCATCGCTACATGATTTTCATAATCGAGTGAATTATAGATAACGTGCAAACTGTTTGGATTTATAGTATAATTTTGAAGTAGTATTTTTTTTGACCAATCAGAATAGATAAAAGCACCATCAAGCGTAGAGAAAAAAACTTTATAGTATAATTTTTTTAAAAAAGTTTCTCTACCATTGGGTCCATGATTCCAGATAAGTACCTTTTTTTTGGTAAACAAACTAAGTAAAATAAAAATAGTATCACTAAGAAAGAAGGGTTGACCTGTTAACACATAAGTAGAATATTTTTTTGAAAACAATAAACCTATTTGTCCTTTCATCCACGCAATTCGATTGAAAAACCAAATTGTTTGTAACTCTTTAATTGAAAAATCAATAACGTCAAAATCAATTTTTTTGATATCAACTCTAATTTTGTTACCACAATAAATAGCACAACTTGCCTCTTTAGTCAATCGCTCAAAAATTGTTTTCCGATAATGTGGTGCATAATTGAGAATAAAACAGGTAGTAGAAGACATCATGTGCGGTTACTAATTTCTTTTTTTCTTTTTAATTTCTTCTAAAATTATGTTGATATATTGATTTACAATAGTATCTATGTTGTAGCGTTCCACCGCAAGTTTTCGGGCATTGGCTGCATAAAAATTGTAATTAGTTGATATCTTAATTACTGCATCTATTAATCCTTGGTAATCTGGAGTGTCTAATTTCCATGGATTTCCACCATAATCTACAATTATTCCAGAATCGTTTGTAACTAATTCCTTTAATGCACCAGTGTCAAAACCTACAACTGGTGAACCTGATGCTAAGGCTTCGGCAACGGTGTTTGGACAGGCGGCATTGATATCTAATGACAAATAAATAGCGTTTTTTAAAGCTGATGGTACATTTTCTCTAGGTATTGAACCATGATAGTTTATCTTTTTATCTATTTTTTGTTTGTTTTTAAGATTTTCAAAACTACCATATAGGTCGATAGTAAAGTTATTTGGCAAAGAAAATGCTACCTTATTTATTAAATCTATAGCATAAGGCGTATAATCTATAGTTCCTTCAAGAATTACTACTCTATGGCTACTTTCAGGTAATTGATTTTCGGCATTAAACTCGTTTAAATCAACACCATTATGTATGCAATTGAATTGAGTAACTTTTCTTAGTCCAGCGCTATTCCACCAGTTTTTTACAAATTCACTTTGATATATGATGGAGTTCGCAATAAATGCATGAATTAATTTACTATTTATATTTCTGTATTCATCAACGAGGTATTTTTTCACACCATAAGACTTCATTTTATGCAGCCAGTTTATGCCATCCAATCGATAAATAATGGGAACTCCTTTTATCTTCATTTGTAAAAGCCAACCTATTTTTTTTGTTCCACCAACGATAAAAAGTACATCAGGTTTTTTGACACTTGTAGCGGCATAGCAAATTGCTATATCTCTTTTTAGCAATGCTTTTTCAAAACGAGTTTGAAAACTTCCTGGTCCGCCTTTTCCTGGTTTATGTGGAAAACATACAATCATTGTAGTAAACTTTATGATTTTAACATTAATTCAACCATCCAACCATAGGGATTGAAGGAACCTTCATGCCAATTTAATTCCTCATCCCAAAACCCTGTGCAAGGATTATAAACTTTGTTGGCAAAACCGTAGCTTATTTCTACAAGCAGCGGCGTATTGTTTTCATCAAAAATATAATCATAAGCAACACATTGAGCATTTAATTTTTTAGTATAATCAAAAGAAAGTCGAACACATCGTTCATCAAACTCTTCTCTTTCATATCTGAAATGGCCACTTCCTGAAGCTCTGAAATCATTTTGTCGGACCATGCGTTTTAAGGCAAAGGCTTTTCCGTCGATAACAATAATCCTTGTATCAGAGTCATTATTGGGAATGAACTCTTGGAAATAAATATATTCCATTTCATTTCCCATAACTTGAGCATAGCGCGGTGGAATAAAAAGCCGAACGATACCTTTTACAACATCTTTAAAATGAGTTTTACCCAATCGCCAACGTCTTATCCTTTCTTTCAATCCGCCAACACTTTCATAAGGCGAGAAACCGCTACCAAAAGCTTTTCGTACCAATTTTTTTGCCTGAGATGGTGTGTGAACTAATTGCACGTTTTGTGAACCTGCGCCACCACGAAGTTTAAACACTTTTGGAAATTTAGTTTGATCAACCCATTGTAGTGCCGAATTGGCATCATAAAAAACCCACGTCGGAACAAGAGCAATGTTGAGTGCTTCTAAAAGGTATTTTTGACCTACTTTATCATCAAAATGCCAAGCCGTATTAAAATTTGGAAAAACCTTGAAACCACTTTGTTCTAATGAAAAAAGTAATGGTTTTGCCATCACAAAATCTTTGGCATCTGCTTGATAAAAATGCCACATTAAGCAAGAACAACCCTCTAATTGTTGAATAATATCAGTAGCATAAACATCAACTAATTTGTAAACTATTTTATTTTTTTCACAATAATCTATCCAACGATATTGAAAAGATGTTGTCCTTTTTTCATTATGTATTGCTATCATCTTAATCTAAATACTGTTGCGCCCAAGTTTCAAACCCTAATAACAACCAAATGGTATCTAATTGTTCAGGCGAGGCTTTTTTTATGTTTTTTACTGCAACCGAAAGTTCATTCAATTCAAATAAATCTCTTTTTCGTAAGCCAGGTTCAATAGTGCGTTCCCATTTTTCTTGAAATACTTTGGTAGTCATAAATTCTCGCAATGGAATTCCAAATCCTTGTTTGTTTCTAAATGCAAAATCGTCTCCAAACTTAGTGGCACAAATGTTTTTAAGTACTTTTTTTGCCTGCATTTTATTTTTAAATGGTGCTAATAAAGCATCAGAAGGAATGGTTAATGACATAGATACCATTTCGTTATCTAGAAAAGGAACACGGTTTTCTATAGAATGTGCCATCGACATTTTGTCTTGTCGCATCAATAAATCAGGAAGATAGGTTAACAATTCATATTTGCGTTGGCGCAAATTAGTGTCACCGCTCAATCGCTTTATAGTTTTGATTCTTTCCTTAATAGCATTGGCAAGATTGAAATCGGGTTTTAAAGATTTTGAGGTGTCTATACTTCCAAAAGCGGTTTCCATGATCATTTTTTTATCTGGATTAAAAGCATAAATCAAATAATCAACTATAGACCGTTTATTTTTTTTTAAACCACTGAAGAATAATTTACTGAAAATTTTATTTTCCTTTGCTCTTATAAAACGACTATATCCAGCTAACGACTCGTCAGCACCTTCACCGCTTAATAACACAGTAACGTGTTTCTTTGCTTGCTGACTTAAAAGATAGATGCCAATGGTATTAGGATGATTCAAAGGATGTTCAAAGTGCCAAATGGCTTTTTCTAAAACTTCAAAATAGTATTGAGCATCCATTTCATATTTATGAGCTTTGAGTGATAATTTTTCGGCTACATAATTGATATATTTTTCCTCTGAAAACTTAGGATCGTTAAAAGTAATCGAAACAGTTTCTAAATTTCCTTTACCTACTTTTTCAGCTGCAAAATAGGTTACAAGCGAAGAGTCAACTCCTCCAGATAATTGACAACCCAATTTCACGTCGCTAATCATTTGTGAATTGACACTTTTCTGAAGTGCTTGGGCTAACATTTCTTGCGAGTCTTTAGCTAAAATAGTACTACTTCCTTCGTTATTAATATCGTAGAAAACAGTGGTCTCAATAGTTCCTCCTTTAATAGATAAGAAAGTTCCTGGTGTACAATTGCTTATGTTTTTAAATAAAGTAGTGTTGATTAGATTTCTGAATAGCAGAAATTCGTCAATTCGACTAAAATCGGGTTCAAATCTAAAATTAGGTAACGGCTTAAAACTCTTCATTTCTGAGGCAAAAGCAATTCGATTATCTTCTTTTAGAATATATAAAGGTTTTATTCCAAATCGATCACGAGCGAGAAATAATGTGTCTAATTCAAAATCATAAATAGCAATGGCAAACATCCCATTGAGCATTTTAATCATTTTTTCCATACCATACTCCATGTACAAATGCAGTACTATCTCAGTATCAGAAGTGCTTTTAAACGAATGACCTTTTTGCAATAACTCATCCTTGAAATCAAAAGCATTATACACCTCACCGTTCATCATTAATACTATTTTTTTGTCGGGAGAAATCATCGGCTGATGACCATTGGGTGATAAATCTAAAATGCTTAACCTGTTAAATCCAAAAATCAAATTTTTAGGTAAAGTGAAATTTTCACTTCCATTTGCATGTACTTCTTCATACTCTTGACTACTTGTGTTTATTCCAACAATTCCCGAATCATCTGGTCCACGATGTTTTTGAATAGCAATCATATCTCTTATAACGCTAGTGGTTGTGTCAAAAGTGGTAGCAAGAGTAAGATATCCTGTAAATCCGCACATATTATTGTAAAAGTTGTTGATTAATATATCCTTCGGTAGCGTTTTTATTTTCAATGATTTTTGCTGGATTTCCTACCACGATAGAATTTGATGGAACATCAAAATTTACATAGGAGTTTGGGGCTATTAAAACATTATTTCCTATAGAAATTTTTCCCACAACAACACTACCAGTTCCAAACCAAACACAATTGCCAATAGTAGGTGAACCTTTTTTCGCTCCTCTATTTTGTCTGCCTATGGTTACATTATGATTTATATTACAATTTTGACCAATTATAGCGTTTTCATTGATAACTACAGTCCCAAAATGACTAAAATAAAGACCTTTTCCAATGATTGTATTGGAAGGTATCTGAAATCCAAATTTATAGGAATAATGACGCATCATTATCCGAGAAATGAAATACAACAAGGGATTTTTTTTATAAAAAAAACTAACTCTTAAAAAGAATAAATATCGAAATCCTTGATTTCTGTAGGCTTTGAAAAAATTAAGAATTGATATTTTTTTTCCAATGACTCGGTAGCAATCGTGATTTATATAATCTAAAAACATTATTTTTTTTTGTTTTTTAGTGTACCCAATAAAATATCGCGATGTGCTTCGCAACGCATCAAATTAGAATATAATAAAATTTTACTTTTAGAAAGTAGCGACGGTAATAATCCTTTTTTATATAATCCTGGTAAATAATTGCCACGATAAGGTTGCAGCCAAGTATTCATTACGGGTTTCCAAGTTTCGATATAGTCATTAAATTTTTTTTCTAATAAAAAATCATCTTGAATAATAGCGTTTATCTCTTCTACCTTTTTTTGGACTATTTCTTTATCCTCTTTCAACAACAAATACAAACCCAATTTAGCATTATTTTGGGTAAAATATGCAATATCAAAAGCAACTGGTTTATTTTTTTCAAAATGTAAACTTACCATCATCCCTTTATTCCAAGGCAAATTTTGCAAGCCATTCCAATCAAAACAAAAATTCCCTAAACTGTAAAAAATGGGTGAATTTTTATAAACTTCATACCCTGAAAAAATATGAGTATGGTGACCAATAACAGCAGTAGCTCCTGCATCGACAAAAAAGCGATACCATTTTTTCATCCTCGGACTAGGCAATTCATAGTGCTCGTGTCCGCCGTGGGCAATAATAATAACAAAATCAGCTTGCTTTTTTGCTTCTTGAATTTGATTAAAAACAGTAACTAAATCCATGGAATGACAACCTGGCGACGAGTCATCGGTTGTACTCCATTCATTTTCGGCTACATTGATAAAAGCAAAGTTTAAATCATCTTTTTGCCAATAAAAAATTTTTGAGGCTTCCTCAAAATTTTGGCCACTACCTAACCATTTTATACCGTGTTTACTCAAGGTATCGTAGGTTTCTTTCATACCTTGCCAACCGTAATCTTTAAAATGATTATTAGCAGTTGCAACTACTTTACAATTCAAATGATGTAGAATCTCAGCGGTTTCTGGCGCTGCTTTAATATGTGGACCCGTTTTTTCTATAGGAGCATTAGCCGTGGTTAAAGGACATTCTAAATCAAGAATATTCAAATCATTTTGAGTAAAAAAAGGCTGAACCGATTCAAATAAAGGTTTCCAATTATTGGCTTTAAACTGCTGTTCTACACGAAGCCAAGGACAAAAATCGCCTGTAAATCCTATTTTAATCATACGTAGCTATCTAATTGATCTGTAGAAATAAAAATGACATCGGGCCATTTTTTTATAATTTTTTTTAATAAACTATCAAGGTCTCTCAACCCTCGTTCTCTGTTTTTTTCGTTGATAAAACCAATAAAATTAATTCGATGAGAACAAATTACTGCTGGTTTAGATAACAAAAAAGCGGTTTGAATTTGAGCCAAGCAACTGTCTACCCAATTTTTGCTGGGTAACATACTAGGTTCAAAAAAACAGTTTCTAATGTTGTATTGCAATCCATTGTTTTCCTGTCCAAAACAATGACGAATGGGCGTATAGTTTCCAAAACTTCCTGTGGGTTGCAATTGAGGACGCAAACCTTGTATCCAATGTATTCCCATCGATGCTAAAAAAGGTTCTAATCTAGAATCCCAGTTATAACATGGCGCAATGAAGGTTTTTGATTTGAACCCAAATGTATCTTCAAAAATATGTAATCCTTCACTAATGATTTGTTTATGTTTTTCAATATCTGATGGAACATCCCAATCAAAAGACTCCATGAAACTATAATCGCCAGCACCAGAGAATGTCGTTCCAAAGTCAAATAATTCTCTAACACGTCCTGAATTTCCTCGTAATGCACTCATCCAACGAATAATGTTTACATGTTCTCTACCATGAAATTGAGGTTGAAAAACACCCAAATCCATTCCTTTTTTCCATAGAGATAAATTATTTTGATGTTCAGGATAATGCTGAAAAGTGGTATAAAACGGTTCCCAAAAGTAGTTTTGAAAATCGTTTTCTTTAATTTTCTTAAAATCAGGATTAGCCATGATAGCATTCGCCGTAAACTTGGCTGATTGACCATCGCCACCTTTATACTTTTGAAGCACACTAAAAAGCATTTCTAAATCAGTTTGCGATTCTAAAGCATCATTTTTGTAAATACTTTTGGAAACATCGATGCTGTTTTTTTCAAAATACGCAAGTATTTCCTTTGAAGGTGTACGAATTGCGCCCCAATCATCGGACTCTATGATAACAAGTTTTTGTTTCACAGACAATCCCTTGGCATTGACACGAGCGGCACTAAGGTAAGATTTAAGTATCGTTAATTGGTCTTTCAAAATTATTTAATTAAATCAATTAGTGGTACAGGTGTATCGATTATGGTAGACAAAATCGGATTGGTGAGTAAGCTCATTAAAGATATAGTATCAAAAGCTTTTCGAAGACACACTATAATGTAAAATAGTAATAATGGACTGCAAAAATAAACAGCTTTTTGAAAAGAACTAGACGAATATTGAATATAAAAAAGCAACAAAACAGCTAACCCAAACATTTGTGCAATTAGTAAATAACGACCTCCAGAAGGTAGCGACGACAAGAGATTTCCGACAGCTAAAAAAAGTAATGAAAAATTCATAAAATTGACAAAATACTTATTCTCCAGATACGTTCTGAGTTTTCCAAAATGGATTACAGTGAACAAAAAGAATACAGAATAATTAAGTACGGCTCTAAAGTATTGTACATACCAGTTGGTCGCTTCTTTTTGTACAGCATATCCCTCTAAAAACTCTTCTCCCGTGTAACTCTTGGCTTTAGGGAGTAAAACTTCTGGAAGAACACTTTCAAGAAAAACACCTACTGTACTTACATTAAGTGAACTAACAAAAAAACTCGCCACATACAAATAATAGAAAATACGATGAGGTAACTTGACCAAATAATAAACAAAAAATAGTCCAACTGGCAAAGCAAATGAAAAATGGATAAGCGGTGTCAGTAAAATATAGATAAAGCCTCTTTTGTTTTCTTTAATTAATAAGATATAAACGCCATAAAATAAGACATGCGCAGCCGTCCACATTCGAACGCCGTTGAGTTCCCAAAATCCAATAATGGAAACAAAAGAAAAAAATAACGCCCAAAAAGCTTTAGGTAAAGTAGCTGTTTTAACTTCGGAGAGTATTAACCAAATATTCCTTGAATAAAAATAACCATAAACCAGTCCAAAAAAGGCAAATAATACATTCCCGTTGTCAGTAAAAAGTGAGACAAAATTGGTAATCAACGGTTGATAGATATCAAAAGTGACATTGCCGTCAATATCTACCGAAAAAAAAGTGGAAAGGAAAGAGTCCCAACTTCGTGGACTTTCTGTTAACTCTTTTAATTTTAACACATAGCGGTAACTGTCCATTCCCATTGGCCGAAACATGGTGTAACCATAAAACACCACAAACAACCACACCATATTTTTAGCCCAAGGTAGCTTGTAATTTTTCATTGCTTGTATCAAGCCGAAAAAGGGAAAAACTAAAAAATAAAAAAATGCGTTTTTCATCTAGGGGATTAAGGCAACGAACTTTGCTGCCACATTTTCTATTCTATAGTTGTTTTTATCAGGAAGAACCATCTGGCTAGTGTAATCATTTTTGAGAAAAGCAGCAACCACGGCCTCGTTTAGCTGACCATACTTTATACTTAAAACAGGTTTATCAACAATCAAATAATCTATTAACTTACTTGGTGTTTGTGTGTTGCCTACATTTTCAAAATTCACAAGAAAATTCATTTTCGATAATTCATAAAGCAGCTTTTCACGGGGAACCAAGTCCTTTAAAACAATTCGACTAGTATTCTTGATGTAAGGCAGAACAAACTGTGGCGTAGTCGTGTAAATGTGAAATTCAAACGGAATAGCAGAAGATAATGAATTTAAGAACTGCAAAAACTCAGAGGGATCACGTCGTCCGGGAATAAACATACCAGCATATCCAAAAACTAGTTTAGAGTTGTCTTTTTCACCTTGATACAATTGGATATCTTCAAAACGAAAACCTTGCGGTATTACTTTTATTTTCGGATGAAATTGAGAATAATAACCGCCGATTGAATTTTCGGTAGGCACAGTCAGATAATCTACTTTCTTACAAAACCATTTTTCGACCCAACCGAAATAAAATAGTGGTTTGAAACTGTCATTTTCTTGACCCATATAAGGATCTCCACAATCGGCTATCCAGACTTTGGCAATTTTTTTTGACCATATACTTGCAACACCCCAATGAATGGGATAAGGCACTGCTACTGAAATCAATGCATCATATCCACGTTCCGTTTTCAATGCTTTTTTAACTAAAAAAACCAATTGAATTTTTGGATATTCTAAAAGCAACTGACTAAAACGGGTGATAATTCGGGTGAACAAGCGAATCACTCCTACTCCTTTTACTTTGGGTGATGCCCAAGTTAAATTTCCTAAACTCTTGAATGTAATACCATTTTGACTACAAAAGGTAGCAACGCCTGGTCTAGGATGAGTAATTACAGTGACCCGATGTCCTTTACGGGCTAATTCTTTAGCCAATTCTGTGGCACGAAAAGAACGAGGTGAATTTTCTGGATAAAAACCGTTGGTAACTACTAGTATTTTTTTAGTCATTTTGTAATTCTAGTTTCTTAAAAACAAACTTACCTAATTCTCTAGAAAATAGTTCAGCACCGTTTCGTTTTAAATGTGTTTTATCAAAAAAATAGTCTTTGTTGGTGTAAATAGGATTGGATTTGTCAAACACATAATAATGAACATTTTTGGGTGTTCTTGATTGAACTATTTTAAAAAAGTCATCTCTTTGATAATCATACAATGGAGGTGACACTAACACTAATGGAATTTTATTTTTTTGACACATAGCTATAATCTTTTCAAAAGCCACTACTTTAACTTTCTCCTCCCTTTTCTGATCATATACCGAAAGTGTATCAATCTTCCACTTTTCCTTAGAGTCAGAAAAACTTATTGGCATGGAGCCAAGTTTAGAAATTGTATCTTTAGCATTAAACTTTTTTTGTTGGATATCGAAATTTGATTTACTGAGTTTGTGTAAATAAAAGAATTGCGACAAGTATTCATTTTTTTCTCCACGAGAAATTAATTCATCTACAATTGCATCATATTTGACCAATGGATACAGTCGATCCAAACGAAAATTTAAGGCAGGCGCAGGAAGAAAGGTCATCGCATTATCGACACATAAAATAATAAGTTTTGGTTTTTTATTATTTGATAATGCCGTTCTAACTAAAAACTCGTGAAACTCAATCGATGAACCAGGATAAGATAAATTATAAGCAGATAGTCCCGTGCTAATCTCTATTTCCTCTGCCATAATGTTTCGTGCGCCACGAGATGAACCAAAAATTAAAATATCCTGATTTATTTTGCCTTGCAAAAGATACTCTAGACGTTTGTCTACCTCTTTTGTTGGCGATATATTTTCTAATGGATAAAATAGCTTATCTGCTGCAAAAAAGACGACACCAAAAACTAGGAGTTTAATCAGGAATTTTTTCATATCAAAATTGGAAATAAATAAATTCTTGTTCTTTAGTTGCAAAAAGAAACAAACAAATAATTAGCAAAACATACATGAACCATCTGAAAAATCGATGCCATTTAAAACCTATCGTTTTTAGACCATATTCTTCTCGTCGTCCCATCCATTCTACACAGAGCATAATACCAATAAAAATAAAACTGATTTTAGGAAATATAGTTGGAGTAGTAAGTATTGAAGCAGAGAATAATTCTTTTATATAAACTAATGCCATGGCTATACTTTCAGACCTGAAAAAAATCCATGCAAAAACAGTAGCACAAAACGTTATAATAATAGAAATCAAATCTTTAAAGGAAGGTAACAAACTGTTTTTTGCTACAATTTCGAGGTTGTTTCTATTCGTACTCAAAATGATAGAAGGCATTATATAAAGTGCATTTAAAAAACCCCAAGCTATAAATGTCCAATTAGCTCCATGCCAAAAACCGCTAACTAAAAAAATAATAAATGTATTTCTAATCTTCATCCACATGCCACCTTTACTTCCGCCTAATGGAATGTATAAATAATCTCGGAACCAAGTAGATAAAGAAATATGCCATCTGCGCCAAAACTCGGCAATATCTCTTGAAAAATAAGGAAAAGAAAAGTTTTTCAATAATTCAATTCCAAATAATCTTGCGGTTCCTAAGGCAATATCAGAGTATCCTGAAAAATCACCATAAATTTGAAATGTGAACAATAAAGCACCAATTAATAATGTACTACCTGATTGACTTTCAACATCGCCAAATATTTGGTTCACATAGACCGCGCATTGGTCGGCGATAACTATTTTTTTAAACAATCCCCAAAGTATTTGTCGCAGTCCATCTACAGCTTTACTATAATCAAATGTTCGTGCCTTCTTAATTTGTGGAAGTAAATGAGTAGCTCTTTCTATTGGACCAGCAACTAAAAGTGGAAAAAAACTAACAAATACGGCATATTCAGTGAAATTTCGTTCAGGTTTTATTCTATCTTTGTAAATATCAATAACATAGGAAAGCCCATGAAAAGTGTAAAAAGAAATCCCAACAGGCAAAATCACGTTCAATGTCCATAAATCAACACTTAGTCCAAAACCTGTTAAAAGGGAACGAAAAGATTCTGCGAAGAAATTATAATACTTAAAAACACCAAGAAAACCAAGGTTTATTACGATGCTTAACCAAAACCAAAACTTTTTATTTAATTTGCTAGTAGCTTCGTGCATTTTAATACCGGTGTAATAATCCAAAACGGTAGAAAATAGTAGCAAAAACATAAAACGCCAATCCCAGCAGGCATAAAAAAAGTAACTGGAAATCAACAAAAGCGCATTCTGTAATTTTAGATTTTTTTGTGTAACAAACCAATACAGTATAAAAACTACAGGTAAAAAAACAGCAAACTGTAACGAGTTAAATAACATTTATTTATTTGATAAAAGTTTTGAAAATTTACTTTTTAAATCTCTTTTTAATTTTATACTATAAAAAGAAATTATAAAGTGAATAATTGATTTATTGTATGCTTTTCCATATAGTAAATAAGTTCCTCGGCAACCTGCTAAATCCAATTTATCAAGTTTTTTTTCTTTCAAAATGTGATATACTTTAAAAAAATTTGATTTCTTACTAGAAACTAATGATGCGGTTAAAGGTAAAAACACAAACTTAGCTACAACATGATTGATTAAAAGTTGTTGTTCTTGATTTAATTGATTTTGTATTGCAAATTGCTTGATATCATCAATAGCTAAAAGAAATCCATTAATAGCTTTATCAGAATATAACAGCTTAGAATTAGTAGCTGAACCTTCTCGAGTTGTCCTTTGATAAAAATTATCGTTACAAAAAATCACTTTTTCGGCTACACTAAACACTTTTGCTAAAAATAATCCGTCTTCAAGATAGGGAACATTTTTCGGATAAAGGATAGAATACTGATTTAATACTGTTTTTCTGTATAACATTGCCCATGACCGGTCAGGATCTTTCATACTTAAACCTCTAGGTTCAAAATAGCCATCAAGTCCTGAATAGATTTGTCCTGTTTTTTTGCTGAAATCAGTTCTCCAAATGCTTTTCCCATTTTTGTCAAAAAATTCAAAGGGAAGATACACCACATCAACTTCTTGTTTTTCTAAACAAGCTACGAATTGCTTGAAACTGTTATGAACAACATAATCGTCAGGGTCAATGGGCAAAATATAGGTTCCTGTAGCTATCGCAATGCCGTTATTTCTAGCCATAGAAACACCTTGGTTTTCCTGATTGATTAAAATAATATTATGAAACTCTTTTTGAAGACGTTCAACAACCTCCTTAACAGCATCAGGCGAACCATCATTCACTACAATAATTTCGTAATCTTCTTGTGAAATATCTTGATTTTCCAAACTTCTGATGCATCGCTCGATATAAGCAGCAACATTATAGGCAGGAATAATTATACTTAGTAACTTGGCTTTCATTATTGAAGTATTTCGATAGCTATTTTTTCCATGGCTTCGTTTCCTAGTGAAGAATAAAATTCTTTTTTCAATCCAGATAAATAATTTTGAACCTCTTTTTGTTCTAATTCTAGTAGAACTTTCTCAAAATTGTTGTAATCTACAACATGCGTAAAACCAGACGTGGTATCAAAAATAGTGTGTAACTGCAAGGGTAAGTTATTAGAAGTAATAAAAAGAGGATAACATCCAAAAACTAGCGACTCCAACGATACAGTGGATGAGATACTTACACAGTATTTTGCAATTTCTAATGATTTTTGAAGGGAAAAGTCTTGATAATCATGCCATACCAAATTTTCCAAATTTTTGTGTTCTTCTTTATAAGAAAGAGGTATTTTAAAATCAGGGTGACTTCTAATGACAACTTTAAAAGTACCGTATTTCTTGGCTATTTCGATAGCATAATTTATGAAACTAAAAATATCTTGTGCTGTTATATGTTTGTCCATAACTTTCTGAACTGCAAAAAGTACTACTCGTTCTTTAGTACTTGCTTGTTCTTCTTTTAAAGTAGGATGTCCTATTTCTCTAACATCTAGTTCGTTATACTTTTTAAATTGGTTGGTGTAAAATGTTCCCCAAGTGATAAATCGATCAAAAGGCATATTTCGCCAGCCAGCTTGTGTGACCGTTTTTGCAAAAAATCCCCATTGAATACAAACAGTAGGTATTTTTTTTGATTTACAAACGGCAGCCACAATATGCTCGGAAAGGACGCAACCTTCAACCAAAATTACTTTTTTAGCATGAAACAAGGCTTGATATCCCAAAACGCGGTCAACTAAATGATTGTAATCTCTAAATTGGAAATAATTTGGGGTCCAAAAATAAGGAAAAGCAACCTCAGGCAAATTGGCTACTGAGGTGAGCGTATCATTTAATTGACTTTTTTCCCAAAGTAATAATCCTGTGGGAATGTCTTTATCATTTAGCTCTTTTCTAATTCCTTGGGTATAATTGATAAATTTCTTATTGGTGATAAAAAAATAATAGGCTGATGAAGTATGCGTTATTGAATTGGAAAAAAAATAGCGGAGATAACGCAACAAATCAAATACTATACAATGTATTTTTTGTGTAAACGGAACTTTATTTTCAAAAAGTTGAACATACTTATGTGTCAAATGTTGCCATTGTTCATCGGTCTTTGTAGCGGTTATTTCATCAAAAAACAAAGTATTATTAATCCATTTGTTAAGATAAAATTTAATAGCTATTTCTGATAATTCTACGTTTTTATATGAATAATTTCCATGTTTTTCTAAAAGTTGGGCAAACACTTCTTGGTAAAATTGCTCAATTTTTATAGATATCGAATTTTTGCTACTCACTATAATGCAAACTTAAAAGTACTCAACGCTTCAATTTTTGAATTTCCAAAACCAAAAAAATCAATACCATTTACTTCCGCTGCTTCATAGTCATTGTGTGAATCTCCTATCAAAAAGCAGTCTTTTGGGTCGTACTTATATTGAGTTAGTATATCGTGTACCAGTTGTTTTTTTGGCGTTGGCGAACCATTTATTGAAATAAAGAAGTCTGTTAGTTGTAATGCTTTGCAAATTGTTCTTAATTCATTTCCATCAGAACCCGAAACAATGTGCATTTTGAGATGATTCGCATTATTTTTTACAAAATTTACAGTCTCATCAATCAATAAACTTTGGTCTAGCAATAAACCAAGCATAATTTCTGAAAAACGGTCAGTGTAGTGTTTTAGTTTTTCATCTGACAAAGATTCTTTTCTAATGGTTTCAAAAAAATACCTGAATTTAACATAACGGGATAAACCACCATTCTTTTGATGAAAATCCATTAAAAGTGCCACTTGCTCTTCTGGGAAATCTTGTAGCACGCGCTGAAACCCTAAATCTCTCACGGGATTGGAATTCATTAAAACACCGTCAAAATCCCAAAAAATAACTTGCTTTAGTTTAGTCATATGTTGTTTTTAGCCCATGAAATCATTTTTTGAACTCCTTCATCAAAATCGACTTTGGGTTCCCATTTCAATTCGTTTTTTGCTTTCCAGTTGGAACCAAAAATACCAAATTGATCACCTGGAGTTCCATCAATTATTTCTATATCAATGAGATTATCACAATTCTTTTTTATATTATCTAGTAGTTCATAAACATAACGTGGCTTATTAGTGCAAATATTAAAAGTGCCAAAAGAATTTGTTTCTGAATATTTATAGGCTTTTAAAAATGCCTCTACAACATCATCTATATAAACAAAATCTCTAAATCGGTCTACACTTCCTTTGACTACTATTTTACTATCATTAAGTGCTTGAGCCAAATAAATACTTAACATTCCTTGTTTCAAGTTTTTCATATTTTGTCCTGGTCCGTAAATATTGAATAACCGCAAACAAACTACATTGATGCCCAAAGTGGTATAAATTTTTAAGTAATTTTCACTAGCAAGTTTTCCACAAGCATAAAAAGACGACGGATTTGGATTGGTTGTTTCCACTACTGGCAAAACCGATTGATTTCCGTATACCGACATGGTACTGGCATAAATAAAATGTTTGATTTTATTTTCTTGAGCAAACTTCAGCAATAATAATGTGGACTCTGTATTGGATTGTAAATCATAAGAAGGATTTTCAAAACTAATCTCACCCGAGCTTTGTCCAGCAATATGAAAAATAGCACTAATTGTATAGTCATTTAGCTTATTAATAGTGTTCTGTTCGCCCAAATTACCTTCAATAAAAAGTGTTTCACTAGGAATTACCTCTTTTTCTCCTGTGGAAAGGTTATCTATGGTAATGGTGTTAAAACCTAGAGAATTTAATCTATTTGCCACTGCTGAACCAACAAATCCAGCGGCGCCAGTTACCAATATATATTCTTTATTCATTGTGTCCTTGATTTAATCTATTGATTACTTTAACAACATCTTCAGGCGTATCAACTGCAATAGAATCGCAAGACATTTCAATCATTCTTACTTTGTGATTGAGTTCAAGAAAACGGAGTATTTCAATATCTTCCTGCTCTTCTAAAGGTGTTTTTGTAGTAACGCTGGTAAAGGCTTGTAGACTATTTTTTGGGAAAACATAAATACATACTTGTCGCCATGATGTAACGAATTCGCCCTTTTTATTTCCAGGAATTCCAGCTCTTGACATGTATAGTAACTCACCGTTAGGTTTAAAAACTACTTTTGGAATAGTTAAACTATAATAATCTTCTTTTGTGTCAATCGCAGTGTAGCCATTAATGATTTCATTGGGAAAGTCTGAAATAGCTTGAATTGCTTTTTTGATATCATTTGGGTTTATTACGGGTTCATCACCTTGTACATTGATGTAATAATCAGCTTCTATTTTTTTTGCAACCTCTGCTACTCTATCGGTTCCTGTCAAACATTGGTCTGACGTCATAATGACATTCATTCCCAATCTTTCGCAGTGAATTTTGATTTTTTCAGAATCAGTGGCAATCCAAATTTTATCGGCTGAAACTGCTTTACTACATTGTTCATAGGTTCGCTGTATCAACGATTTTCCTTTAATATCTATAAGAGGTTTTTCGGGCAATCGGGTTGATGCTAGTCGTGCAGGAATAACAACAATATAATTCATATAAAAAATATTAAACTAAAGAAAAGATAGATTCTTGTTGTAAATTGCCATAAGATGTAGGAGTCAAGCTAATACATTGCAACCCTTTGGATAAGGCTTTATCAAAAAGGTATTGGTTTTCTAAAAATAACTCTTGTTCTTTTTGTGAAATACTACTACCACTGTAGCCGTCATAACCAAGGAAATAGGCTTTTGAAGCACCTAGGTTGATAGCCGTTTGTATAGCTAAAGCAGTATGTGAGTCTTGAAAATTATCTGTAAAATCAATGGCTGTCAATTCAAAAGCATTTTCTTGAAAGGACTCAGGAATATATGTACCCATTTTTCTTGGGAATGGTGGCAAAATACATTTTCCACCTTCAAATTTTCCTTGAAAAACATCCTCCAAACGATTTCCTTCATTACCAACTAGACAGTAAAAATGCTCTTGCGACGAAGTGTTTATCGACGACGCATTTTTTGAACTAGCATAGATGATGGTGTATTTTTTGTTTTTGCTTAAAAAATTATTGATAGCTTCTGCCTGGTTTACTACCGTTGGTCCACCACCGATAATGATTACTGTATCGTTCGTTTGGCTTGAAAAATTATAATTAGGTAATCTGTAGTTGTCTTCAATCCCTTTGGACTGATTATTTAATGCTCTAATAATGCTATTGAAGGAATAATAACGTTTTCCAACCCATTCCATTACATCCTTTTGTGGTAAAGAATTGGCTCCAGAAAACATATAAGGTAAATTAGTTCCCCATTGATGTTGTTCTTGTAATTTTGTAAAGGCATCAACTACTTTGGATAATGGATTAAAATCAAAATCAAGTTTTCCTTTTGCGTTCAAAGCAGTAAGTAATAATTCTGTTTTTAAATTTCCTGCGCCTCTTCCCATTCCTGTAACCGTAACATCAACGATATCAGCACCACATTCTATAGCAGTCAAGGTATTTATTAAGCCAAGTTCCATATTATTATGACCATGAAACCCAATTTTTACATCTGTTTTTGAACGAACAAGTGCATAGATATTCTTTACATCTTCTGGATAAACACCACCAAAGGAGTCGACCATATAAAAAAAATCGGCAATACCATTAATTAGTGCTATTTCGTTTAAGAATTCTTTTTGACTTGCCCACGTTGACATATACATTACGTTAAAGCCAACTTCAAAACCCATTTTTTTTATTCCTTCTGCTAATAAAATTCCTCGTGAAAGATGCTGTGGATCAATGGCTATTCGTACCATATCAATGATGCCCACACACGGTGAAAGTAGCTGAAACAAATCGGTTACTTTTACATCTTTTTCATTTAAGATGATTACTAATTTTTTATTGGAAGTGGCTTTTACTTGCTGCAAAACATAGTCTGGACAATAGAAGTATTCTCCTAGATAGCCTTTCATTGGATTAGAACGATAGCCTATTTCAAGATAGTCTACAGGAAGTTGATTAAAGGAGTCGAAATAGGTTTTAACTAATTCCTTATCAAAATCCCAGTTGGTGTAATAGCCACCATCACGAAGAGTGCAATCTAATAGTTTCACGATTTTATTTTTTTAAATTTTGTATCAAAAAAGCTGTTGATATTTCTTGTAATTGTTTTAATTTTTGATTTGGTAAAGTATTGACTAATTTACTTTTTTATTGAATTGGCATCGATAATTATAGTAAAACCAAGTCTCTAGAAAGTATAAACCGACTTTCATAAGAAGCTCATTTTTATGAAATAAATGTTGTTGTTTATGTATCAAATGATCTAGTAGTAATTGACACTTAAAGTTTAAAAATAATTTGTTTCAAATACGTTTCGTCAAGAAGTTCTTCTACTTTTCTATGATTTGCTTCATCAACATATTTATTAGGAACAGCTTGTTTTTTTGTTGCACCCATTTTGTACCATTCATATTCAATATCAAGGTGACCAATATCTATAGCTTGAAAATTACCATTCGATAAATCGTAAGCAAGTACAGATGCAGTAGCACCAAGTGCAATCAGAATTAATTTATCTGCTGCATATTTTTTTGTTGTTACTAAAATTTCATCATATCTAGAAAAAGCGTTTTCAGCAGGACACAAAATTCTTTCAATAGATTTACAATTGTCAAACAAATCATTGCCATAACCTAGTCTAGTACCTTTACCTTCAACAATTAGAATATCTCTATCATTCCATAACATTTTAAAAAGCTGCAACGATTTTTTTGGAAACTCCACTTTATCCGAAAGATCCATATAAAATCGCGTCATTAACGAGTCATAATATAATTTATCTTTAATAGTAAATTTGTTCCAGTGATACAAATAATGAGCAACTTGTCTTGTCCAATATTTACTAGCTCTATCGTTCAATCGAGAATGATCGTGAAAAACATCAGGAATTGAAACAGCCAAATTTTTAGTATCCGATTTTAAAACTTCTACTAATCGTTCTTTTAAGCGTTTATCATATTTTTGGAATCCTTCGTGTTGTCCTAAAATGATATCCAATTCCCCGTTACCAAATCTAGACACTGACATTTTTTTATCAATTATCACTTGTAAAGAGGCATGCGAGTCTAAAACTTTAGGATGTATTTTGAAATAAATTAAAAACCTATTCAAAAATTGGAAAATAATCTTCAAAACTTTATTGTAAATTCTTGTAATTAAGTTAATCATACTTATAAAATAAATTGTTCTTATACTGTGTTAAGTATCTCGACTTGAAGTATATAATATAATGAAAAGGATTGATAAGCTTGGTAATAAAATAGAAAAGAAATAAAGTAAACTTATTTTTTTTATTCAAGAAATCAATCTTAAAAAGGTGACAAACATACCAATAGTATATTTTGGCGCAGCGTAAATCCCATGGTAAATTAGGATATGATAAAGCTTTAATACTCGGCTCAGTTTTAAAATATATAGGATTTACAATATAATCTGTTTTTTGCTTACTTACAGACTCATCATGAACTCTATAATTCATAGTCTCTTCCTCCATGAAGTGAAGCTTGATATTATTTTTTGTAAAGCCTAACCATAGCTGATAATCTTCGGAAAAAAGTAAATCATCTCTAATAATTCCGAACTTTTTATGTATTGCTGTATTTATAAATACCGATGGTGTGAACGGAATTTTATTTGACACCAAAAGTAGTTTGTATTGACCAGCAGCATCAATAGTATCATTGATAATTTTGCTAGGAAAACGCCCAGGATTAAGCCTCAAAAAACAGTCTTCTGTAAAATAATCTACATACATTCTACAGTAGGAAAATAGAACTTTAACCTCACTATTTTTTATAACATAAGCCATGTTTTTTTCTAAACAAGTCTCTCGTAAGGCATCATCGCCAGAACAAAATTTTATCCACTGTCCTGTAACAGCATTCAGAGCTCGATTATAGTTTGCTGAAATTCCAGTGTTTTTAGGCACGGTAATAATCTTTACATCGGTAAAACGTTTTTTTACTCTTTCTTGTTCGCACCACTTGGTAATAAGAGCCACAGTGTTATCTTTAGAACAATCATCAGAAACAATTAACTCTATATTCGCATACGTTTGGTTATACACACTTTCTAGTGTTTCTTCTATAAACAAAGCAGAATTATAGGTTAAAATGGAAACAGAAACTAATTGCAAAATTTTAGGATTACTTTTTAAATTTATCTTTAAATTTTTCTACAAGGTTGGCGAAAGCTATACGTTTATTCAATTGGTTAGCATTAAAAACAAGGGTTACCATGACAAGTACAACCTGCGTAATATAATTATAAGGAAAAATAAAATAATGACTACAAAAAAGACAAAGTACCATCAATAACATATTGACTAAAAGCAACTGCAAAACATTTTTTGAAAACCAGAATTGATATTTTGAACGGAGTATTAAAAACAAACCAATAATAGAAATAAGATAACTAATACTTAACGATATTCCCAAGCCTTTCAATCCTAGCAAATGATAAAAAAGAATATTAAAGGAAAGCACAATGATATTAGCAGTGATTTCAATAGTCAAAAAAAGTTTGTTATTTCCTTTGGCTAACACAATATAATTCAGTACCCAAACCAATCCTTTTAATGGAATAGCGAGAACAGCCCAAGTTATATAATCGTTTGACGCTAAAAATTCTTTGCTCAAAAGTAATCGAATTAACAAAGGTGAAGTAGCTAGTAAAAGTATCAATACAATGCCTAATATAATCAATACTAATTCAGCCTGCTCGTTAACCAATTGTTTCCATTTACTATCGTCGTGAATTACGCCAGCTAAACGCGGAAAATAATCAGTAGACATGGCAGTAAAAACCATACCTACATAACCACCAACGATGGTATTTCCTGCGTTATAAAGTCCAACATCAGACAGTGAACCCGTTCCAGAAATAAAAGCACTCAGTGCAAAAGCCACAGCAGCCGATAAAATACTAACCAAAGTCAAGCTCAAACCCAACTGGACTATTGGTTTCCCTATAGTCAACGTTTCAGGCCAGCTAACCGCTATGGATTCAAATTTGATTTTTTTTGTAAAATAAAGAGAAACCAAATAATTAGCAAAAGCAGTAACAATGATGGCAGGTACTACGCCATTGATACCGTACAAATAAAAAATAGGTAAGGCAACCACCAAGCCTGTAAAACTCCCAATAATATTGGCTTGAGCAAGATACTTGATTTGTCTTGTCCCGCGCAAAAGGGTATAAATACCGCCAGATAAAGCACCAAATACAAACGTGACAGATAACCAAAGAAACGAAGTAGTATGCTCATAATTTTTAAAAGCAAACTTGCTTAATAAGGGTGAAAAAACAACCGTGGCTAGCACACCTAAAAATGCTGTAAACCAAATAAGTCTCCTAAAAACTTGATAAATAGTCCTAATTTTTGTAGGGTCATCTGAATTATGGGCTGCAGCAATATTTTTTACAGCACTTTCAGGTACACCCAATGAGGTGATGGTTCTAATAAGAGTTAGGCCCGACAATAAAAGTCCGTTCAAGCCCATACCAGCGGTGCCGATAAGAATAGCTACAAATTTTCCTCTGATTAAAGTAACCAAAATGTTAAAAACCTGAACACCTCCAAAAATGGAAGTAGCTTTCATTATAGAACCATACGATGTTTTGTTTTCTGCCACTAAAGCGAAAATAAATTTAGTGCTTCGATTACTCTAGTCACTTCTTCGTGAGTCATCACCGGACTTATAGGCAAGCTGACTACTTCTTCATGGATAGTATTCGTTAACGGGTAATCGAAAGTATTCAATTCTTTGTATGCCAATTGTTTATTCGGAGGAATAGGATAATGTATTAAAGTTTGAATACCATGTTCAGCCAAATAATTTTGTAACTTTTCTCTTTGCTTACAGCGAATGACAAACAAATGCCATACATGTTCCTTATTTTCGGAAACTGAAAATTGAGCTGAAACTGGAAAAGGTAGTTGAATTAATGGATTATTAATTTCCAAAAGATAGCGTGCAGCAACGGTTCGTCGGTATTGATTTTCAGCGTCAATATAACGCAGTTTTACATCCAAAAATGCAGCTTGAATTTCATCCAATCTACTGTTTAATCCTTGATATTCGTTAACATATTTTTGTTTGCTACCATAATTTCCTAGAGCTCTTATCTGTGAAGCTAGTACGTCATCATTTGTACTAACGGCACCTGAGTCACCCAGTGCTCCAAGGTTTTTTCCGGGATAAAAACTAAACCCAGCCGCATCGCCAAGATTACCCGTTTTTATTCCATTCCATTCCGCGCCAATAGCTTGTGCGTTATCTTCAATGATCTTAAGATGGTGTTTTTTTGCTATTGCTACCAACTTTTCATTCCAACACACTTGACCATAAAGATGAACAATCATTATGGCTTTCGTTCTTGGTGTAATATGTTTTTCGATTAAGTCAATATCTAAATTAAAACTCTTTTCATTTGGTTCGACCAAAACGGGTTGCAATCGATTATCCGAAATAGCTAAAAGTGAAGCAATATAGGTATTAGCAGGAACAATCACTTCGTCGCCTTCTGCCATTACTCCTAAATCGATGTAGGCTTTTAGAATTAATCGAAGCGCATCTAATCCGTTTGCCACACCAATAACGTGTTTTGAATTGTTGAACTGGGCTAAGTTTTTTTCAAAAGTAGCTACACGTTCGCCCATAAGAAACCAACCGGAGTCGATTACTTCTGCAGCTACTTTCTTTAATTCGGCAGCATGCTGGGCATTTATTTTTTGTAAGTCTAAAAATTTAATATTACTCATTTAATAATGCAATTTCTTCTTCAGTTAATGTTCGAATTAGTTTTGCTGGGGTACCACCAATGATAGAATAATCAGGAAAAGATTGGTTAACAAAACTATTGGCAGCAACCACGCAATAGTTTCCTAAAGTCACATTGGGCATGATGACAACACTTGCGCCAATCCAAGTGTGATTACCAAGCGTAACAGCACCTTTCAAAATTGGGAAAATGCGTTGCATCACTTCAGAAGCATTAGGTCCTGAACCTGACATTAAATTTACATTTTGGGCAAAACTTACATGATTTCCTATGGTCACTTTTGCGTTATAACCTTCCACTATAGTATTTGGTCCAAAATAGCACGATTTACCCACAACCAACTGATTCTGGATTGAACCAAAAATCTTCACATGGCTTGCTATATTAGTGTCATCGCCTATGGCTACATTGTTTATGCTAGCATCTTTATCTATACTAACATTTTTTCCAAGTGTAATATTTGAAGTAATCATTTTAAACTTTTTTATTTATAAATGCCAATATACAATTATATAGATAATCGATATCGAAAGTGGAAAGCGTTTGATGATTAGGTATAAAAAAGACATCTTCACCATAGAAAACACTACTTTGTATTCCATAATTTGTAAAATGAATTTTGAGAGCAGCTAAGTCATCAATTATTCCGTTATTATTCAACAACAATACGGAAGGAACTGTATTTTGTTTCTGTTCAAAACGTAGCGTAAAACCAAGAGTTAAGAATTTTTGGATGGCGTAACTAAAATTTTCACTTCTTTTTTCGAGCAATTCGTTTTCATTTTTCAAATGAAATGAAACTACTTTTTGAATGTAGTTAATTTGCTTGTCATCAATAAATGGACTTACATTTATTGTCTCATCTGAATTTGAAACTAAAACTCCTCCTATTTGTACAGGAAAAAACTTAGGGAAACTATAAATGGTAAAATCACCATATTTTCCAATCATTGATTTATCATCTTGACTAAAAAAAGTGGTACAACAGTCTTCAATTATTGGAATATTTAACAATTGTAATTCGCTCATTCTGGGGTATGGATAACCAAATTCGTGATTTACAAATAGTATTTTTGTTTTGGCTGTAATTTCGTGATTCCACTTACAAAACTTTTCTATCGTTTTAGTAACACACGAACTTATGTAGGTATTTCCTGAGGTTGTAATAATTGTAACAATGTCATCTTGCTGAAGATTATAGCTTTTTAATGCTAGTGCTATAGCTTCTCGTCCGTTTAAAGTAAAAGTCCAATTTGAAGTTGAAAATTTTTGATTAAAATAGAAATTACAATAATCATCATCTTTCAAGCTCTGATTTATTGTTAGAAATGAAGTTGTAAATGGGCTAATTCTATAAGATGGAAGTAAATAAGAGTCAGGGTTAATAACGAACATTTTTTAAAACGTTAAATTAAATGTTTCATAAACAATTCCTCTTCCGCCAAAACCTTCCTTCTGAAAAATAAGTCTTTCATTTAAATAATGACCCGAATCTTCGTTTGAATGACCAAAATCAATAACATCAATAGCTTTGAAAATAGTATTGATTATTTTGTCAAACAATAAATCTAAAGCGCCATTTATTTTTCCTTCCTCACTTGCTGAGATATATTGTACATGGATAAGATTACCCATAACAAACAATACCGTTCCAGCTATCATTTTATCATCCAAAAATGAACAATAAAGCTTGATGTTGTCGGGAAATAAATTTTTTAATTTAATTATTTCCTCACAAGAGTGAACTGGTTTAACACCGTGATTGTGGGTTAAATTATATTCTAATATATCCCAAAATAATTCGAATTGAGTACTTTCTGTAACAACTACACCTGCATTTTGAGCCTTTCTAAGACCGCTTTTTCTTGACTCTGTAAACGGAATTTTATCTTTAGTAAAAATTGTACTTGATAAAGTACATGATATTTTACTTGCTTTTAACCGATAAAGTGCGTAAATATCCTCTTGCATCGGTTGCTTTTGGTAAATAAGTGGTATTGCTTTGTATACCAATTCATTTATATTATTATTTTTTAAAAAAAGTAATAAGGCATCAAATATGGAAAGAACATCTACGGCTGTAATTTTTGACGAAGTAATTAAACCGCCATAAGTCAAACCTTGATGTGAATAAAAAATATTTTGTTTAACATTCCCAGGAAGTACAGCTTCTAATTTTCCCTTTCTATAAATTAGAATAGAAAAATCATCAAATCTATCAGCATGATATTCAAGAAAATTTCTTTTAAATAAAAATGTATTTACTCTCGAATTATCGATAAATGCGTCCCAAACTTCATGTTGAGTGAAATCGTATTTTTTTAAATCAATTATATTTGCTTCCAATCTTTAAATTTTTGAAAATCCCTAAAATAATCATTTTCATCATACAACTCTGAAGCTAAAACCATACATATAGAACCACTAGAAAAAGTATCTAAATCGCGCCACAATCCCGGTGGAATTAATAAACCTTGATAAGGCTGATATAAGTGAAAACTTTTTTTATTGACCCCATCGTCAAGCGTAACTGTAAAACTACCACTTAAAGCAATCATTATTTGGTGTAAATCTTTATGCGCATGACCACCGCGACTATTGCCGCCTGGCACATCATAGAGATAATATATTCTTTTGACATCAAAAGGAATTTCTTTCGAATTAGTTATCGAGGTTAAATTCCCATTCAATTGATGGTTTTTGGGTAGTGTAATTAAAACGCAATCGTTTATAGATGAGGCCTTCATTACAATATAGTAGTAAGGTATTTGTTTTTATCACGTTGATAATCGTACTCATCAAAGGGCTCGTTACAAAGATGCAGTGATACTGAATTAGTAGAAAAATTTTCCATATGGCGCCAGTGATTTTCGGGAATATACAAGCCAAAATAACTTCTGTTCAAAGTATATTTTTGTTCATCGCCATTGGGCAACGTAACTACTACATCAAAACTACCACTTAAAGAAATAATAACTTCTTTTTGTGTTTTCAAGGCGTGTCCGCCACGAGTTTCACCACCAGGAACATCATAAATCCAAAAAACACGTTTTATCTCAAAAGGAATAGGATCAAAATTTTGAATAAAAGTTAAATTACCTCTTGGATCTTGAATCTTCGGTAATTGTATAATTTGAACGCTATCTAATGCCATTAATTTTTTCTAATTATAAATTAGTTTAAACTTTTACATGAATACTGAACACTGAAAACTGAACACTTTTTTAAACAATTTAAAGTCTTAAACAAATAACTAATTAACTGCAAACTGCTACTGTAAACTGAACACTTTCTCAACGGCTTCGCCCTGTCAGTCACAAACAGCAACTAACGCAGACTTAAAAAAAGCATAAAAACTAATTCAATAGTAGTGTTTCATGCTCATATAATAACAAACCTGAATTATCGTGTTTGTTAGTAATTGTAAAAACGACGCCTCTTTGAATCTCTTTTTCGATTTTCTCCGATAATTGCGTTAAATAGTCAGTATTTAAATCATTTCCTTCAAGCACTATTTCAATCGTACCGCTATCAATACCTTTGACATAGTCGCCTACCAAATAAACTCGGCCAATAGATCCAATTTTTTCAATAACCATTTCAATGATGGTATCCAGCCCAACATATTTTCTTATAATTTGTTGGAGTAATTTGAAAAAAGGATGGGTTTGATTAGCTTTATAAGTTATTTTTTGATGCTCATCTGTTCGTATCAAATAGCCAGCTTCTGTTAGATTATTTAACTCTTTACGGATGGCATTGGTGGACTCGTGCATTTCGTTAGCTAAACCACGGAGATAGCCTTCATTAGCAACGTTTATAAAAAACTTTACTAATAAGCGCAACCTAGTTTTTGAAGTAATAATATTTTCGAGCATTAACAAAAATAAACACTGAGTAACAAAGGTACTCTTTATATTTATTTTAACAATTTTTTTTGAAAAATTCAATCATTTTTTAACAAAAATTCACGCTGCGATAAGAATGGTATGATAAAAAAGTGAATAAATACAGTGACCATTCTTTAAACAAAACAAGAACTATAAAAAGGCAAATAAGCTAGTAATGTTGAAGTTTTACAGTTGCTATAAACAGAAACTTGCTAGTCAAAATCAGTATTATGTAATTGTATCTTAAAGCCAAGTTCCTCTAATATAATTTCTAGATAGTTTTTATCAACCCTTGAGACTACTCCTTTAATTCCCTGCAAAGGACCAGAGGTAATGGTGTAATTTTGACCTACCTGAATAGAGGAAACGGTGAACGACGTAACGATTTTATTTTTTAGAAAGTCTTTAAGATTCTGTATTTCTTCATCTCTAATGATTGCTGGTTGACCCAACCAATAAACATAGCGAACAATGCCATCAACAGCAAAAACAGTATCCCGAAACTGATGATCAAGTTGCACAAAAACATAAGAAGGTAATACAGGTACAGTTACCTTTTTTTTCCGATCAGACCATTGCTTAAGCTGCGTAACCATCGGACAATAAACAGGAATACCCATTTTTTCCAATCGTTCTGTAACTTTTTTTTCGAATCGTGGCTTTGTATATAAGGCAAACCAGGGCATGTTTTTTTTTCAAAGCTACAAATTATCAACCTAAAAATTTAAATACTGCAGAATTAAATCTGTTAGCAAACGAAACAGATATCCTCAAAACCTTTGAAAATATATAGATTAAAATAAGAAAAAACGTTAAATGCAGCAAACTAATAACATCAAAGAAGTAAGCTTTGCCAGAAACTATTTCAATGTCAAGTCAACATGCAATACACAAAACTGAGTGCACTTTCTGAACCAACTTCATGACCACAGTGCAACAAAAAACCACAAACAACAAACTTTAAACCCTCAAATCCCTTTGCGCACCTTACGAACCCTTTGCGCACTTTGCGGTTAAATAAAAAATCCCCATCTTGCTCTTACACAAGACAGGGATTTTAAAACCTATTAAGTCTTAATACTTAATACTTAATACCTCGTATTTCGTACCTCGTACC
>NZ_JBCGDO010000005.1:0-167052 GCF_038739835.1 Flavobacterium aureirubrum
CAAATAATTTATCTCGAGTTTTCCAAGCTGATATTCAAGCTTCAAACGGTGTAATCCATGGAGTAAATAAAGTATTGAAACCTGTGTTATAATAAATAATGATTTCTGTAAAGAAAGAAGCCGTCTCTTTAGCAGAGACGGTTTTTTTTGCTAGCCTACTTTTGCCAGTGCAAACGTAACGCTTGCACTGCTACTAACCAAATCAAGGCAGGCCGAGTGGCAGCAAGCTACTTAGTTGTAGCTAGCTGTTATTGCCATCCACCACCAAGTGCTCTATACAAATTGATGCGGGCTTGGTGCTGTAATTTTTTGGTAACAATCAACTGAATTTTGGAATCTAGAGCGGTGCGTTGCGCCATCAGTACTTCGAGATAAGTTGCTCTTCCGGTTTCAAACAAATTATTCGCTATAACCGTAGATTGCTGATAGGATGCTACTTCTTTGTCCTTTTCGGCATAGAGTTGTTCCAAGTTTTTAAGGGTAGCTAGCTCGTTAGCCACTTCGACATAACCGTTTAGAATATTTTTTTGATAGTGCAATAAAGCTTCGGTTTGATTGGCTTTGGCAGTGTTAAATCGTGCTTTTATGGCACTTCGGTTTAATAACGGAGCGGTTAAATTTCCAAGCAAGGCATAAGCCAACGACTCGGGCGATTGAAACCATAAGGCAGTACTAAACGCTTGATAACCCACACTTCCTGTAATCATAAACGACGGATAAAACGCCGCTTTAGCTGATTTTACATCAAATTTGGATGCCGCTACTTCCAGTTCCGCCTGTCTGATATCGGGACGATTTTTTAACAGTTGCGACGGAATACCTGCGCTGAGTAGCGAACTATCTAAAGCAGCAAACTTGGATTTGTCGCGCACTATCGGTTTAGGAAATTGTCCACACAAAAAGTGCAATTGGTTTTCGGTGAGCGCAATCTGCTGTAAAATTTCATATTCAAATCCTTTGGAGTTCGCCACCTGACCTTCAAATTGTTTTACGGCTAGTTCATTAACAACGCCTGCTTGTTTTTTTACCCGAATAATGTCTAGAGCGTCTTGCTGTAAATCGATTGTTTCTCTAATGATATCCAGTTCGTTATCTAGTGCGAGCAATTCATAGTAAGTACCCGCCACCGAGGCTATCAAAGCGGTTTGAATGGCGTTTTTCCCTTCTATCGTGGCGCTAAATCGGGCAATGGCGGCTTTTTTATTACTGCGTAGTTTGCCCCAAACGTCTGCTTCCCAACTGGCGTTAAATCCTGCGAAGAAATCGGGTAGATTTTCGGGTACCACTTGTCCCGGTAAAATATCAGTACTGGCATTTCCGGCACCATCCATAGTGAAAAGTCCAAAGCGACGTTGACCTGCGCTTACGCCTGCGTTTAAAATAGGCAGTAGTTCTCCTTTTCGTAATTTAACGTTATTGGTAGCAATCGCTACTTTTTGAACCGCTAATTGCAAATCATAATTATTTTTTAAAGCCGTTTCAATCAAATACTTCAAATCGGTATCCTTATAAAAAAGTTCCCATTTTACATGGGCTATCGTAACCGTATCTTTTGAGTTGACGAAGGAATCAGGTAAAGGCTGACTATCATTGGAAGTACTACTCGTTATAGAGGGTGTTTTGCAACTGGTGCTAAAAACAAGTAAGGCAATAAACAGTAGTGTTTTATTTATTTGTAACATATCTTTTAGGAGTGTGATGTTTCAATTAACGGAATTTCAGTTGTGTTTTAGTTGTTTTTTTTAGTACCCAAGGAAGCAAAAATGAAGTACAAGCCCGGAATGATAAGAACACCAAAAAGGGTTCCAAAGAGCATTCCACCCGCAGCGGCGGTGCCTATCGTTCTATTCCCAATAGCACCTGCGCCAGTAGCTATCATCAGCGGAATAAGTCCGGCAATAAAGGCAAAGGAAGTCATCAAAATAGGTCGTAAACGTGCCGATGCTCCTTCGATAGCCGCTTGTAATGGCGTGAGACCTTCTTTTTGTTTTAAAATAGCAAACTCAATGATAAGCACCGCATTTTTTCCTAACAGTCCAATAAGCATAACCATAGCTACTTGTGCATAAATGTTATTCTCAAGTCCTAGCGCGGCTAGTAGAAAAAAGGCACCCATAACTCCTGTAGGTAACGACAGTATCACTGGTAATGGCAGCAAAAAGCTTTCGTATTGTGCCGATAAAATAAAGTAAATAAACAACAAACAGATTAAGAAGATAATCACAGCTTCGTTGCCCGCATTGGCTTGCTCGCGAGAGGAACCGCCCCAATCAAAGCCATATCCTTTGGGTAGTTTTTCGGCAGCAATAGTTTTTACCGCTTCAATGGCTTGTCCCGAGCTAAAACCTTCTCTGGGTTCACCGTTTAACATGGCCGCAGGATACATATTATATCGCGTGATTTGTTCAGGGCCATATACTTTTTCGATGGATAAAAAGGAAGACATGGCTACCATTTCGCCCTCAGCGTTTTTAGCATAGAGTTTTAAAATATCATCCGGTTTGGTGCGATATTCGGGCGATGATTGCACCATTACTTTATACATTTGATTAAAACGAATAAAATTGGTTGCATATTCACTACCTAAATAGGTTTGCAAGGTGTTTAAAATCTCGTTTATAGCTACGCCTTTTTGTGCCGCTTTAGTATTATCGATATTGACCAAATACTGCGGGAAACTCGCATCAAAAGAGGAAAACGCATTTTTTATGGCTTCATTTTTATTGAGTTCAACAGCAAAATTAGTGGCTACTTCTTCTAGTTTTTTTAAATCGCTTTTACCCGTTTTATCTAAAATGCGAAGTTCAAAACCACTAGAATTTCCATAGCCAGGAACAGGTGGTGGTGTAAAGAATTCGATTTTGGCGTCTTTAATAAACTTAGTTTTTTCTTTTAAATCCTGAATAATATCTTGATCGGTTACCCCTTTTCGGTCGTCCCAACTTTTTAAACTAATTAAGTTCATTCCAAACGAAGCTCCAGTTCCATCGGTTAAAAAATTATATCCAGCCAAGGTAGATACAGAGGCTACACCTTCGTTTTTCATCGCTACTTCTTGAATAGCATCGACTGCATTTTCTGAACGCTCTAATGTAGCTCCAGATGGTGTGGTGATACTGGCGTAGATAGTTCCTTGGTCTTCATTAGGTATAAATCCGCCCGGAAGTATTTTTCCCAATCCAAAGGTGAGGAAACAAAAAACCAACAAACTAATAATCGTTACCGAACGTCTGTTTACAATCAACTCTAAAATGCGTCGATAACGTTGTGCTATTTTATTGTATTGCGTATTAAAGGCATCAATAAAACGATTGATTATTGTTTTCTTGCGTATTTGTCCGTGTGTATTTTTTAATAACATGGCACACAAAGCGGGCGTTAATGTTAATGCTATGATCCCCGAAAGCACAATTGAAATAGCCATGGTTACCGAAAATTGACGGAAGAAAACACCCACAGGTCCAGGAAGAAACGCCACAGGAATAAACACAGCCGACATTACTAACGTGATGGCAATAATAGCACCGCCTATTTCCTCCATGGCGCGTTCGGTTGCGGTTTTGGGGTCGAGATGTTCTTCTTCCATTTTAGCATGCACAGCTTCGACCACCACAATGGCATTATCCACCACAATACCGATGGCTAAAACCAAGGCAAATAAGGTAATCAAGTTGATAGAAAAGCCAAATAATTGCATAAAGAAGAAAGTTCCGATGAGCGAAACCGGCACTGCAATAGCTGGAATTATAGTAGAACGGAAATCGCCAAGGAAGATAAATACAACCAATGCTACTAATAAAAATGCTTCTATTAATGTGTAGATAACGCCTTCAACAGAAGCGTTCAAAAAGCTGGAGACATCGTAACTGTAAGTATAAGTAATTCCTGCTGGAAACGATTGTTTTAGTTCGTCCATCTTACTTTTGATATTGGCAATCACATCACTAGCATTACTTCCCGGACGTTGTTTTAAAACAATAGCTGCCGATGGTTTTCCGTTTTCTTTTGAAAGTACATCATAATCTAGAGAGCCAAATTCCACATCGGCTATGTCTTTTAAACGCAACAGTTCGCCTTGAAAATCACGTTTGATAACTACATTCTCGTATTGCTCTTTGGTATTATATTTTCCGGTATATTTCACCACATATTGCAGGGACTGTTCAATTTTACCCGAACTTTCACCTACTTTTCCAGGAGCTGCTTCTATGTTTTGTTGTTTTAGGCTTTGAATAACGTCTTCGGTAGAAATATTGTAAGCCGCCATTTTTACCGGATTTAACCAAACACGCATTGCATATTCTCGTTGTCCCATAATATCGGCAAAGCCCACACCATCAATACGTTTAAGCTCGGGAATAATATTAATATCAGCAAAGTTGAATAGGAATTTTTCGTCCAAAGTAGGGTCAGCGCTCAATATGTTTAAATACAAAAGCATACTGTTCTGTACTTTTTCAACAATAACCCCCGATTTGATTACTTCCTCTGGTAACTCGTCAAGAACAGAGGAAACACGGTTTTGCACATTTACCGCCGCAATTTCGGGATCGGTTCCTGCTTTAAAAATAATATTGATCACACTGGTTCCATCATTTCCAGAGACAGAAGACATATAAGCCATGCCTGGAACACCGTTAACGGCGCGTTCAAGAGTGGTAACCACCGCTTTCACACAAGCTTCGGCATTCGCACCAGTATATTTGGTGGTAACGGTAACTTCGGGTGGTGCAATATCGGGAAATTGAGTCATTGGTAATTGGGTCAATGCCAATGCGCCTAATAGCACAATCATTAATGAAATAACAATTGATAGAACGGGTCTATGAATAAAATTTGAGTACATGATTTGTTGTGTTATTTAGCCTTTTTTTAGTGTAGCAATTATTTGTTTCATCGGAATTACCTTTGCCGTAATCTTATCACCATCTTTCAGGTTTTGAATGCCTTCATAAATGATTTGATCCGTTGGGCTTAATCCTTTTTCAAGTACATAAAGATGCTGTAGCCGTTGTTTTACTTCAATGTTTTGCGCTCTAACCGTGTTGTTTTTATCAACAACATAAACATATTGCTTGTCTTGAATTTCAAATGTGGTTTTTTGAGGGATGATAATAGCTCCTTTGATACTATTAGTCAATTGAATTTTTCCACTAGAACCGTGTTTTAATAACAATTCGGGGTTTGGAAATTTTGCTCTAAAGGCTATATTCCCTGTGTTTTGGTCAAATTCGCCTTCAATGGTTTCAATGGTTCCTTTGTATTCATGTGGTTTACCATTGGCTAAAAGTAAGGTGATTTCGGCTGGTTTGTTGACCGTATTTTGCTCCTTAAATTGTAAATATTCTTTTTCAGATACATTAAAATAGGCATAAACCGATTGATTGTTTGAAATAGTCGTCAGTAGCGTTCCTTCATTGATAAGACTACCAATTTTAAATGGAATGCGATTAATAATTCCATCAAAAGGCGCTTTAATTTTTGTCATTGATAACATAATTTCGGCACTCGATTGATTGGCTCTTTGCTCGTCAATGCGCGCAAGAGCAGCGGTATAAGCTGCCTGAGATTTTTCATATTCTGTTTTTGAAACGATATTTTTTTCGGCAAGTAGTTTTATATTTTGCAGATTTAATTCGGCATTTTTAGCTTCCGCGTAAGCATTTTTGACCAAAGCTTTGGCTTTTAAGAGTTCTTTTTCCAAAGTTTGACTATTGATGCTAAACAATAGCTGTCCTGCTTTCACTGGCTTACCTTCATCAACATGGATTTTTTCAATATAACCGTTTATTTTAGTGCGAATTTCCACATTTTGCACCGATTGAATTTCGGCAACATGGTCAATAGTGAAAGTCGTGTCAACCACTATAGGTTTTGTAATTTGATAGGTTTCGGGAATGCCGTTTTCTAACTTTTTGTTGTCGCAAGAGATAGTAACGCTTGTCAATATAAAAAGACCAACGATCAAAATAATTTTGTTCATTTTTAAGAATATTAAATAAATTTTAAATGGATAATATTTCATTCGGTTTGCTTTTCATCGAGTAGAAAAACAACACAAACACACTAATTAAAATTTATTTACTTCTTCGGAGGTGGAGGAACAATATCAGGTTGGAATTGTAGATTACCTTGTTCTTTGTATCTAGAAATTACTTTTTTAAAATAGCATACACAATTAGTGATTACCATATAATATTTTACGTCGCAAGGCGCAACAATCTCTTCGATATCTATTGTAAATAGTTGGTTTTCGTCAGAATTATCAATAGGAACCTCGCTTTGAAAAGGTAGTGCTTGTGTGATATAAAAGTTGTCGTTAGCCAATGTGAAGTTATTGGCTACCCCAAATAAGCTGCTTGTATTCACTGAAAAACTAGCTCCAAAAACCAACCCAGGTAACATTAACCCGAGTAACAAAAAAGTGATATATGTATTTTTCTTTTTCATTTTCGGATGCAAATATATAATAATGAAAAACTTTCAAAACCCAATTGTTAAAACTTTAAGTATTTTTTAATAGCTGTTAATTTTTGATAGTTTTATTAGCAAGATTTTTTCAATATTTTTTTTGATTTTAGAGTATGTAAACGAAAACAGGAAGATAGATTTTAAATAAAAGTATTTATTCAAATTCAAATTACTACGTTCAAAAAGTTAATTTATGTTGTGGCAGTAATAGTGTACAATCTAGTTGAACATATATGCATCATCATATTTAACTTCTCTTTCCATAAAAAATGCCCCAACTAGTGTCTAACTATTAGGGCATGTGCATTTTTTTGTGAAATGTGTTTTGTATAGAATGGCGGTTCCAAGCTGTTATTGCTCATTATTTATGTCAAACCTAACTGTTTATACCTTCTATCCATTAAGTTCACGTATTTCATTTTATAGTCATCACTTACAAAACTTTTTTCTAAAACAGCTACCATTTCGGGTTTTGCATATACAAAAAGCTCTAGTGTATTGTCTAATACCTTTTTGTTTAAACCACAATTTTCAAAAGCGACTAAGAAGTCATTGTATTTCAATTTTCTTTTTTTTGCATTTAAAGTAAGTGCAAGTTCCTCTGTATCTGCTTCGTTAACCAATGCTGTAGGTACCAAATCGTAAGCAGGACATAAGCTAAAACCAGCATTATCATTTTCCAAAAGCGAAAAGTTTTTCAAATGCATATCGCTATTTCCTGTAAAAAAACTAAACAATACTTGCTCATAAAAATTACTCACATCCAACAACGGCGAACTAGAATATTTCAGAACCAACTTAGCCACTTGCTCATGACTTCCTTTGTATTTATCTTCGGTAAGTCGTTCACTTAATTGGCACATATCTTCCATTTGTAGCTTTCCTTTTCGCGTTCTATCCACTCGCTTTGTGATGTAGCATAGGGTTTCATCTTGTAATTTTACCAAACTATTTGGCACAACATTTATACCACAAACTGCTGCCATGTGCATGGTGGCACTTTCTAATTCGGGCAATTGTTCATAGTGGTCCGACGGCGGTTTTAAGATATAATCGCCATACAGTCCTACTATGGTGAGTTTTTTGGTTACATTTTTTTCTTGTTTTCTATATAGACTTATGGATACTTTCGCTTGAACTCCTGTAACGGCCATTTGACTTTGGATCACTTGTGTTGCTAGTTCTTGCAAATTTTCCAAACTATAGGCAAGTTGAGGTGTTTTTAATTGTCCAAAAAAACGTTTGTTGCATGCTTCATGAAAATCGGATGAGCTATTCAATAGAGGTTCATAACAATACAAACAACGGTTACCATAGAACGTACTTTTTTCTTGTACTTCTTTGGTAGATTTCTCTAATTGAGCGAAATATTTCTTTTTATAATTCTTCATTTTTCACAACACTTACGGCTCCAATGCAATCTTTACAGCAGGTTAGGAGCAAACCCATGCGGTCTTTATAATTTATTTTCCAATTTTTTTCGGCTAAATCTAAAAGCCAACCTTCAGGAATTAGTCCATCAAAAAAAGCAAATAATGTTTTACTTTGATAGGGTTTTTCGGTTAATGGTAATGTTAAACTCACGGCTTGGGATTGGTTGTCCTGCAAATAGTCTTTATTATATTCAAAAGAATATCCTGCGTCTGTTTCGCTAACAACGCCACAAAAAACATTTTTCACATATACATTTCCGCTTCTGTTCATTACTTCAATAATTTTTCTCTGTTCATTTGAACTACACCTAATTCTTCTCCAAATAACCGTAATACGTCATTCACTTTATCCATTCGCAAGGTGTTTTTTCCTTGTTCTAAATCTCTTACAAATCGCAAACCAACTCCTGCTTTTAGTGCTAATTCGGGTTGTGTTAGTTTATTTTGCTTACGTTTTGCCTTAACGTAAACACTTATATTGTTTAGATTTTCTTTCATTTTTATACCTTTTAGAGCACAAATATATAATTTTTTTGAATTTTTATACCTAAAATAGTATATTTTTTAATTTTTTCTATATTTTATACCTTTTGTGATATAAAAGTAAGTTTTTTGTAATAATTAAACTAGATAGGGTATAAATATGGGATTTATTTAAAATAGCTAGATAATAATTCTAAGGCAGCTAAAAATGGTGATTTTTTATTGGAAGCAACGGCTAATTTATTTTCTTCCAAAAGTTTTACTATTTCTGGATTATTATAAAAATTAGATTTCAATTGCTCATTAATGGTTTCGAGCATCCAAAATTGGTTTTGGTCTTGGCGTTTTTGGTCAAAATAATGATTGGCTTTGACCAATTCAAAATAGTCCGATATAATCTTCCAAATGGTATCAATCCCTGTTTTCTCATAAGCACTGCAAGTGGTTACTTGAGGTATCCAACCCGAAGATTTTGCTGGAAATAAATGCAACGCACGGTTAAATTCGGTTTTGGCCAATTTAGCTTTAGCCACATTATCGCCATCAGCTTTATTAATTACAATACTATCTGCCATTTCCATGATGCCACGTTTAATGCCTTGTAGTTCATCGCCAGCACCCGAAATTTTGAGCAATAAAAAGAAATCTACCATGCTATGAACGGCAGTTTCACTCTGTCCAACGCCAACAGTTTCAATTATTATGGTGTCAAAGCCCGCCGCTTCACAGAGAATAATAGTTTCCCGCGTTTTTCGTGCCACGCCTCCCAAAGTTTCTCCCGAAGCTGCTGGACGTATAAAAGCATTTTCGTCTTTTACAAGTTCTTCCATTCGGGTTTTATCGCCTAAAATACTCCCGTGACTGATAGTAGAACTAGGGTCAACCGTCAAAACAGCTACTTTTTTGCCTATCGAGGTGAGGTAAGTGCCAAAAGCTTCAATAAACGTACTTTTGCCCACGCCAGGAACACCTGTGATACCTATTCGAATAGAATTATTAGCATGTGGTAAGCAGGCATGGATAATGTCATTGACTTTGGAAGTATGAGCAGGGTTAGTGCTCTCGACAACAGTAATAGCGCGGCTAAGTGCTACTTTGTCACCTTTTAAAATTCCAGTAATTAAATCTTCTGCGGAAGGTTGGTGTTTGCGGTTGGTTACAATTTTTTCCAAAGCCGATTGGCTAAAACTCTCAGGCTGAGGAATTCCTTCTTTTTCTGATAGCGCCGATTTTGATTCAAGTTGTTTCATAGCCATAAACAAATTTATAAAAAATATTGGCTCATCAGTTAGTCGCCGTTTTTTTAATCATTTTTCGTTGCAAAGACTTACTTTTGCACCCATAAAAGTACCATTTTGAATTCTACCGCATCACCCTTATCAAAAAATCCTGGATTGGTTCACAAAACCGTTTTTTCGATACTGTTTTCAATCAGTTTTGCGCATTTGCTCAACGATTTAATTCAGGCAATAATTCCGTCGGTATATCCTATTTTAAAGCAAAATTACAAGCTAACTTTTTCACAAATCGGTTTAATCACGTTTGCTTTTCAGTTTTCAGCCTCAATTTTGCAACCCTTTGTGGGCTATTATACAGATAAACACCCAAAACCTTTTTCGCAGGTATACGGCATGTTGTTTTCCTTAGCAGGAATAGTATCGTTGTCCTATGCCAATACTTTTAATTGGATTGTGATTTCAGTGATATTAATAGGTACTGGCTCGGCTATTTTTCACCCCGAGTCGTCGCGGATATCCAATTTAGCTTCGGGCGGAAAACGCGGTTTAGCGCAGTCTATTTTTCAAGTAGGTGGCAATTTAGGCACTGCACTCGGACCATTATTAGTGGCGCTGATTGTAGTGCCCAATGCTCAAAAATATATTTTATGGTTTGTAGTTGCGGCTTTCATCGGGTTAGCGATTATCACTAAAATTGCCTTTTGGTACCGCGATCATTTGGTTATGCGGAATAACAAAAAAGGCGAATTTGTTAATTTTCATGCCCTTTCTAAGAGTAAGGTAAAATGGGCCATTGCTCTACTTTTAATCTTGATATTCTCCAAGTTTTTTTACTCTGCAAGTCTATCTACTTACTACACTTTTTACATCATGGATAAGTTCAATCTTTCGATACAACAAGCCCAGTTTCATATGTTTTTGTACCTTTTTGCTATTGTAGTTGGCACAATTATTGGCGGGCCATTAGGCGATAAATTCGGACGTAAATATGTGATTTGGTTTTCTGTATTTGGTGCGGCACCTTTTGCCTTACTCTTGCCGCATGTCAATCTTTTTTATACCGATGTTTTGATGGTTGTAATTGGTATTATTATTTCTTCAGCTTTTCCAGCCATTATTGTTTATGCCCAAGAATTACTGCCCAAAAAACTCGGAATGGTCTCCGGACTTTTCTATGGTTTCGCCTTCGGAATGGGCGCTTTGGGTTCGGCGTTGTTGGGGAAACTAGCCGATGCAACTTCCATACAATACGTTTATCAGGTATGCTCTTTTCTCCCGCTAATGGGAATTATTTGTCATTTTTTACCCAATTTAAAGAAGAAATAGAAGCGAGTCGCTTGGGCATTTTTACAAACCATTTTCCCGCTTTCCGTTACAATCTTTTTCTTTTTTGTTCTTCGACAAGCTAAGTATGAAAAAAAGAAAAAGGATTTCCACTGCAATCGGGGCTAAAAGCAAACGTCTTTTGCTAAATCACATTTCACTAAAAACATAGCACTGCTGCCAACTCCCAACTCCCAACTTTTTTTATTACTTTTACTCTACAAAATATAAAATAATGTCACTCAGTCCCGAAATTCTAACAAAATTAACTCAAATAGTAGGCGAAAACCACATTTTCTCTGATATCGAAACCCGAAATAATTATGGTCACGACGAAACCGAAGATTATGTTTTTCCACCTAGTGTAGTAGTAAAACCTGCCAATGCACAAGAGATTTCTGCTATTTTAAAACTAGCCAACGATTTTAAAATTCCCACCACACCTATAGGCGCACGAACTGGTTTAAGCGGTGGTGCTTTATCTATTTATCAAGGCATCGGACTATCCATGGAACGCCTGAATAAAATCCTTGAAATTGACGAGCAGAACCTCCAAGTTACAGTAGAACCCGCCGTTATAACCCAAGTACTGCGCGAAACCGTTGCCGAGAAAGGATTGTTTTATCCCGTTGATCCAAGTAGTATGGGTAGTTGTTGGATTGGAGGTAACATTGCTGAAAATTCGGGTGGTGCAAGAGCCGTAAAATATGGAGTGACGAAAGATTATGTTTTAAATTTAGAAGTGGTATTACCCAATGGTGAAATTATTTGGACTGGAGCCAATACGCTAAAAAATTCAACGGGTTATAATTTGACACAATTGATGGTGGGAAGCGAAGGAACATTGGGTGTCATTACTAAAGCGGTTTTAAAACTAATTCCAAAAAATAATTACAACGTTTTACTGTTAGTTCCTTTTTTTAAAGCACATGAAGCTTGCGAAGCGGTTTCGGCTATTTTTCGTGCGGGTATTTCACCAAGTGCTTTAGAGTTTATGGAGCGCGATGCCATTGACTGGACGATTCAATATGTAAAAGGAATAAGTGTAACAGTAAAACCCGAACATCAAGCACATTTATTGATAGAAGTTGATGGTAATTATCCCGATATCTTAATGCAAGAAGCCGAGCGAATTTTAGCCGTGGTAGAACAGTTTGAAATTGATGAAGTACTTTTTGCCGACACCGAAAAACAGAAAAATGCTTTGTGGAAAATGCGTCGCGCTGTGGGAGAAGCAGTAAAAGCGAACTCAATTTACAAAGAAGAAGACACTGTAGTACCGCGGTATATGTTACCTGAGTTGCTGAATGGCATTAAACGAATAGGAGCAAAGTATGGTTTTAAATCCGTTTGCTATGGTCATGCTGGCGACGGAAATTTACATGTGAATATCATCAAAGGCGATATGACTGATGACAATTGGCAAACGCAAGTACCAGTTGGTATTCGCGAAATATTTGAACTAACCGTTTCCATGAAAGGCACACTTTCCGGCGAACACGGTATTGGGTTTGTTCAAAAAAACTTTATGGATATTGCTTTTTCCAAAGTGCATTTGGAACTGATGGAACGTATCAAACATGTTTTTGACCCTAATAATATTCTAAATCCTGGAAAAGTTTTCCCCGATGAATTGTAATTTACAACCATAAACTTCATTATGAAGGCACAAAGCTCACAAGGAGTATTTTCTTTGTGAGCGTCGTGGTTTTTATACCTTGTGTCCTTCGTGGTTAAACTAATCCCGTTTAGGTGTATTCTTCTTTTCACGTTTCTCCGCTTTTTTTTCTTTAGCCGTTTTCAAAGGTTCTTTTTTTGCGGCTTTCTGTACGTCTTTTCCTTTTGCCATGATATAATTTTAAAATAGATTAATTGTAGAGTGAAGTAAAGGTAGCCAATATTTTGATTACAACCCTAATTCTTTTCGTATGTTTTCATCAATTAATGATTTGAAACTAGTCAATTGATTGCTATCGTCTAAATTAAAAAATCGCCATTCATTGCTGGTAGTTTCATCGGCTATGGCTACATAGGTAGACGTTTTTCGCACGTTAAAACTGTTTCTTGTAGGTTCAAAAGTAACATCTTTAGTAGCATTAATTTCTTGTAACCACGCTTTCTTTTGGGTTGATATTTCAGGAGTGAGTTTGTTTTCGAAAAAGTACCGCATTGGATTTCTAAAAGTAATAACGCAAAATGTTTTTTCGGCAACTTTCTTTATTATTCCATATTGAAATGGTAAGATTTCTAGCTGTTCGCGCAAGCGATATTCCTCGTTTTCGTAGTGTTTTTCTATTTTTTCAAGTAATAGATCTGCACCAACAGTCTCCACCATTTTTGGATAGGATAACGAAACAATTGCTTGAAAATCCATCAGATAATTGGCTTCATACAATTTTTTTGTAGCCACTTTCAAACTCTCTATAGATTGAGAAAAAGTGGTAACAGAGGAAAAGACTAAAATTACTGTGATGAGTTTTGATTTCATAACTATTGGATTTTTATTAATTAGAAACAACCAAAATTACTAGCGATTTACTATCTTTTAACTCTTGTGGAGTGCAGCATATCGAGTCGCCAACCATTTTCTGTTAATATAGCGGTAGCACTTTCGAGCCAGTAGGCTTTTCGGGTAGTCTCGTTACCAACAGTAAATGTGGCATAGTTATGATAAGCAATCCAAGCGGTTGAGCCATTTATCTTTACATCTATAACTTCGATAGTATTGGTTCTTTTGGGTTTTGGAAGTTTGAGTTTGGCTTTGTTTAAGTAGTTGGCAATGGTGTCATTGTTCCAAATTTCGCCATGTTCTAATAGTAAAAAGTCTTCGGTATAATATTTTTTAATAGCAGAAGCATTTAAATCACTCCAGATTTCATCAAAAGAGTTTTGTATTAGATTTCGAAGTTCCATTTTTTGTTTCTCGATGGAAACTTGACTGAAAGAAGTTGTCGCTATAAATAATGCAAGTAAGGTGATATAATTTTTCATAAAAAGGTACTTTAAACTTAGTTTGAGACGACATTGATAAGAATTCTAACACAGTAAAAATATTAAAAAATCCCCAACAATTTATCATCGTTGAGGATTGTATTTATCCGCCAATAGTTTTAAATTAGATACTTCGACTGAAAACTGAGCACTAAATCAAAACCCATTCGCCTGTCGCTAGCATACCCTCGGCTTTTTTATATTTCATCGTTTCAGTTTTGCCACTCATCACGTGTTTAATAGTAACGGTGTCATTACGATTAATTTTTGGCGTTTCACGGACTATTGTTTCTGTCACCTGCGGACGTTGTTGCGTTTGACTTGCTTCTTTGTTAACATTCTCAATAGATTGTAAATCGTCTTTACTTTCCGTGTAATTTTGTTTTTGGCGCACTTGTCTGGCTTCTTGAATATTTTGATTTTGCTGTGGTAAATCACCTTTAAACAAGAACGAAATTACTTCTTTATTTACGCCATCTAACATGCCACTAAATAATTTAAAGGCTTCTAATTTATAAATGAGTAAAGGGTCTTTTTGTTCGTGAACCGCTAATTGTACCGATTGTTTCAATTCGTCCATTTTGCGAAGGTGTTTTTTCCAAGCTTCATCGACAATGGCTAGAGTGATGTTTTTCTCAAAATCAGCAACCAATTGTGCGCCATTACTATCAAATGCTTTCTTCAAATCGGTTACGACATTCAAAGTCTTGATTCCATCAGAAAATGGCACGATGATGCGTTCAAAAGTATTCCCTTCTTTTTGATATACATCAGCTATAATTGGGAAAGCTTCACGTGCGCTTCTTTCGGTTTTTTCGCTGTAATAAGCCATGGCAGCTTTATATACTTTACCAGTAATTTCTGTTTCGGATAATTTATCAAATTCACTTAACGAAATGGGAGAAGTGATAGAAAAGTAACGGATTAATTCGAATTCAAAGTTTTTGAAATCGTTTCTACCCTTATTTTCGCTAACAATTGATTCAGATGTATCATACATCATATTGGCGATATCCAATTTCAAACGCTCTCCATGCAAAGCATGACGACGGCGTTTGTAAACTACTTCTCTTTGTGCATTCATCACGTCATCATATTCCAGCAAACGTTTACGAGTTCCAAAGTTGTTTTCCTCTACTTTTTTCTGTGCACGTTCAATAGATTTGGTCATCATTGAATGTTGGATAACTTCGCCTTCTTTCAACCCCATTCTATCCATGATTTTTGCCACTCTATCAGAACCAAATAAACGCATCAAATTATCTTCTAACGATACATAAAACTGTGAACTTCCAGGATCACCTTGACGACCAGCACGACCACGTAACTGACGGTCAACTCGACGGGAGTCATGACGTTCTGTACCAATAATTGCTAATCCTCCAGCAGCTTTTACTTCTGGAGTTAGCTTAATATCGGTTCCACGACCAGCCATATTGGTTGCAATGGTTACCACACCTGGTTTTCCTGCTTCTTCTACGATCTGCGCTTCTTGTTTATGCATTTTTGCATTCAAAACGTTGTGTGCAACACCTCGTATTTTCAACATTCGGCTCAATAATTCTGAAATTTCAACCGACGTTGTTCCAATTAAAACAGGTCTTCCCGCTTGCGATAACTGCGTTACATCTTCAATAACGGCATTGAATTTTTCACGAACAGAGCGATATATTAAATCTTCTTTATCGATTCTAGACATGCCGCGATTAGTTGGGATTTCTACCACATCTAATTTGTAAATTTCCCATAATTCGCCAGCTTCTGTAACAGCAGTTCCCGTCATACCAGCTAATTTGCTGTACATACGGAAATAATTTTGTAAAGTAATGGTAGCAAAAGTTTGGGTTGCTGCTTCAATAGTAACTTGCTCTTTCGCTTCAATAGCTTGGTGTAATCCGTCAGAATAACGACGACCATCCATGATACGACCTGTTTGCTCATCAACAATCAAAATTTTGTTGTCCATGATAACGTATTCTACATCTTTTTCAAAAAGGGTATATGCTTTCAATAACTGTGTAAGCGTGTGAATTCTTTCTGATTTGATGCCGAAATCTTGGAATAATTTTTCTTTGGCTTCGGCTTCTTTATCTTTTTCTAAATTCTGTTTTTCGATGTTGGCAATTTCAGTTCCAATATCGGGTAAGATGAAGAAACTTTCATCAGTATCTTTAGAAAGGAATTTGATACCGTTATCGGTCAATTCTACTTGATTATTTTTTTCTTCGATAACAAAATACATGGCTTCGTCCACTTCTGGCATTCTGCGATTGTTGTCTTGCATGCATTCGTTTTCGGTTTTTTGTAAAAGGGCTTTAATACCTTCTTCACTTAAAAACTTGATTAATGCTTTGTTTTTTGGCAACGAACGATAAGCTCTTAATAATTGAAATCCACCGTCTTTAGTGTTTCCTTCTTTAATCAATCGTTTAGCTTCGGTTAAAAATCCGTTAGCCAATTGACGTTGTAAATTGTACAGATTTTCGATTTTTGGTTTCAGTTCGTTGAACTCATGTCTATCACCATCAGGAACTGGACCTGAAATAATTAATGGCGTACGAGCATCATCAATTAATACCGAGTCAACCTCATCCACAATGGCATAGTTGTGTTTTCTTTGCACTAAATCTTCTGGTGAATGGGCCATATTATCACGCAAGTAATCAAAACCAAATTCATTGTTGGTTCCATATGTGATGTCTGCTTCGTAGGCTTTTCGTCTTGCGTCTGAGTTAGGAGAATGATTATCAATACAATCAACAGTTAGTCCATGAAATTCAAATAGTGGCGCTTTCCATGTACTATCACGTTTGGCCAAATAGTCGTTTACTGTCACCAAATGAACACCATTTCCTGTCAACGCATTTAGATAGAGTGGAAGCGTTGCCACCAAAGTTTTTCCTTCACCCGTTTGCATTTCGGCAATTTTTCCTTCGTGCAATACAATACCGCCAATCAGCTGAACATCATAGTGTATCATATCCCATGTGATTTGTTTACCAGCAGCATTCCATTGGTTTGCCCAAACGGCTTTCTCGCCATCAAGTGTGATGTAGCTTTTTGTGGCAGAGAGTTCTCTGTCTTTAGCAGTAGCTGTAACAGTTAAACTGGTGTTTTCTTTAAAACGACGAGCAGTTTCTTTGATTACTGCGAAGGCTTCAGGAAGTATTTCATTTAAAACTTTTTCTGAAATTTCGTAAGCTTCTTTTTCCAAAGCATCAATAGCATTGTAAATATCTTCTCTTAAATCAATGTCAGAGGTGTTTTCGGCCTCAATTTTTTTAGCTTCGATTTCAGTGTCTTGTTTTGATCGCGCTTGCTTAATTTTCTCTTTAAATTCAGCTGTTTTTGCTCTTAAATCATCATTTGATAATTTGGCAAGTTCTGGCTCTAAAGCTTTTATTTTTGTGATATAATGTTGTGTGGCTTTTACATCTTTTTGAGATTTATCGCCTACAAATAATTTGATAATACTATTAATGAAACTCATAATGGGTTTATATTTTATTTTTTAAAATCCCCTAATAAAGGAGTGCAAATTTAAACAAAAAAAAAGCCCTTAAAGGACTTTTCTTCTTGTGATTATTATTTTTTAGTATTCATCCTCGTTCCAAAGATAATCTTCATCTGTCGGATAGTCGGGCCAAATTTCTTCCATTGACTCGTATATTTCGCCTTCATCCTCTATGGACTGTAAATTTTCCACTACTTCTAGTGGAGCACCAGTTCGTATAGCATAGTCGATAAGTTCATCTTTGGTCGCTGGCCAAGGCGCATCACTCAAATAGGATGCTAATTCTAGTGTCCAATACATCTTCTATCAATTTTTAGTTTATGCAAAAATAAATTTTAAACTGAAAAAGTCAAGTTTTTTTTGATTTATTTTTTATATGTTTAAGAACGTGTTATTTCAAGTGTTCAGTGTTCAGTTTTTAGTGTTCAGTTACTTCTTAAAAAAAAAAAGAATTATTTACTTAAATATTTCTGAATACTGTTAACTGAAAACTGAATACTACTTCCTCGGTATCCATTTTACTTCCTCGGCTTGGAGATCGAAGGACAACTTTCGTGCCAAGACAAAAAGGTAGTCAGAAAGACGGTTTAAGTATTTAATGACCTTTTCGTCTGTAGGCTCTATTTCGTGCAAATGAACGGCTATGCGCTCTGCTCTGCGGCAAACGCAGCGTGCAATGTGACAATATGACACAGTAGTGTGTCCTCCAGGAAGTACAAAATGTGTCATAGGTGGTAAACTATCTTCCATTAAATCAATTTCTTTTTCAAGAAATTCGATATCGGTTTCGAGAATTCCTAGGTTTTTAAGTCGTTTTTCGCCGTTTTTTTTAATTTCTTTTTCTGGTGGTGTTGCTAAAATAGCGCCAACTGTAAATAACCGGTCTTGTACTTCTATCAAAACATTTTTATACAATATATTGATGTTTTGGTCACGAATTAATCCGATGTGGGAATTGAGTTCATCAACAGTTCCGTAACTTTCTATTCTGATGTGGTGTTTTGGGACACGTGTTCCGCCAAAAAGCGCTGTTGTTCCTGTATCTCCTGTTTTGGTATAAACTTTCATTTTTGAGTGATTGGTGGCGACTATAAATGGTCTTTGTTTTCGGCATCGCTTTCGATTAATCCGTCGCGAAGGCGAATTATTCTGTGAGCATATTTGGCAATGTCTTCTTCGTGGGTTACAAGAATTACTGTATTTCCATTTTTATGAATTTCATTAAACAAATTCATGATTTCGACCGAAGTTTTACTATCTAAGTTACCTGTAGGTTCATCTGCCAAAATGATAGAAGGTTTATTAACTAATGCACGCGCCACGGCAACTCTCTGTCTTTGTCCGCCTGAAAGCTGGTTGGGCTGGTGATCCATTCTGTCTGATAATCCTACTTGTGTTAATACTTCAGTTGCACGTATGTTTCTGTCTGATTTTGAATAACCTGCGTAAATCATTGGTAGAGCAACATTATCTAAAGCCGTAGTTCTAGGTAATAAATTAAAGGTTTGGAAAACGAAGCCAATTTCTTTGTTTCTAATTTCCGCTAAATCATCGTCTTGCATTTGAGAAACGTCTTTTCCATTAAGAATATAGCTTCCAGAAGTTGGCGTGTCTAAACAGCCTAAAAGGTTCATTAGCGTGGATTTACCAGAACCTGATGGTCCCATTAATGCTACATATTCACCTTTATTTATTTGTAAATCAATACCTTTTAAAACGTTTATGGTTTCGTTGCCAAGTTGGAAATCTCTTTTGATTTGAGTTATGTTGATTAATGGATTTGCCATAAGATTTTTGATTGTCGATTAGCGTCCCGAATTTTCGGGATTGATTTCAGAGTTAAAGATAAGTATAATTTTAAACTTAGTTGTTACAAAATTACACTCTAATAATAAAATGTTCTTTTTTTTGTTCGGCTCTAAAGAATACAATTCCCCATTGAAAGGTATCGATAGTTACGGTAACTTTGGGATGATTTTTTATGGTTTCCCAAGCTTCTTCCATTTCTAAACTCCAATGAATATCGTCAAAAATCCATACGCTTTCGTTAGTACTAGTTGGCAATAAAAGTTCAAAATACTTAAGTGTTGCTTGTTTGGAATGGTTTCCGTCGAAATAGATTAGTTTCCAGTCGCAATTTTCAGTTGCAGTTTTCAAATAACCTGAAAATTCAGTATTTACAAATTTGATATTATTTAAATTTTGTAATTGACATTGATTTTTTGCAATTGCCATTGTTTGTGGACAACCTTCTAGTGTTTTTACTTTGGAATTTTTATTTCCAAGCGACAAAGCCGAAGTAGCTAATCCTAATGATGTGCCAATTTCTAGAATGGTTTCTGGTTGAAAATAGCGAACTATTCGGTATAATAATTCAGCTCTTTTTGGAGAAATTCCAGCGGTTTTGGCAATTTTTGAGATTTGTCTTTTGTTGGATTTAAAAACTCGTGAACCTGCGCCAAAATCCGTTACTTCAATGAAGTTTTTGTTTGTTAAAAGTGATTTCCGGTAGTTTTTTAGAATGGAATTTTCGGGATGTTTAGTTTTGTCATAAAAGCATTTCGTCACCAAATCAAAAACAAACGGCGAATGAACTCCGTGCTGATTCTTGGAGTTGTAGAGGAATTTTAGATATGATTTTATTTGTTGTAGCACAATTTTCAGTCACGGTTTTCAGTCACAGTTTTCAGTCTGTGAACTGAGACTGAGACTGAAAACTTTTTTATTACTCCATTTTAGAAGAAAGTTCAAACCAACGTTCTTCTTTTTCTTCTAGTTTTTTAATGATTTTTTCCAATTCGTTGGCTTTATTGGTAATATCTTCATCAGCAACTTTTCCTTCGGCAAAAAGATTTTCGATTTGTTTTTTTTCATATTCCAAATCTTTTATTTCACGCTCAATCTTGTTGAATTCCTTTTGCTCGTTGAAATTTAAACCAGCAGCAGTCGAGTTGTTTTGTTTCCAGCTATTTTTCTCCGTATTAACCGAATTTAATTCTTTTTTGGTTGGTTCCGAACTGTCTTCATACGCTCTAAAATCGGAATAATTTCCTGGGAAATCTTCAATTTGTCCTTCGCCACGGAAAATGAATAAATGATCCACAATTTTGTCCATAAAATATCTATCGTGCGACACTACAAGCAAACATCCAGGATAATCCAAAAGGAAACTTTCCAAAACATTTAGCGTAACAATATCCAAATCATTCGTTGGTTCATCCAGAATAAGAAAGTTGGGATTTTGGATTAATACCGTACACAAATACAATCGTTTCAATTCGCCACCGCTTAATTTTTCAACAAAATCATATTGTTTTTTAGCGTCAAAAAGAAAACGTTCCAATAATTGCGAAGCCGAAATAATTTTCCCTTTCGTCAGCGGAATGAACTCGCCATATTCTTTGATAATGTCGATTACTTTTTGTCCTGGTTTTGGGTTAATGCCGCTTTGGGTGTAATAACCCACTTTAATCGTTTCGCCAATAACAACTTTTCCACTATCTGGAACCATTGTTTTGGTTAAAATATTTAGAAACGTCGATTTTCCTGTTCCGTTTTTACCAATAATTCCAATGCGTTCACCACGTTGAAAATCATACGTAAAATTGTCGAGAATAACTTTGTCTTTGAATTTTTTAAACAATTTGTGAAGCTCAATAATTTTGCTTCCCATTCGTTCCATATTGATTTCCAATTCCACCACATTTTCCTTTCTGCGGCTTTCGGCAACTTCTTTGATTTTATAAAAATCATCCTGACGTGATTTCGATTTAGTTGTTCTAGCCTTAGGTTGTCTTCGCATCCAAGCCAATTCTTTTACAAACAAGTTTTGCGCTTTGTCTATCGATGAATTTTCCATCGCAATTCGCTCTTCTTTTTTCTGTAAATAGTAGGAGTAATTGCCTTTGTACGAATACAATTTTCCGTTATCAAGTTCAATAATTTCGTTACAAACACGTTCTAAGAAAAATCGATCGTGCGTAACCATGAAAAGCGTAATGTTTTCTTTAGCAAAATAACTTTCCAACCATTCAATCATTTCCAAATCCAAATGGTTCGTTGGTTCATCCAAAATCAACAAATCTGGACGATTAATCAAAATAATTGCCAAAGACAAACGCTTTTTTTGTCCACCCGAAAGCGATTTCACTTTCAGTTTCAAATCGTCCAATTTCAGTTTGGACAAAATTTGCTTGAACTGCGTTTCAAAATCCCAAGCATTATGACGATCCATTTCATCAAAAGCCAATTGGTATTTTTCCTCATCTTCAGGGTTTTCCAACGCTTTTTCATAGCGTTCAATCACCTTTAAAACATCGTGATCACTAGCAAAAATACTTTCCTCAATAGTCAGTTCGTCTTGTAAATTATTATTCTGCGACAAAAACGCCATTTTTATCCCTTTTCTAATGATAATTTGTCCAGTATCAGGTTCATCGTCACCATTAATCATGCGCATAATTTGGGTTTTTCCCGAACCATTTTTGGCAATAAAAGCAATTTTTTGGTCTTTATTTATACCAAATGATATGTCCTGAAACAGCGTTCTTTCGCCAAAAGATTTCGATATATTTTCTACTGAAAGGTAATTCACAACTATTTTTTTAAGACTGCAAAAATAGTTTAATGTTAGCGAGGAAACAATGTTTATCGCTAAATAAAAAAGCTGCCATTACTGACAGCTTATCGTTATTTATTTGAGAACATCAACTTCCAAATGACTATCGTCAAAAACTTTTATAAAGGCTTTGGTATAATCTTCTTTGGTAACTAAATATGGATTTTCAACAAATTTTTGTGCATTTACAGCAATTAATGGATACCATGTACTCTGAATTTGTACTTGAATTTTATGTCCTTTTTTGAATGTGTGTAAAACATCTTGCAATCTAAAGTTAACTTCTGTAAGGTTATTTGGTGTCAGTGGTTCTGGTTTTTCAAAACTCGTTCGAAAACGCGCTGGCATTACTTCACTTCTTACCATTTGATGATAATTAGCATAAAGTACATTTGCTTTATCGCTATTCTGAGGTTCGTCAGCAGGATAAATATCAATTAGTTTTACAATAAAATCCGCATCAGTGGAAGTGGTTTCTATTTTAAGTTTTGCCAATATTTCGCCAGCGAGCGTAATATCATCGGTCAAATAATCAGTTGTAAAAGTGACTACATCAGGTCTGCTTAGGGCAAAACGTTGGTCTTCTGACATGTAATTTCTGGGCGTAAAACCATTATATTCTGCATAATTAATACTACTTGGAACAGGTTTGTTCGGGTCGCTATAATATTCTGTATGCTTGTTGCTGGCAGATTTATTAGTTTCTAATTTACCATTGGCACTGCAATAGAACTTGATTTTGACACTTTCTTTTGGTGGCCAAGATGCAAATTCATTCCATGCTTTTTTTCCCGTATCAAACATAAAAGCTTCCGGAAGTTTCGCAGCATCTTTTGATTTTTCTTTGAGGTAATGATTGAAGAATTTGTATTCGATATTTTTTTGATAATACGTTGCAATACTATCGCCAAAATAAATATCGTTATGAAAATGTTTTCCGTTTTCTCTAGACCAACCGCCGTGAGAAAATGGTCCCATAACTAAGGTGTTTTTTGCTTTTGGGTTATTTTTTTCAATGGTTTTGTAAATATTTAATGGTCCGGCTAAATCTTCGGCGTCAAACCAACCACCAACGGTCATCACGGCATGATTAATACCTTTTAAATGCGGAAGTAAATTTCGCGATTGCCAAAATTCATCATAGTTAGGATGACTAACAATTTCTTGCATGAAAAAATTGTCTTTATAGTATTTGTCAACACCTTCTTTTAGCGTTCCCATTTCGTTATAAAAAATAGAACCATCTCTGGAAGTAGTTTTTATGGATTGATCAGTATACCATGCTTTGTTTTCTGCTTTTGTTTTTTGTACGCCAAAAACAGGGAAAGTTTTAAAATAGCCCATCAAAAATGCACCATTATGATGAAAATCATCAAAAAAGAAATCAGAAATTGGCGCTTGTGGAGAAGAAGCAACCAAAGCCGGATGATTGGCTAAAGCACCAACTGCGGCATAAAATCCGGGATAAGATGTGCCATATTGACCTACTTTTCCGTTATTGTATTTTATGTTTTTAATTAACCATTCTACAGTGTCATAAGTATCAGTACTTTCATCAATATCTTTCTTTGTTTTGTGGGCTACTTGTGGTGTCATGTTTGTAAAAATGCCTTCGCTCATATATCTTCCTCTAACATCTTGGTAAACATATATGTATTTATCTTTTAGCAAATATTGATTTGGTCCTAATGATTTTTTGAAATTTTCTTCTCCATACGGTGCAATACTATAACATGTTCTTTGCATTAAAATGGGATATTTTTTCTCTTCAGAAATGTCTTTTGGCGAGTAAATTGCCGTAAATAATTTTGTTCCATCGCGCATTTCAATATAAACTTCTTTTTTATCAAAATTTTTTTTAATGTCTTCTTGCGAGAACACAACAATGGATATTAAAAGTAAAACGGTTGTTGTTAAAATTTTCATTTTTAAATTATTTTTTGAATTTCGAAGATACTATGTTTTTCTATAAATAAACATTGAGGACTGTTAAAATTAAAGTTTTAATTATATTCGCATCATGCAACTATCGGTAATAATCCTAAATTATAACGTACGTTATTTTCTCGAACTCTGCATTTTGAGTGTGCAAAAAGCCATACAAAATGTCGATGCCGAAATTATAGTTGTCGACAATAATTCTTCTGATGAAAGTTGTGCAATGATGAGCCGTTGTTTTCCCAATGTTACGCTAATTCAAAACACAGCAAATTTAGGATTTCCAAAAGGCAATAACATTGGCGTGGCTCAGGCCAAAGGAGAATATATTTGCATATTAAATCCCGATACAGTCGTTGCCGAAGATACATTTGAAAAAGTATTGGCTTTCGCCAAAAGCAAAGTAAATTTAGGAATTGTTGGATGCAAACTTATTGACGGAACAGGAAACTTCTTGCCTGAAAGCAAACGAGGAGTTCCTACACCTTGGGTTGCTTTCACCAAAATCTTTGGATTGTATAAAATTTCAAAAAGTTTCGGAAAATATTATGCGGAGCATTTAACCCAAAACCAAACGGGTAAAGTGGATATTCTTGTTGGAGCTTTCATGGTTATGAAACGCGAATTGTATACTGAAATAGGTGGCTTTGATGAAAAATGTTTCATGTATTCCGATGATATTGATTTGAGTTATATGGTGTTACAAAGAGGAAAAGGCAACTATTATTTTCATGAAACAACAATTATTCATTATAAAGGCGAAAGTACGGTTCGAGATGGAACGTATATGAAGCGTTTTCAAGAAGCCATGAATTTTTTCTATAAAAAGCATTTCAATCCCTCTTTTTTCTTTACTGTTTTTATGAAAATTGGAAGTTTTATGTTCAGTTTGGTTAAAAAAAGCCAACAAAAAAATAAAACGATTTCCATTGATGAAACCATTTTATTTTCAAAAGAAATTACTGAATTATCTGATTTCATGGGCGTCAAACATTATTTTGATTTGAACGAATTCAAATTAAGTTCCACAAATAGTTATCAACTTGTCTTTGATTTAAATTCATATAGTTTTGTGGAAATTATTGATGCTATGCAAAGATTAAAAGCTAAAAATATTGTTTTTAAAATGTATCTATCCAAAAATAATTACCTTATTGGTAGCAACAACGCAAACGATATAGGTGAAATTATAAATTTATCAAAAATTGCATAATTCGTAGTGTTTGCTTAAAACAATTACTATTTTTGCAACAAAAATAAAACCACACAACATTAGTTTACATATATGGCAAAGTTTGAATTGAAATTACCTAAAATGGGTGAAAGCGTTGCGGAAGCAACAATAACTAATTGGCTTAAAAATGTCGGCGATAACATTGCAATGGATGAAGCTGTTTTGGAAATTGCTACTGATAAAGTAGATAGCGAAGTGCCTAGTGAAGTTTCGGGAATTTTGGTGGAACAGCTTTTTGGTAAAGATGATGTGGTGAAAGTAGGTCAAACGATTGCAATTATTGAAACCGAAGGCGCAAGTAATGAAGCATCGAAAAGTGTTGATGTTGCTACGCCAATTATTGCTGAAATTGAGAAAACTATCCACGTTGCCAAAGAAATTGTAGCGGTAGCCGATTTTAAATCGTCGGAAAAATTCTTTTCTCCGTTAGTAAAAAATATTGCTCAACAAGAAGGTGTTACTATTGCAGAGTTAGAAAATATTGCAGGTTCTGGAAAAGAAGGAAGAGTTACTAAAGAGGATATTTTGAAATTTATAGAAAGTAGGAAGTTGAAAGTAGGAAGTCAACCGGTTGTTGTTTCAGCACCAGTTTCACAACCCGAAACTCTCAACTTGCAGCCTGCAGCGCAAGCTGTTCCAGTTTCCGTAAATGGTGGTGACGAAATTATTGAAATGGACCGAATGCGTAAACTGATTTCAGGTTACATGGTTGCTTCTGTACAAACATCGGCTCACGTGCAATCTTTTATTGAAGTAGATGTTACAAATATCGTGAAATGGAGAGATAAAGTGAAAGGTGCTTTTGAAAAACGTGAAGGCGAAAAATTGACCTTCACACCAATTTTCATGGAAGCAGTTGCTCGAGCTTTAAAAGATTTCCCAGGAATGAATATTTCTGTTGATGGTGATTATATTATTAAAAAGAAAAATATTAACCTTGGAATGGCTGCGGCTTTGCCAAATGGCAACCTAATTGTTCCCGTCATAAAAAATGCGGATCAATTAAATCTTGTTGGCATGGCAAAAGCAGTGAATGATTTAGGAAATCGTGCGAAAGCCGGAAAATTAAAACCAGACGATACGCAAGGTGGAACATATACGGTAACAAATGTGGGAACTTTTGGTTCTGTATTCGGTACTCCAATCATTAATCAACCGCAGGTTGGGATTTTAGCCCTTGGTGCCATTAGAAAAGTACCTGCTGTTATCGAAACTCCAGAAGGTGATTTCATAGGCATTCGTCAAAAAATGTTTTTATCACACAGTTATGACCACAGAGTTGTTGACGGTGCGCTTGGTGGAAGCTTTGTAAAGAGAGTAGCCGATTATCTTGAAGCTTTTGATGTGAACAGAGAATATTAAACTAGTAAATCCGCATAATTGATATGCCCCAAATAGTTAAAGTCTTTTTGGGGCTTTTTATATCTATAAAATAGCAAATAGACTGTCTTTAGTACCTTTTACATACTAATAAATATAGCGACGCTAATTGTACAAATTTCAAGTGAAATTGTGTAACACTGCGCAAGGATATCTGTTATAACTTTGCTCATAATTTAAAAAGTAAAATCATGAAAAATGCAATTATTTACACCATTTCCTTACTAGTCTTTTCTATCTCGTATGCACAAGAAATTAAAACTACTATTGTGGTAGACTCTGCTCAGGTAAAAATGGATGCCAGCAAATCAATTATAGAGGATAGAAAAGCACAATTAAAAGCGGATAAAAAAGATCAAAAGGACATTCGATTTGAACAAAATAGAGCGGACAAAAAGTCGACTATGGAGAGAAAAGAGTTAGCAAAGAAACAAAAACAACTTAAAAAAGACCAAAGAGAAGTGCAAAGTGAAAATCGAGCTATTGAAAACACTAATCGAGATTTGAACAAAGCTAACAGTACGGAAATAAAATTAAATGAAAGATTAATTAAAGCCAACAAAAATTTAGTAAAAGCGCAATCAAAATTTGAAAGAGCACAATTAAGAGGAAATTTAACCCCTGTTGAAAAAAGTAAGTTCGAGTTGGATCTTACAAAAAAGCAACTCAAAGTCAAAGAGATAGAAGAGGATATTGCTAACCTTTCGACAGCAAATTAATATACTGCGTTTTACTTTACTAACCAGAAAAATCCGATGCTTGCATCGGATTTTTTTTGTAAAATAATCATAAAATTAACCATCGGTAAGTGCAATATTTTATATTTGCCGACTTAATAATTTATAATGGAATTAAAACTTACACGTCCTATTTGCTTTTTTGATTTGGAAACCACTGGTATTGATGTAGCTAAAGATAGAATTGTAGAAATTTCCATTTTCAAAGTATTTCCTAATGGGAATAAAGAAAGTAAAACATGGCTTGTAAATCCGACAATTCCTATTCCTCCACAAGTTACAGCAGTTCATGGTATTACCAACGAAAAAGTAGCTAATGAACCAACTTTCAGAGAATTGGCAGGACAAATTTACAATATGATTAAAGACTCAGATCTAGCGGGTTTTAATTCAGACAGATTTGATATTCCACTTTTAGCAGAAGAATTACTCCGAGCAGAAGTAGATTTTGACATGAAAAATAGAGTGTCGGTAGACGTACAAACTATTTTTCATAAAAAAGAAGAGCGAACTTTAAGCGCAGCATTAAAATTCTATTGTGGTACGACATTAGAAAATGCCCATAGTGCCGAAGCCGATACTATGGCAACCTACGAAATATTAAAAGCACAGTTAGACCGATATGATGATTTAGAAAACGATATGAAATCGCTCGCCGAATTTACTACTCGTAAAAAATCAGTCGATTTTGCTGGTTTTATTGCTTTGAATGCCGAAGGAAAAGAAATCTTTACCTTTGGAAAACATAAAGGCGCTTTAGTTGACGATGTTTTAGATAAAGAACCAGGTTATTTTGGATGGATACAAAATGCGGATTTTCCTTTATACACCAAAAAAGTACTGACCGGAATCAAATTGAGAAAGTTAAACACAAAATAGTATTCAGTAATTAGTGTTCAGTAAACAGACTGATAACTAAAAACTGATTACTGAACACTTTAGAAATGAAAATAATTTGCATCGGAAGAAATTATGTAAATCACATTGCTGAGCTTAACAATGAGCGACCAGCAGAACCTGTCATTTTTTTAAAGCCCGATACAGCAATTTTACCCAAGAAAACACCATTTGTTATACCAGAATTTAGTAACGAAATTCACCATGAAATTGAGGTGTTGGTCAAAATAAATAAAGTTGGAAAATATATTGACACTAAGTTTGCTCATAAGTATTACGACGAAATTGGACTAGGAATTGATTTTACGGCAAGAGATGTTCAAAACAAATTAAAAGAAAAAGGGTTGCCGTGGGAAAAAGCTAAAGCATTTGACGGTTCAGCAATAATTGGAGACTTTTTTCCAAAAATTGACTTTTGTTCATTAGAAAATATTACTTTTGAATTGACTAATAATGGAAAGACCGTTCAAAAAGGAAACACAAGTCACATGTTGTGGAAAATTGATGATATAGTTTCTTATGTATCACAATATTTTACATTAAAAAAAGGAGATATTATTTTCACAGGTACACCTGAAGGCGTTGCGAAAGTAGCACCAAATGATTATCTAGAAGGATTTATAGAAAATAAAAGAGTATTAAGATTACATATTAAATAATGGCAATAAACTACAACTTAGCAAAAGTATATGCACTTTCAGACAACGATCCTGAATTTGTTATGCAAATCATTACGTTATTTGTAACCGAAGTTCCCGAGGACATAAAGCAAATTGATTTAGGCATTAAAAACAAAGACCACAAACTAGCTTATTCCTATGCACATAAAATAAAACCAAGTTTGGATTTATTAGGAATGTCTGTGGCATTTGAGGAAATTCTGCAAGTAGAAGCTTGGACAAAAAGAGAAGGCAAACGTAGAGAAATTGTCGACACTTTTGAAAGTATTCAAAATCAAGTAGAAAAAGCGGTTAAAGAAATTAAAAAAGATTTCGAAATATAAAATTTGAAGCAAAAGGTTCGGGAATTATCAATAATAGTAATTCCCGCTTTTCGTTTTACTTCGTGCCACTACAATCGGGGCTATTGAACCATCAACTTGAATTTTTATAAACATATTCTAAAATCAGTTACATTTTAACTAATGAAAGCAGCTATAGTCACCATTGGAGACGAAATCCTTATCGGACAAATTATTGATACAAATTCGAGTTTTATTGCCAAAGAATTAGATAAAATAGGTGTGCAAACCATCGAAATGCTTTCTATTTCCGACGATAAAAATCACATTATAGACACTTTTATTTCCTTGCAAGACAGAGTTGAATTGGTAATAATTACTGGTGGTTTAGGTCCAACCAAAGATGATATCACAAAAAAAACATTTTGCGATTATTTTGAAGATGTTTACGTCAGAAATCAAGAAGTAGAAAATCATATTGTTGCATTATTTAACAAGCTAAATTTTACGCCAACACAAGTTAATAAAGACCAAGCGCTATTGCCTTCGAAAGCCCAAGTTTTAATGAATAATTACGGAACTGCTGCCGGAATGTGGATGAAAAAAGGAAAGACCGTTTTTGTTTCAATGCCTGGCGTTCCTTATGAAATGAGGGGAATTGTAAGCGAGCAACTCATTCCCAAAATTGCATCTGAATTCAAAAGACCATATATTATTCATAAAACAATTATGACCTATGGTCAAGGCGAAAGCATCATTGCAGAACGAATAGAACAATGGGAAAACAACCTTCCAGACTTTATAAAACTGGCCTATTTGCCAAGTCCAGGAAGAGTTCGACTAAGGATGACAGCTCGAGGTGAAAACAAAGAAATTCTAGAAAATACCATTCAAGAAATGGTTCAAACATTATCAAAAATTATTGGTGATATAATCGTAGGATTTGATGAAGATGAAACCATTGAAGTCGTTGTGGGAAGAATGTTAAAAGAACAAGGCAAAAGTATTTCCACAGCAGAAAGTTGTACAGGTGGAAAAATTGCTCAAATACTAACTTCAGTAGCAGGAGCATCAAATTATTTTAGAGGAAGTGTGGTTAGTTATGCAACAGATACCAAAGTTTCCATACTTAGTGTATCTCAAACTACAATCGATAAATATTCAGTTGTAAGTGCCGAAGTTGCCCAAGAAATGGCAATTGGCATTCAAAAATTGATGAAAACTGATTACGCCATTGCAACAACAGGAAATGCTGGTCCAAGTAAAGAAGATGGGAAATCAGAATTAGGAACTGTTTTTATTGCAATAGCAACACCCGATGATATTATTGTTGCCGAATTTAATTTTGGCCAACCACGCGTTAAAGTCATTGATAGAACCGTAAATAAAGCATTAGAAATGCTTCAGTCTGCAATTTTGAATATAGAAATACACCAAAATTAAATTGTTAATAAAATTGTTTACAAAAGGTTCACTTATTTGTCAATAAAAATCAAATTAAAAAAAAGGAAAAAATCTACGATAATATTTTTGTTACACTGATTTATTTTACTTAAGTTTGCACCCTCGAATTGAATAACGATAAAAGAAAACATAATGTCAAGAGTTTGTGACCTTACGGGTAAAAGAGCGATGGTAGGAAATAATGTTTCTCACGCTATGAACAAAACTAAGAGAAAATTTTCTGTAAACTTAGTTAAAAAACGTTTCTATCTTGCTGAAGAAGACAGATGGATTACGCTAAGAGTAGCCGCATCTACTATTAAAACAATAAATAAAAATGGACTGGCTGCAGTTTTGAAAAAAGCAAAGGTCGAAGGATTTATTAAATAATCTACTCCTACAAAAATAAAGCAAGATGGCAAAGAAAGGTAATAGAATACAAGTTATTTTAGAGTGTACTGAGCACAAAGGAACAGGTCTTCCTGGAACTTCTCGTTACATCACAAACAAAAACAAAAAAAATACTCCAGATAGACTAGAGATTAAAAAGTTTAATCCAATCTTAAAGAGAATGACTGTTCATAAAGAAATTAAATAATTAAAAATTTTAATACATTCTCGTTTGATTTTTCTCGGGATTGATAAAATTGTAAATACTCATTAGACATGGCAAAGAAAACCGTTGCATCGTTACAAACAGCTTCAAAAAGATTAACCAAAGCTATTAAAATGGTTAAGTCTCCAAAAACAGGCGCATACATTTTTCAAGAAAGCATCATGACGCCCGAAGAAGTTGATAGTTTCCTTAATAAGAAATAATTTAAACAACTCTCTATAACAAAGCTACTTTCAAACGAGAGTAGCTTTTTTATTTTATATATTTGCTTCGCCTGATTACGATCGCTCAGGTAAGTTACATTTTAGAATTTTCAATCGATAACCAATGAGTTTTTTCAAAAGAATATTTTCAACAGAAAAAAAAGAGACCTTAGATAAAGGCTTGGAACAAACCAAGACTTCATTTTTTTCTAAATTAACTAAAGCCGTTGCAGGAAAATCGAAAGTTGACGATGAAGTTTTAGATAATCTGGAAGAAGTTCTAGTATCATCCGATGTTGGCGTGAATACTACGTTAAAAATAATAGAAAGAATTGAAGAACGTGTTTCACGAGACAAATATCTTGGAACAGACGAATTAAATGCCATTCTTCGTGAAGAAATAGCTGGTTTGCTCTCTGAAACCAAATCAGGTGAAGATACTGAGTTTACCATTCCGCTAAACAAAAAGCCCTATGTTATAATGGTCGTGGGCGTAAATGGTGTGGGAAAAACAACTACAATAGGTAAATTAGCCCATCAATTTAATAAAGCAGGATACAAAGTTGTACTTGGTGCAGCTGATACTTTTCGTGCTGCAGCAATTGACCAATTACAAATTTGGGCCGATAGAGTAGGAGTTCCATTGGTTAAACAACAAATGGGAAGCGATCCAGCTTCTGTAGCTTTTGATACATTGCAGAGTGCGGTTAACCAAAATGCCGATGTCGTAATTATTGATACAGCTGGGCGTTTACATAACAAAGTAAATTTGATGGCTGAGTTAACCAAAGTAAAACGTGTGATGCAAAAAGTGGTTATCGATGCGCCACACGATGTGTTATTAGTTTTGGATGGTTCAACAGGTCAAAATGCTTTTGAGCAAGCCAAACAGTTTACCGCAGCAACCGAGGTAACCTGCCTTGCTGTAACTAAATTAGATGGCACTGCAAAAGGTGGCGTTGTAATAGGTATTTCAGACCAGTTTCAAATTCCAGTAAAATATATTGGAGTAGGAGAAGGTATTGAAGATTTGCAAGTGTTTAATAAACACGAGTTTGTTGACTCTTTTTTTAAATAATAATATGATTTTTTAATTTTAATAAGCTCAATTATGAGAATGTTCTCTCTCTTTTTTCTTGTAGTTCCGTTTTTTGTTTTTTCACAAAAAAAATTTTCTCCAGGTTACTACATTGATCAAAATAATGTTAAAAATGAAGGTTTTATCGAGGACAGGGTTCCAAGTAATAATCCGGTCCGCATTTTTTTTAAAACTTCGTTTGATAGTCCAAGTGGCGAGGTTTTGATAGCTAATATTAAAGAATTTAAAATTAGTTCTGATTATAAATACGTAAGATATGATGTTGAGTACGATTACGACCAGACCGCAGAGCGAGATGCCTTAACTATTTTTGGTGCTGAACCAAATTTGAAATCAAAGTCAGTTTTACTAAAGGTTTTAGTTGAAGGAAAAATTTCGCTTTACAAAGCAACTATCGATGACGAAGTTTTTTATTACATCAAGGGCGAAAATGACGTAAAACCTGAATTGTTAGTATACAGAAAGTATAACCTTGAAAATAAAATTAGAGAAAATAATGCGTACAGAAAAACATTGTTTGAAAAAATGGAATCAGATATTATTTCTATGAATGATGTATTCAAGTTAAAATATGATGAAAAAAGTTTAGTTCCTGTTTTTATTAAATACAATAAAAATAATAATTCATTGGTCGAACAAAATATTGATATCAATCGTGAAAAAAACAAGTTTTACTATAAAGTTTTAATAGGAACAAGCTCATTTACTTCGACGTATGGTTTTAACAATAGATTTGATTTAAAATCAGATAATAATTTCGTGAATCCTATGATTGGTTTTGAATTGAGCAATGTTCTTGGTACAAATTCCAAGCGTGCTGAAATATTTGGTAGACTTTTTTATCAACAGGCGTCGATTTTTTCAGAATTTACTACCACTCCACCTTTTTTTTTCCCCGATATTGATATGTCCTCAAATTTTAGTTCCTTAAACTTAAGTGCAGGTTATCGACACGCCTTCTTTAAAACGGAAAGAAATAAATTTTTTGTTGATGGTTCTATGGGCTTGTCATCAATAATTAACGGTGAGGTAAATATAAAGACATTCAATCGTGATCAAATCCTTATAGGAGAAGGTATTATTGAAGATTTTAGTTTACAACTTTTTTTTACTGTAGGTTGCGGTTATACTATGAATAATAGATATTCAATAAACTTAGAATACTCTTTTCCTAAAAACTACCTTAATCAGTATGGGCCTTTGCAGAATGGAGGTTTTTCAAGTTTAAATTTGATTTTCACTTATACGTTAAATAAATAGAAGTATGAACAAAGTTTTAGATATTATAAAAGGTTCTCCTATAAAACTAATTTTAATAGCCTTAGGTTTTGTGGGAATTAGTCATTTTTTACAAAAACCTTTCCCAAATATTTTTATGGGCTTGCGATTATTGGCTTTTATTCTTCTCGTTTATGGTGTAATTCGATTAATAGATAGAAAATAGCTATTCGAACAAGTCATTAATCTTAGACCATAATTCATTATCAAATCCAGATAATCCAAATGTTGGGTTGGATGGGTTGGCTACTTCACCCATTCTAATGATGACCAATTTTTTGCTTGGGACAACATATATCTTTTGATCATTTTTGCCTAAGGCCGCATACATATCCGCTGGGGCATTTGGTATTATTTCTCCCGAAAATTGGAACTGTGTTTGAGGCAATCTAAAGCTAGAAGTACCGTTTATCCACCACATATAACCATACGCTTGATTTAATGTTTGTGAAGTTGTGGTTGCTTGGTTAAAATAATTCTCATTTACAATTGTCGTTCCATTCCATTTTCCTCTGTTTAAAGATAACAATCCAAAACGAGCCATGCTTCTGCTATTACTCCAATAAACGCTCAAATCTTCACCACTATTGAGCCACGCACCGCCAGTCATTCCTATTTTATCTCTTAATTTTGTATTGAAATAATTGGGCCAAGTTTGTCCGCTAGTGGTTGCTACAATATCTTGTAATTTTACGTATACGTTATGATAAGCCCAGCGAGTTCCTGCATCAGCTACATATTGTAAATTGGCTGGAGAAACATTATCACCTAGTGCATCGTTTAACCCTGAATTCATCGACAGCAGGTTTTTAACGGTTATTAAATTTTCCTTTGCTAACGGTGCGCTGGTCCAACCTGTTCCTAAATAATCTGAAACTTTGTTGTTTATGTTCAGTAATCCTTCGTCTTGAGCAATTCCCGTGACAGCTGTTGTCAAGGTTTTTCCCGCGCTTGCCCAATACCATGGCGAACTTGCATTGTGACCGTTGAAATAGTTTTCCATGACAATTCTTCCATTTACTAAAACAATGAATGATTTTGTATTGGTTTCATTCAAATAATTCAAAAGTGGTTGCACCGCGTTTTGGTTCCAGCCCAAATCAGCTATGGTTTTGGTTTCCCAAGTTGCACTTCCATCATTGGGTGGAAAATACATTTGTTCTTCGGGAGTTGAAGAACTGTCAGAACTACAACTAAAAAGAGAAACTACCAATAGCGAAAGAAGGAATATATTTTTCATAACAGTGTTTTATTTGTCGTAAGACCCTAAATGTATAAAATAGTTTAATGTTGATAACATTAATTTCATTTCTTGAGATTTTATGGAGTTAAAAATTTAAATTTGTGAAATAAGTAAATTTCATGTCAACCATCGGTTCATTAGCTTTAAACTCCATTCATCAGGGCGATTGTGTTGCTTTGTTAAAACAAATTCCAGACAATTCAGTCGATTTAATTTTTGCTGATCCACCCTATAATTTACAATTGAATGGCGAATTAACCAGACCCAATCAAACTAAAGTCGATGCGGTAGATGATGAATGGGACAAGTTTGCTAGCATGGAAATCTATGATGCCTTTACCACTGATTGGTTAAAAGAATGTCATAGAGTTTTGAAAAATACAGGCAGTATTTGGGTTATTGGAACCTATCATAATATTTTTCGAGTGGGTGCTTCATTGCAAGATTTAGGTTTTTGGATGTTGAATGACGTCGTTTGGATAAAGACCAATCCGATGCCCAATTTTAAAGGAACGCGATTTAATAATGCACATGAAACCATGCTTTGGGCAGCCAAATCAGAAAAATCGAAGTACACTTTTCACTACCATTCCATGAAAACAATGAACGACGATTTGCAGATGAGAAGTGATTGGTTCATTCCTATTTGTCAAGGAGAAGAGCGTTTGAAAGTAAACGGACAAAAAGCTCATTCCACTCAAAAACCAGAGGAACTGTTATATCGGGTAATTTTATCGAGTTCCAATGTGGGCGATATTGTTCTCGATCCATTTTCTGGAAGCGGTACAACGGCAGCGGTTGCTAAAAAACTAGGCAGAAATTTTATAGCTTTCGAAAGAGAACCATTTTATATCGATGTGGCCAATAATCGTTTGAAGGAAATAATTCCTATAAAAGATAGTTTATTGGAATATAAAGTAGAAGTCAAAAAACCAAAAGTACCTTTCATCAATTTAATCGATAAAGAGTTTATAAAGGTCGGCGATTTTCTTTTTTCTAAAGACGAAAAACATACTGCTCAAGTTCAAGCCGATTCGTCTATTGAAAGTAATGGTTTTGCCGGTTCTATTCATAAGGTAAGTGCTCATGTTTTGGGCAAAGAAAGTAACAATGGATGGACGTTTTGGTATGTAAAACAACAAGGAAAATTGATTTCTATTGATGATTTAAGAGAAGCATTTGCTAATCAATATTTAAGATAAAATGACATCGCCACTAAAAATTAGTTTGTTGAAAACAAATTTCAATAATTAAAAGGCGATTGCATATGACTTTAAAAAACAAATAAAAGCGACTAATGAAAAAAATTGGATTATTACTGCTCACAATTCTGCTGATTTCCTGTCAATCTGAAGTGAAAAAAGAAGACTTGGTAAAAATTAACGGCTATTGGGAAATTAAAGAGGTAGAAATGGCTAATGGCGAAACCAAGGATTACAAAATCAATGAAACGATTGATTTTTTTGAACTTAAGAACAACGCTGGTTTTCGTCAAAAACTGATGCCACAGTTTAATGGAACCTATAGCACTAATGGTATCAAAGAATTAATCAAAGTTGTTAGAAAAGATAAAGCTTTTTTTATAGAATATAACACGACTTATGGTAAATGGCAGGAAGAAATTCTTGAAATTGCCGACTCTACTTTGGTATTGAAGAATAAAGCAAATTTGGAATATACGTATAAAAGATACAAACCATTTTCATTGAAATAAAACTGATATGAGCGTGGCGAACTGACGCAGTAAATAAATGCAACAAAATGGCAAAAAGACTAAGTAACGAAAGCGCAATTGGCGATGTTTTAAAAGAGTTTATCCAAACGAATAAACTTCAAAGCGGCATGGACAAAATTGATGTAGAAGCGGCTTGGAAATCATTGATGGGTAATGGTGTAAATAGTTATACCAAAGAGGTCGTGCTGAAAGGTTCGACGCTATATGTGTCGCTAACATCGGCAGTGTTAAGAGAAGAACTAAGTTTTGGCAAAGAAAAAATCATCAAAATGATTAATGATGAGTTGCGCAAAGAAGTAGTAACCGCTGTTGTGCTGCGTTAAGTATTGGTTTCTAAATCTTTAATGTAATCCTCATATTCGTAAAAGAAGAGTTCAAATTGTGTCATCGTTTCGTTGAAGAAATCGAAAATCTCGGGCCAATACTTTCTGTTATTCAAACTTACTTCTCCTTTTTCTACCCAAATTCTGCTGATTACCTTTCCTGTTTCGAGGTAAAAATTGCGTTCTAAAATAGCTTCGGGAAGATAGTCTTCTATTAGAATGGTTTTGAGCGACTCTATTTTTTCGAAGTATATTTTTCGTTTTTCTTCCTCTTTGGGCTCAATGTCTAACAGTACTTGGGCTTTTTTGTTATCAATAAAAAACTTGAAAGTAACATCTTTAATTTTAGTATCATAAAGCAACCATTTTTTGGGATATGCGGCTGCGAAAGCCGTCCAAAATTCTTTTTTAATTTGCAGTGTTTCTTCTTTGCTATACATTTAATAGGTGTAAAATGGGATTGCTTTCTATTTTTAAAGTAACTTTATGGTTCAAAACTGATGAACATGCACTTTGATGTCTTTTTAGAACATGCGCCAAAAATATTAAATGTTGCCCTACCAGCAGCAAAAGCTCATGCAAAAATGGCACCTGCTAATCGATTGGATTTGTTGAAGAACATCAATTTTGAATTGATAACTCCAAGAAAAGCCGCTGTTTTAATGCTTTTTTATCCCAAAAAAAGTCTGACCCATTTGGCGTTGATAGTGCGCACCTCGTATAACGGTGTTCATTCTTCGCAAATTGCTTTTCCTGGTGGCAAGGTTGAAGATGACGATGTTAATCTTCAGTTTACCGCGGTGAGAGAAACACACGAAGAAATTGGCATTCATCCCAATCATATTGTGGTGGTTCGTCCTTTTACCGAAGTGTATATTCCGCCAAGCAATTTTATGGTCTATCCTTTTATGGGCTATAGCAAAAACGAACTCCATTTTACTTTGCAAGAAGAGGAAGTAGCGGGTATTGTAGAATTGCCTATCACTGATTTTTTGGATGACACTCTTGTAAAGCATGTTACGATGGAAACTTCCTATGCTGGTGCGATTGAAGTGCCCGGATTTAAAGTAAATGAGCATTTTATTTGGGGTGCCACCGCCATGATGATGAGCGAATTGAAAGAGTCTTTGAAATTAGTTTTATAACGTTTTACTGTTTAAATTTGCTGTCCTTAAATACATATAGATAGTATGGGTTTAGTAAAGAGAAATCCTTTTGGTCATATACTTTTTGTAAAAAAATGGTTAATCCGAGTTTTTGGTGTAATCACACACCGACGTTATCGTGGATTTAACGAATTGCAAATTGATGGTTCAGAAATCATTAAAACGTTGCCCGAAAAAAACGTGTTGTTTATATCCAATCATCAAACCTATTTTGCCGATGTTGTAGCCATGTTTCATGTGTTTAATGCTAGTCTTTCGGGAAGGCAGGACAGTATAAAAAACATTGGTTATTTATGGCAACCCAAGATGAATATTTATTATGTAGCGGCTAGCGAGACCATGAAGGCGGGTATATTACCTAGAATTATGGCTTATGTAGGCGCGATTACTGTAGAACGAACGTGGCGTGCCGGTGGAAAAGACGTTACGGAAAAAAAAGAAGTAAACCCAAATGATACCGAAAATATTAAAATGGCGCTCGAAGACGGCTGGGTGATTACTTTTCCGCAAGGAACGACTAAGTCTTTTAAACCCGTTAGAAAAGGAACCGCACACATTATTAAACAGCATAAACCTATTGTAGTACCTATAGTTATTGACGGTTTTCGTCGTTCGTTTGACAAAAAAGGATTGCGACTAAAGAAGAAAAATATCCTGCAATCGTTTATTATCAAAGAACCACTAGAGATAGATTATGACAACGAAACGATAGAACAAATTGTTGAAAAGCTAGAGTATGCTATAGAGCAACATCCATCGTTCCTGAAGGTAATTCCTGCCGAGGAAATTGCCGAGAAAGAACGCCTGCACAAACTGAGAAAATGGCAAGTGGATAAAGAAGACATTGATAAAGAGCAGTAACGAATAAATCCCTATATAAGAGGGATTTTTTTGTGGGTGTGGATGGTAAAGCTGTTCAAACAGTTTATTTTCTGTTTTATTTATTCTTGCTCAAAGTCGGGGGACTTTGCGCAGCTGGGGTAAAAAAGAATACAAAACAACCCAACTACGCCCGTGGTTGAGTAGAAAAGAATACAAAACAACCCAACTACGCCCGTGGTTTAGTAGAAAAGAATACAAAACAACCCAACTACGCCCGTGGTTGAGTAAAAAAGAATTCAAAACAACCCAACTACGCCCGTGGTTGAGTAGAAAAGAATACAAAACAACCCAACTACGCCCGTGGTTGAGTAAAAATCAATTGTGTTGGAGGTGTTTTTTTGCACAATTTTATATTTCCATAATGGGCTTTTATTTTTGTTTATGGGCACGGATTGCAAATCCGCGCTATCGGGCTTCTTTTTTAAAAGTTAAGATTCTTGAATAAATAATTTTAATTTTCTACTTTTAATTATATTTGTAGAGTAAATGTTCATGCAACTATATATTTTAATTTATGTCTAAATTAACAAAAACTCCTCTTGAGAATCAACCAGAAGAAGATACAGTACGAATCAAAGGTACCGTTTTAATTGTTGAAGCAACAGTGATTAGTGGAAAAGATGGAGATCATTTTGTATCTATTTTACCATCTCTGATGATAAGTGGATATGGCTCTACAGAACAAGAAGCTATGGATTCTTTAGACGAAAATATAGAAACATTTTGTGAAGATTTCATGAAATTGAACCATGAACAAAGAAAATCAGAATTGACTAAACTTGGATTTTCACAAGTTCCTTATCACACTAAAAATTTCTCCAAATTGTACGTTGATGAAAATGGCCTAATACAAGGTCTACAGAACGTAACCATTAAAAAAAATAAGCAATACAAAGTTGCTTGCTAATTTTTTGTGAATGGGTAATAATAGACCAGTAAAAACAAAGGATTGGGTTGCATTCCTTAAAGCTCATGACTGCAAGTATCTGCGAACAAAAGCATCTCATGACCATTATAAATGTCCAGGATGTATGCGTACAATCACTCATCGTGAAAAAGACAAAGATATACCTTCTTTGCATCTAAGAACTAACCTGTTTAGTATGGGTTTAACTATTGACTATCTGTACAAGTGGATAGATGATAATTGTTAAAAAAATGTTCTAATTTTCTGCTTTCGTTTTAGAGTTACCGCCAACGTTCAGCCGATTCTCGTCAGTTGCGAACTTCGTATATTACTTTTTTATTTTGTTTTTGGACATGTATTACAAATCTGTGCGATTGGGTTATTCGAGTTGCACCAAAGGTTGTTTGGGTTGCATTGTTGCACAAAGTCTCGTGACCTTGAGGTTTAATTTTAAACCAGTTTTTGATTATATTTGGTAATAGATGCAAAATAAAACATTAAGCATTTTTTGAGTTTACACAAAATTCTGTCCAGTCTCTCGAGGAAGTAAATAACTTCAAAGTTGCTCCTCAAAACTCCGCTGGCGAAGTTAATAACCTCTTCGAGAAAGTTAATAACCTCTTCGAGGAAGTAAATAACCTCGTCGAGGAAGTAAATAACCTCTTCGAGGAAGTAAATAACTTCAAAGTTGCTCCTCAAAACTCCGCTGGCGAAGTTAATAACCTCTTCGAGGAAGTTAATAACCTCTTCGAGGAAGTAAATAACCTCCTCGAGGAAGTAGATAACCTCGTCGAGGAAGCAAAAAACCTCTTCGAACAAGCAAAAAGCCTCTTCGAAGAAGCAAATAACCTCTTCGAAGAAGCAAAAAACCTCTTCGAAGAAGCAAAAAGCCTGTTATTAAGAGTAGTGACCCTTAATTTAAGGAGTAAAAGCTTAATTTAACGACTTAAAGCTTAATTTAAGGAATAAAAGCTTAATTTAAGCAGTGATCGGTTAACTTTTTGACACGATGCTGCAAGATGTGCAAAACAAAAAAATCCCTTTCAGTTTGTAAAAAAAGCGACTTATTTTCAAAATAATGACACTATCCCGCAAAGTGTGTAAGTTAAAAAATAATGGGGTTTGACTTTTTAATTAAAGTTGAACCCTTTTTTCTAACGTTTTCAAGTTCTGTTTCTGTTAGTTTAATTTTTGTCATACATACTGTCAGGGAAATGTGTAATTCATAATTTTAATTCACGATTTGATTTTGAAATTATTTCATACTCAAACAACATAGTTTTGTTTCACTTTATTTTTCGAATGTAGTTAATAATTTCCCTTTTCAATTAAGCGAAATCTTTCCTTAATGAAATAAAAAGCCCCAATCTCTTGGGGCTTACTTGTTACTTATTTTACTGGTTCTATTGTATATCCTGCTTTTCGCAGTAGTTTAACAACTCCTTGTTCGCCGCCGAGATGGGCTGCACCCACTCCAAAAAAGGTTGGTTTTTCTTTCGCAATTTTATCAATTCGGCTAATCCAGTTTTTATTGCGGTCGTTCAGCATCACATCGGTATATTTTGACGTCATTACGTTTTCTGATTTTTGGGTAAAATCATATATGGCTTCAATATCTTCGGTTTTGTAGAGCGCCAACATGTCGTTTATTTCTGCAATGTCTCTTTTTAAATTGCTTTTGGCGGTTTTCACTAGCTCGTCCATTTGGTCTTGATAGGATATGGCGTCAAAAACATTCATCTGCTCGGCTATGGTTTCTAAACCAATAACCTCTTCGTTTTGGGCTTTCCCAATTTTCATTAATTCTGTTTCCACTGATTGGGCTTCGCAAGGCAACATTTTTGGATATAACATGGCCGATACCATAAATGGCTTTAGGGTAGTTAACATCTCTGCGGAGTAACCCAATTGTGCTTTCAGAAAATCATCCACAATTTTAAAATCATCGGCAGGCGCTAAGGATTTCATGGTTACACCGTCTTTCATCATCATTCCTTGCATCATCTGGGCTTGCATGTTGGCATCATCCATGTCTAGTTCTAAACATAGCTGTTCTGTATTGTCTAGTGCTTTTTTTACTTTGTCGGATAGAGCGGCATCACAAGTAATGTGGATGGTTCCAAACAAATAGGAGGGTTTTGAAAGTCCGTTTCCAGAAATTTTCCACAACAACGAATTGTTATTGTTTTGGGCATTCGTCAGATTGACGATTACTGCTGCGATAAGAAGTGCTACTTTTGTCATTTTATAAATCTATTTTTTTAAGTTCTTTGTAATTGGCATTGAGTTTTCTCAGTAAAATGCCGTAGAGTAGTCGGTAAAATAGCCAAAAGGCACTAATTAATATCACAAGTGCAAAGCCTAAAATCAAAATTACTTTAATCAAAATCCAATGGCTTTGGTCGTGAGCCATCTTTTCTTTCAGCGCACTCATGTCGGGGTTGTACAGAAAACCGATGGCAAAACCTAGCAGTGTGCAGAAAAAAATCATACTTAAGTTATACCATACGTAGTTTTGCACCGTTTTTCGGGTTTTTAAAATATCAGACATCAACTGTTTGGTGGAAGTGATGGTAGAAATTTTGGTATAATTTTTATAGAAAAGATAAATAAATCCGCCAACAACAAGATAGTTTACATAGGTTAATATTTTTAAATAGATTAAAAAATCTTCCGCATGTAGGCTTTTTATGGCATCATCGGTATTAAAAAGGATGCCAATTCCCGACCATAAAATAATTTCTAAAATGCTTATAATCAAAATCCATTTTACAATAGACGATGATTTTTTATGTAGCATTTTATAAATTTCTTTTTCAGATACTTGTTCAAAAGAATGGTTTTCTTTTTTCCAAGCTTTTTTTAGTAAATCCAACTCTTCCATAATCCTCAGGGATTTAATATTTTTTTTAATTTTCCTTTTATTCTGTTCATTTTCACTCTGGCATTGACTTCGCTTATTCCCAGTGTTTCTGATATTTCGGTATAATCTTTATCTTCTAGATATAAGAAAACTAGGGCTTTCTCGATGTCGTTGAGCTGCTGCACCGCTTGATACATCAGTTTGATTTGTTCTTCTTCTTCGTGGTTGTAATCCTCTGGATTAATAAAGTGATACTGCCCTTCGAAGGAGATGGTGGAAACACTTCGGGTACTTTTTCTATATAAAGTAATAGCCGTGTTTAGTGCCACGCGATAAGCCCATGTTGAAAACTTAGAATCGCCTCTAAACTTTGGGAATGCTTTCCAGAGCTGTATGGTGATTTCTTGAAACAAATCGTTATGTGCGTCTTGTCCGGTTGTATACAATCGGCATATTTTATGGATAATGTTTTGATTATCCTTAAGCTGCTTTACAAATGATTGTTCTAAGTGGTCACTCATGTTTTCGTTAGTATAAGGAATGCAGGTTTTGTTACATTTTCAAAAGTACAAATTTTAGTTTGCGGGATGATGGTCTTTTTAAACACATAGATACATAGGTTTTTATAATTTATAATAGGCGTTTCACTTTAGAATAGTAAATCATAGCTGTGTGAAGTCAACATATGAGCGATTAATGTTATTAAATTAAGCGTTTTTTTGTCATTCCGACGAAGGAGGAATCTCATATATTTTAGTGTTTACAAAGATTCCTCGTTCCTCGGAATGACAATATGAGGTGAATTATCTTTTAACTAAATAATATCAGTAAACCATAGCTATGAGAACCAAGAATTGGTCTATCCAACTCTTTTTTTCTATGTTATTATGTGTTTAATTTTTAGTTCTAAAGTGTTAATTTTAACCACATAGAGACATAGATTTTATTGCAGCGAAAAAGGCGTTTCACTTCACTCTAGTAATTCATAGCTATGAGAACCACGTGCTGGTTTATTTCACTTTTTTTTATGTTTCTATGTGGTAAATTTTTAAATCATAAAATCTGCCCACTGCTGACTGCTACTGCTTACTATTTTTTACCTTTGCGCTTCAAAAATGCTTACTAAAATGAAACTAGGACATTACAATACGCTAACGATAGCTCGCGAAACCAAAGTGGGACTTTTTTTAACCGATGGCAAAACAGATGTTTTGCTTCCTGTAAAATATGTTCCCAAAGAATACACCGTTGGCGATGAAATAATTGTATTTGTCTATCTTGACCACGAAGAACGACCAGTTGCTACTACTTTGGAACCCTATATTTTGATGGATGAATTTGGGTTACTTCGAGTAAATTATGTCAACAAATTTGGTGCTTTCTTAGATTGGGGTTTAGAAAAAGATTTGTTCGTTCCGTTTAAAGAACAAGCCCGACCGATGGAAAAAGGTAAGCGCTATTTAGTATTTGCCTATATTGATGAAAAGACCAATAGAATAGTGGCTTCGAGTAAAACCAATCAGTTTTTGAATAACGAAAATTTGAGTGTAGCTGTGGGCGATGAAGTAGATTTAATTATTTCACACATCACCGAAGTGGGAATTAATGTGATTATCAACAATATTCATAAAGGACTGTTATACAAAGATCAAGTGTATGACGAAATCAGAACGGGCGATAGAATGACGGGTTACATCAAAGCGATTCGTCCCGATAATAAAATAGATGTTACGCTGCACAAATTTGGTTACAGAAATGTGGAACCCAATGCCGAAAAAATTCTTGATGAACTAAAAGCGAGTAGGGGTTTTCTGAGATTAAACGATAACAGTCATCCCGAGGATATAAAAACCGTTCTGAAAATGAGCAAAAAAACGTTTAAAAAAGCGATTGGTTCGCTCTATAAAGACAAGCTTATCGAGATTAAAGACGACGGGATTTATTTGATTACTTCTTAATTATTCCTCACATTCCGTTTCTGGCGGCAGCGGTTTTTCTATGGCGGTTTCCTTTTTATAAAACAAGCTGCTTGCCATGCTTAAAGTAGCATATGGTCTGTTTGAATATTTATTTCCTAAGCAAATTACGGTGACCGTATCTTTTTTTACGGGAATAAATGAAGTATTGTTGCCATGCCACCAACCATTGTGGTAAACCATTTTTTCTCCCGTTGGCGGTAAAAAACGCATCCGCATTCCTAATCCGTAATCTTTCACCGCATTTTTCACATTGCCTGCACTGTAACCAAAATAGGCTTCTTGCAAAAGTTCTTGATTAATAAATTCAGGGGAATAAGTGCCTAAATCAAATTTGACCAAATCTCGCGGTGTGGAATAAATATTTTTATCGCCATACAAATTATCAAATTGATCCCACGGGAAAATAGTATTTCCTCTATAGGATTGTGATGCTGTTTCTTTATCCGTATCAAAATTAAAAACATACGAATTATTCATACCTAAAGGTTTAAAAATTAGCTCTTGCATCGCTTTTCGATAATTTAATCCCGTTGCTTTTTCAATAATGAGAGCCAAAATCACATAATTGGTATTGCAGTAGTCAAAACGAGTATCATTTGCTGAAAGTAATTTCAATTTTTTTTGGGCTAAAATTTCATAAACCTCCTGATTAGTCAGTACTTTTTTTCGGTTCCAACTTTTTTTCATCAACGCAGGAAAATTGGCATAATGTGGCAAACCGCTTCGGTGATTAAGTAAGGTTCTAATAGTGGTGCTTTTGTAGGGAAATTTGGGAAGCCAATCTGTTACTTTTTGGTCCAAGGTAATATTGTCTTGTTGTACTAATCTTAAAATAGCAGTAGCAGTCAACACTTTACTTATAGAAGCCAGATGAATGGGTGTTGCTGCATCAATTTTTTTTCCGGTTTTTACGTTAGCATATCCTTTATAATCTTCATAAATTATATGGCCGTTTTTTGCCACAATGAATGAACCGCTATAATAAGGAGAGTTGATGTTTTTATTATAAAAGGAATCTATTTTTACTCGCTTTTCATTGATGTATGTATCTGATACAGCACCAAGTTTTAATGGAAAAGGTATTTTTATCGTCAAACTATCTTCCGTTATTCTAGAAGTTGAAAATACGTCGGAAAGTACCGCTTTTGGACTAGAAATATAAAATAACGCTGATAAAAAAAAGGTGATTAGGGTAATCTTCATAATTGTAAAATGATTACAATAATACCAATATTAAATTGAAATTAAAATTTTGTTTTCCCAATAATTCACAAAGTTATCAAGGGATAAATGAACAAAAAAGCCACTCATAAAGTGGCTTGATTTTTACTCTGATTGTACTTTTATCGGCAGTGTATACAGCGTTCTCACTTTTTCGCCATTCATTATTCCTGGCGACCATTTTGTTTTCAAAGATTTTAGAACTCTGATAGCTTCATCACCCATGCCATATCCTGGATTTCGTAATATTTTGATGTCGGTAATGCTGCCATCAATTTCGATAACAAAGGAAACTAACACCGTAATTATTGTTCGCTCTTCGATGGATGGTCTTTCAAAATTATTACCAACATATTGATAAAATTTATTAATTCCGCCAGGATAAGCAGGTAATTTATCTAATAATACTGCAGGCGTTGGACTATTTTCAATACCATTTGTAGTTGGACTGCCATTGTTTCCCGTTGTATTTGGTTCTAGTCCAGTTCCGCCAATTGTTCCTGTGGATGCTATGGGTTCGCTTGTCAGTTGCGTATTGGTAGGAACGGCAACAACCGCTTGTATCGTTGGCGCAACAACCATGTTTGAAAGATTTGTTGGCTCAACCGGATTGGGGTTTTGTCGTGGTAATTCCTTTTGAATTGGTTGAACGGTAGGAATTTCGGTTAAGTCAACTGGTGTAATTGTTGGACCTAGCGGAATTGTGGGATGAATAATAGTATCATCGCTAAATGATGAAACTAATAAACCTAATCCTGAGACTGATAAAAGAAATACGACACCAATGAAAAAAGAGACTAAAGTGGTTCGTGAATTATCTTGGCGTAACTGATACGCACCATAATTTTTGTTTTTACCTTCAAAAACTAGATCAATCCAGTTTTTTTCATGAATACTAACATTTGACATAATTACTTGTTTTTAGAGTTAAGTATTTATATTACATAAGCCAATTGTTTTTTTAAACATAACGCAAGAAAAACAGAATCAGTATGTAAAAAATAGGATATTTTAATAAAAAGTATAAGGTATCACTAAACTATTGGGTTTATTGATGAATTTTTTAAAAAGAAATGAAAACTAGTTGGTGTTTTTTATGATTTCTGCCAATAGTTTTTTGGCACGAAGTAGTTTAATCTTTACGTTGCTCAATGGCTCATTTAGTTGCTCTGCAATTTCTTGATAACTTAATTCTTGAAAATAACGAAGTTGTATCACTTCCTGATAGTGAGGTTTTAATTCTTTTATAAATTGTAAAAGTCGGGATAAATTTTGTTCCGTAATTAGAACATCTTCTGCTGATGGTGAACTGTCGGCAATATTGTATGCCTGCTGATCTTCTTCATCAGTAATTTCTACAAAAACAGTGGATTTTTTTTTACGAAGTAGGTCAACATGTACATTTTTTGCAATGGCAATTAACCACGTGTTAAATTGAAAGTCAGGATTGTAAGTAGCAATTTTATCAAAAGCTTTAGAGAATGTTTCTATGGTAATATCTTCTGAGTCGGTTTCGTTCTCGGTGCGTTTAAGCATAAAACCGTATACATCGTTCCAATAATGGTCGAGTAAAAAGGTGAAAGCAGCTTGATCTCCCGTTTTGGCTTTTTCTATGTAATTAATTATTTCCAATGTACTGGTTTTGAAAATGTATTGGTAATAAAAACATTTAATTGGGTCAAGGTTAGCACTAATTCTATTATTGGAAACCAGTACATGACATCTTTTTCTTTGAGTTTTCCTGCGGCAAATCCCATCGCAATCCAAGCAAATAAATAACGGAAACCAATTATACTAACTACAGCAATCCATTGAAATTGAAAGAGTAATAAAACAATAGATAAAATGAAAAACAATAGCTGACTGACGTAAAAAACGCTCAATTGGTTTTTATCAAATAGTTTATAATGATTAGCCGTTGAAACATGACGTCTTTTTTGGGTAAACCAATCTTTGAACGAAGTTTTTGGTTGCGAATAAGTGAAGCTTTCAGGTGAAAAGCAAATCGTAGTATTCGATTTATTTGCCGCTTGATTGATAAACAAGTCATCGTCGCCTGAACGTATTTTCATGTGATCCATAAAACCACGAACTTTAAAAAATTCTTCACGTTTATAAGCCATATTTCGGCCAACGCCCATGTAGGGTTTTCCTATTTTTGCCCACGAAAAATATTGTGTCGCTGTCATCAACGTCTCGTAGCGAATGATTTTATTTAGAAACGAGCTGGCTATTTTTTCATATGCACCATAACCTAAAACGATAGTTTTTTTAGCCGTAAACTGCGAACTCATAGTGGTAATCCATTCTTTTGAATTTGGATAGCAATCGGCATCAGTAAAGAGTAAATACTCATATTTTGCTGCTTTAATACCAAGTGTCAAGGCAAATTTTTTGTTACCCCAAAAAGCTTCATTATTCTCGACTTTGACTAATTTAATATTTGAATAAAGTTTTTCAAATTCTTCAAATATTTCTAGCGTATTATCACTCGAGGCGTCATCTATTAGCACTATTTCAAATTGTGGATAGTTTTGTTCGGCAAGTAAAGGAATAAACTTTTTTACATTTTCTTCCTCATTTTTAGCACATACAATCACTGAAATTGGAATTCTTTTTGGCGTAGCAGGTTGTAGTTTGGCAAATGAAAATTTTCCAAAAATCACAACATAATATAAAAATTGAATGATTATTACAGCAATGAATATGAAGAAAATAGATACTAACATAAGACGCTTTTAGCTTTTAAAAAGGTTTGCAAATGTAGTTATTCTGAGGGCAAATGACAAGGTATTTTTAACAAATTCCTATCGGTTTTTTTTCATTTCATGGGCAATAGCAATCGAGTGATTGTCATTGGTTTTTTCTAGTTCTGAAATGATATTTTTGTAGTTTTTATCGTCGCGATTTTGAGATAATTTTTTCTGCGCTTCAATTGCGGTGACTTCAATTTCAAAAGCAATGATGCCTTTTGCTTCTCGCATTGTTTTTTCGGATAAATCCTCTACTCGAATAGGATTTTTTGATTTTACTTCGTATTTATCCACTAATCTTTTTAAAGAATCAACTGCTTGTTCATGATTGTAAACTGCTAGTTTTCCATACACGTGAACCGCCAAATAGTTCCAAGTAGGCACATTTTCGTGGTCATACCAAGAAGATGAAATATAAGAATGTGCACCGTGAAATATTGCCAGAACGTCATCATTAGATTTGAAACTATCGGCTTGTGGATTGGCTTTCGAAATGTGTCCTACAAGAATTTGCTTTCCGTCTTTTTCTTCCAACAGCAACGGAATATGAGTAGCCCAGAGCTTACCATTAGTTTGATTGACTAAAATCCCAAACCCATTTTGATAAATGAAACTTTGAATTTCCTCTTGGTTTTCGTTTTTGTAGAGTTCTGGGATGTACATTTTGTTTAAGTGATAAGTTAATAGGGATAAGGCACAAGTTTAATATGTGGTTTTTAGAGAACTTATCCCTTTTCTCTAATCCCTTTTTCGTCTTTCTAAATCACATTTACTTCTGCTTCAATAGCAATGCCAAATTCCTTTAAAATTGTGGCTTGAATATCCTTTGAAACATTCAAAATTTCTTGTCCCGTGGCATTACCATAGTTGACTAAAACCAGCGCTTGGTTTTTATGAATTCCGGCATCACCAAAACGTTTTCCTTTGAAACCCGCTTTTTCAATAAGCCAACCTGCTGGCACTTTTACTTGCGTTGGTGAAACATCAAAATGTTTGATGTCAGGAAAATTTGCTTGTACTTTTAAGAAAAGTTCACGTGAAATTATTGGATTTTTAAAAAAACTGCCGCTGTTTCCTAGTTCTTTTGGATTGGGTAATTTGGTATTTCTAATGGCAATTACGGCATTAGAAACGTCTTTTATAGTTGGATTTGTAATTTCGTTTTTCGCCAATTCTGCTTGAATATCACCATAACCAATATTTATGTCATGATGGTGCTTCTTCAGCTTAAAAGTAACCGAAGTTATGATGTATTTGTCTTTTACTTCGTGTTTGAAAATACTTTCTCGGTAGCCAAATTTACATTCGCTATTGGTAAATGTTTTTATTTCATTGGATACAATAGTAACAGCATCACAGGAAACAAAAGTATCTTTTATTTCAGCACCATAAGCACCAATATTTTGAACTGGTGTTGTTCCAACATTTCCTGGAATAAGCGACATGTTTTCTAGTCCACCAAAGTTTTGGTCAATGGTCCAAAGTACAAATTCGTGCCAATTTTCACCTGCCATGCTTTCAACCCAAACAAAATCGTCGTCTTCATTCAGGATTTTTTTTCCTTTCAAATCAATATGAATTACCAGCGCATCAATATCTTTTGTCAACAACATATTGCTTCCGCCACCCAAAATAAACTTTTTTTGGTTTTGGTTTTCTGCCAAGACAGTTTTTAGTTCCTCTATTGAATGTACTGCAATAAATTGCTTGGCTTTGGCTTCGATTCCAAACGTATTGTAATTTTTTAAAGAAAAATCGTGTTGGATTTTCATGTTTACTTTTTGATTTACTGACAAAAGTAGTAAACTTTTTAAACGAATTTAGTGTAATAATTTTTTTGCCATTTGTGAAGCATGAATAGTGGCATTACGTAGGGTAAAATTTTAGTATTTCCTTTTTGTATCTCAGTAACTAGTTTTCTTCCGTCTATGTTTTCGAGAATTGGCATGTTAAAAATATCGCTTGTTGCAAAAATTTCTAGCTCATCTTTAAACTTGGGAAAACTTAGTAAATAACTTCCCCATGGTGCGCTTAATCCTATTTTTCTAAAATCTAAAATTTCTTTTGGAAGCATATTTTCCATTGTTGATTTGAGAATAAATTTTCCTTTTTTGCCTGTAAACATCCATTTGTTATCGAGTGTGCCCAATCCTGCAATCAAACGTTGGTCTAAAAAAGGTTCTCTACATTCTATTGAAGTTCCCATAGTACATCGATCATTTCTGTCTAGAAGCGAACACATGTATGTGTGTTGGTCAAAATACAACGCTTGCCGCTGCAAATTTTTTGGATAAAGTTCTTGTGCTTCTTTTAGGATTTGATGACGATATTCGTTCACGGGTTTTTTGATATTTCCATAAAACAAATTAATATCTTCAGGATACACATTGGAACCGTTAAATATGACCAAATCACTATCGCTATTAATTTTAGAATACCGAAATAGTTTGTCAAAACGGGGTTTTTTATTGAAAGTTTCTAATTTTGAAAGAAAAGAAATTATCTTTAATAAAGACGGACTTTTCAAAGCTTTGTAGCGAACATATCCACCCATTAATTCATCGGCGCCTTCGCCAGAAAGTAGTACTTTTACCTTTGGTTTTGCTAATTTTGCAATGGCTAAAAGATGTGGCTCATTAAGATGCATTATGGGTTCATCTTGAAAATAGGACGTCTCAATAAGATTTTGATACAAAGTATCGTTATCTAGCTGTGTATGATTGAAATGGTATTGGTATTCTTGGGTAATTTTTTTTGCAAGATGATATTCATTGTGTTCTGTTTCGGAAAAACTAATATTAAAAGTCTCAATATTTTTAAAATTTTGATGGTATAAAGATGATAAAATAGAGCATGAGTCTAAACCTCCGCTTAGCAAAACACCAACAGGAACATCACTAACCATTCTGAGCTTTACTGACTCAAAAAAAGTTTCTTCAAACCATTTTTTAGGGTTGCTGATCTTTGGATGATTTTGTATTTCTTCTTTTAAATTCCACCATCTTGTGGTTGTAATTTTTCCTTTTTCATCAATGATTAGGTAATGTCCAGGTAAAACTTTTTTTACCTGATTGTACAAAGTATTTTCTCCGGCAACAAATCGATTGAAAATATATTCTTCCATGCCATCGTTAGAAATCTCAAGTGGAACTCCGGCGGTAAATAGTGCTTTTTGTTCTGAGGCAAAAAACAATGTGTCTTTATAAATGGCATAATACAAGGGTTTTACACCCATTCTGTCTCTACAAAGTATTAATTTTTTTTCAACATCATCCCAAATCGCAAAAGCAAACATTCCGTTTAGTCTACCAAGCATTTCCATGCCATAGAGTTCGTATAACTTGAGTAAAACTTCGGTGTCTGAGCTAGTTTTTAAGGAAATTCCTTTGCCTTTTAGTTCTGGATAAAAAGACTGATAATTATAGATTTCTCCATTGAAAACGATGGTGTATCGACCATTTTCTGAAATAAAGGGTTGATGTCCGCCCGAGGTTGTGTCAATTATAGACAATCTTCTATGGCCTAATCCGATATTGTTATTCAGGAAAATGCCTTTATCATCTGGACCGCGATGTTCCAGAATATCTCGCATTTTTTCAAGTTGATTTTGATCAACTTGTTTGAAGTTTAAATGAAAAATTCCGTTAATGCCGCACATGAATTACGAAGTAATCGATTTGGTTATTAATTCATGATAAGTTTGGGCAATTATTTTCATGTTTTTTTCATAGTTGGCATTTTCTTCCACAAATTTTCTGTTTTCTTTAATCGCCTTTTTTGTGAAATGTAAATTGTGAAATGCCCATTGAATTTCTTCGGCTAATTTACTTTCATTTTCTGATTCTACAAGTATTCCGTTTACTTTTTGTTGTATCCAATGTCTATTGCCAATTAAATCACTAATTATGGGAAAACACCCACAAGCCATTGCTTCAAAAAGTGAGGCTGACACTCCTTCAGTTACAGGCATACTGATGTAGAAGTTAGCTTTTTGTAAATAATTTGAAATTTCGTTATTGTCAATTTTTCCTAAAAAAAAGACCTCTTTTTCAATATTGAGTTCACTAGCTAATTTTCTTAAAGAGTTTAATTCTGGACCGTCGCCGACTAGCGTCAGCGAAAATGGTATTTTTTCTAATTTAATTTTTGCAAAAGCTCTTAAGATAACATCTTGCTTATATTCTGGGTAGAGAGAACGTGTTACGATAGCGTGTATTGCTTCATCGTTTTTATCTTCATTATACTGGAATAGAGATAAATTTATACCTTTGGGTAACACCATTACCTTTGACATATCAGCGCCATTTTTCTCCATTTGAATAGCCATGGCATTTCCCCATGCGTGAATTAGATCCGCTTTTTTAAAGGCATAGTGTTGAATTATTTTTTTAAATCTGTAGGAAGGAGCATTTTCAGGCCACAAGTCAGTAATACCTTGTTGTGCAATTGCGGTTGGTTTTACACCAGATAACACTGCTAAAAAACCATAACTTGTGGTTCGCTCAGCAATAACCATATCTGGATTGAATTTTTTCGCAATACTTTTTATAGTTAAAAATGCTTTTGCCAATTCTAGTAGCCTACTAAATCGATTTATTCCGTTGTTGCTATTTTTTAATTCCCAACTGACGATTTCAAAGTCGCCAAATTCCTCGAGTCCTTTCATCCAAGTGATAGCATCAGCGCGATAGGTTTCGCCAAGAAACAGAATTCTTCTTTTTTTCATTGGAACGTTAGTCTTCAGTTTCTAAAGCACGATTTAAAAAATCGTTCAATGGTTTTAGTGCAATTAATTTTTGTGAAATAATTTTACTAAAATCTTTATCTGTAAAAAGTTTTTCATCAATTTTTTGCGATGCAGTAAAGCTTTTTAATTTCAAAAATTCAATAGCGGGATGATTAGGGTCAAAATCTTTTGGTGCTTTTTTTAACGTATTTGCTTCTTCTCTTGTTAATTCCCCGAAAATGGATTTAAATGTTTTATTGGATAAAATTTCATTTAGGTCATCGTAGAAAAATGAAATTTCTTTTCTGATTTTTTTTAATTCATTAACCTCTGGACACCAAACTCCACCGGCAATAAATGAGTTTCCTTTTTCAAAATGAATATAATAACCAGAACTGTTTTTTCGGAATTTATTTTGCGTGAGCCAAACACCCATATTGGTTTTATAGGGCGATTTATCTTTCGAAAAGCGAATATCACGATTGATGCGAAAGGTACAGTTTTTTATTTCCAATGGTTCCAATGATTGGTCTAAGGGTTTCATTTCGGCCAAGATTGACGCAATAAAACTGTGATAATCTTTCTTATAGTTTTCATATCTTTTTTTATTGGCATGCATCCAATCGGTATTGTTATTGGCTACTAAATCTTCAAGAAATTGAAGTGCTTCTGCAGAAATCATTTACAAATGTTTTTTTAAGTCTTCTTCTGAAATATATCCAACGTTTCTCCAAACTTCCTTTCCTTTTTCATAAATAATAAGGACTGGCAAACCATCTAATTTTAACTGCTCAACAATCGTTTTATTTTTATCAGCATCTAACTGAACAATTTTTATTTTATCAGCCATTTCGCTTTGAAATTTTAAAATATAAGGATTCATTTTTTTGCAAGGTGCACACCATTTAGCATTAAAGTCAATCATTACGCGGTCACTTGATTGAGTCAGCTTTGTATATTCTTGCTGGTTTATACCGACAGTTTTTTCGATTGGTTTTAAATTTCCAGCTGCCGACCATTTCATAATCCCACCATCGAGGTTGTAGATTTCTTTAAAACCTAACTCAGCTAACTTATTTGCTGCTTGCGAACTTCTTCCACCGACCTTACAATAGACAAAAATAGGTTTTGATTTATCATATTTTGCAACTTTTGTTGTAAAATCACTTCCATTCCAATTCACATTTGTTGCATTTTCAATATGTTCACCACTATATTCTTCGGGTGTTCTTACATCCACAAGTTGTGGGTTTTCTGTAGTTTTTAATTTTTCTGCAAAAGTTTTAACATCTACAGTTTGAATTGTATCCGATTGTTGTCCTTGACAGCTAAAAAACAAAAAGCTGATACTAAACAATAAAAATATTTTTGATTTCATGGGTTGAATTTTTTTGTAAAATTACAAATAAGTAGCACATTATAGATTAAATATTTTATAACTCTGATGTGTTGATTTTACTATGTTTTCTGTTCGCTCAGGATGTGTATCTGAAATAAATAATTGACCAAATTCCGCGTTATTTACCATTTCAATAATTTTACTTACTCTAAACTCATCTAGCTTATCAAATATATCATCAAAAAGCAAGATAGGTTTCTCGCCACTTTTCTTTTTAACAAATTCAAATTGGGCTAGTTTTAGGGCGATTAAGAATGATTTCTGTTGTCCTTGAGAACCAAATTTTTTTATTGGGTGGTTATCTATTTCAAATGATAAATCATCTTTGTGAACTCCCACAGAAGTATACTGTAAAGCCCTGTCTTTTTGTATATTATCTTCCAATAACGTTAACGTGTCTTTTTCAAATAAATCGCTCTGATATACTATTTGTACTGTTTCTGATGAATTTGTTATAATGTGATGATATTGATTAAAAATGGGAATGAAATCGACTAAAAAATTTTTCCTTTTTTGAAAAATAATGTCACCCAAAGAATTTAACTGCTCATTATATATGGTAAGTGTTTCTTTATCAAAAACGTGGTTCAATGCGAAATACTTCAATAAAGCATTACGTTGATTAATGATTTTTTGGTAATGAATGAGTTTTTGTAGATAAGTAGAGTCTAGCTGTGAAATAACATTGTCTATAAATTTTCTTCGCGTTTCACTTCCTTCAATTATCAAGTCTCTATCAGCAGGTGAAATAATCACAAGAGGAATTAAACCTATGTGTTCAGAAAACTTTTCATATTGCTTATTGTTTCTTTTTAGTGTTTTCTTTTGTCCTTTTTTTAAACTACAAATAATTTGTTCAACTCTATTTTTTATTTGAAATTCACCATCAATAAAAAAAAACTCCTCACCATGTTTGATGTTTTGCACCGCAGATGGATTGAAATAGCTTTTCCCATTGGCTAAATGGTAAATAGCATCAATTATATTTGTTTTTCCAATTCCGTTTTTGCCAACGAAACAATTGATTTTTGTATCAAATTCAAAAGTAGAATCCGAAAAATTTTTATAATTAAGTATATAAATTCGTTTTAAAAACAAAGTAGTATTCTTTTACAATTAATGATTTGATATTGATATTTACGCAGAAAAAAAGATATTCATCAAGATTAAACCTAAATTTCCGAAAATAGAAGGTGCAAAATATTCAAAAATATCCACAAAAATAGCTTTTAAATAGGAATAAAATTTTATTTTTGCGCACACTAAATTAAAAATAGATGGCAACTTTTAACAAAAGAGGATATAAAGCACCAAAAGAAAAAGCAGAAAAGCAAGACAACAATTTTATTGAAGATGTAAATGTAGATGAAAAAGATAGTGCAACCGCAAAAGCCTTTGATGCTTTAGACCAAACAGCTTCTAAAGCGGAGGATTTCATTGCTAAAAACCAAAAATATATCTTAGGAGCATTGTCTGCTGTAGTTGTTATAGTAGTAGGTTATTTTGCTTATGACAAGTTTATAAATGAACCAAAACAACAAGAAGCTGCTGAAGAATTATTTGTTGCACAACAAAATTTTCAAAAGGCGGTTGATGATACTTCTAATAAAGCGGACTCTTTGTATAATCTAGTACTTAAAGGTTCAGAAGGAAAATTTGGCGTAGTTAAAATTGCCGAAGAATATTCAGGAACTGACGCAGGAAACTTAGCCAATTATTATGCAGGAATTGCTTATTTAAATACCGGAAAATATGCGGAAGCTATTACTAGTTTAGAAAAATTTTCGTCAAAGGATGTAATGCTAAGCACATTAGCAAATGGTGCAATAGGTGATGCTTATTCGCAACAAAACAAACCAAAGGAAGCACTAGACTTTTATGTTAAAGCTGCTGACGCAAGCCAAAACAATTTTACTAGACCAAGATATTTACTAAAGGCAGGAAAAACAACCTTAGCATTAGGTAACAAGGCAGATGCACTTAAGTACTTTACAGAAATAAAAGAAACTTTTGATAGTTCTCCTGAAGCGCAACAAATTGATGCTTTGATTGGATTAGCACAATAGTAGCAAACAGTATTCAGTGTTGAGTTGGCAGTTAAATTCTTACTGAACATTAACAACTGGTAACTGGAGACTTATTAAACATGGCGACGGCAAATAAAAATTTATCGAATTACGACAAAAATACAATCCCAGACGCGAGAGATTTTCGGTTTGGGATTGTTGTTTCTGATTGGAATAGTCATATTACCGATGGTTTGTATCACGGTGCCGAAGCGGCATTATTGGATTGTGGTGCTTTACCCCAAAATATTGTGAGGCAAAATGTTCCTGGTAGTTTTGAGTTGATTTTTGGGGCCAAGCAACTAATGAAAACGGGCAATTTTGATGTTATTATTACCATTGGTTCTGTGATAAAAGGCGAAACTATGCATTTTGATTTTGTATGCCAAGGTGTTACTAATGGCATTGCAGCACTGAATGCAGAAGGTGAAATTCCAGTGATATTTTGTGTGTTGACTGACAATACGGAACAACAATCTATTGATAGAAGTGGAGGAAAGCACGGAAATAAAGGCACCGAAGCTGCTATTGCGGCGATTAAAATGGTGGCAATGACCAAGTAATTACGAAAAAATTAACTTTACAATAAATGAGTTCTTGCCTATTCTTTAATGAATAGGTTTTTTTATTTTTTAGCATAGGATTAACTAAAAATCACCATAGTTTTTCCCTAAATTTGCTGTTTAAATTTTATAGCTGAATACTCATTTCTGAATACTGAACACTACCCAATGTCGAGCATAATTCAATTACTACCAGATCATGTTGCCAATCAAATTGCCGCTGGCGAAGTGGTGCAACGACCCGCATCCGTAGTAAAAGAATTATTAGAAAACGCTGTAGATGCTAAAGCTACAGATATAAAGCTCATTATAAAAGATGCTGGTAAATCACTTGTTCAAGTTATTGATAACGGTGTGGGTATGAGTGTAACTGACTCGCGCTTGTGTTTTGAGCGTCATGCCACTTCTAAAATTCGCCATGCCGAAGATTTATTTTCACTGCACACCAAAGGGTTTCGCGGAGAAGCACTTGCTTCTATAGCTGCCATTGCGCATGTTGAAATGAAAACAAAGCAAGATCAAGAAGAACTTGGAACTCATATCATTATTGAAGGCAGTAAATTAATCTCACAAGAACCAGCGGTTTTACCAAAAGGTACATCTTTTGCGGTTAAAAATCTGTTTTTTAACATTCCTGCGCGGCGTAATTTTTTGAAATCGGAAACGGTAGAACAACGCCACATTGTGGATGAGTTTCAGCGCGTGGCAATGGCACATCCGAACATACACTTTGCGATGTATCATAACGGAAGCGAAATGTTCAATTTGCCGATATCCAATTTCAGACAGCGAATTGTCAATATTTTTTCAGGAAAAACTAATGAAAAATTAGTACCAGTAAATGAAGAAACAGAAATTGTCATACTTGATGGTTTTATAGGTAAACCCGAATTTTCAAAGAAAAATAGAGGTGAGCAGTTCTTTTTTGTCAATAATCGTTTTATTAAAAGTGGTTATCTGCATCATGCGGTAATGTCTGCCTATGAAGGGTTACTAAAAGATGGCGCGCAACCAAGTTATTTTTTGTGCTTAGATGTTCCGCCACACACCATTGATATTAACATTCATCCCACAAAAACAGAAATAAAGTTTGATGATGAGCATGCATTGTATGCCATTTTGCGTTCGGCCATCAAACATAGTTTGGGACAATTTAACGTAGCGCCAGTTTTAGATTTTGATCGCGATCCTAATTTAGACACGCCTTATCAATATCAAAATAAAGAAGCTGAATATCCAACGATTGCTGTAAATAGTGATTTTAATCCTTTTTCTACCGAACCATCACGAGGTTCTTTTTCATCTTCTTCGCAATATAGAAAACAAGAGTTAAAACCCAATTGGGAAAGTTTGTATGTAGGATTAAAGCAAGCTGGTCAAGAATTAGCCGAAATTACTTTTGAAAATGATGCAGTGACTTCCTCTTTATTTGAAGAGGCCGATATTGACCAAGAAGTAAAACGAACCTACCAAATCCATAAAAAATATATTGTTAGTCCGATAAAATCGGGAATGGTCATTATAAACCAAAAGCGTGCTCATGAACGCGTTTTGTATGAAGAATTTTTGACTAATATGACGGTTAAACAAGCTTCGAGCCAACAATTATTGTTTCCTTTGGAATTGTATTTTTCTTCAAGTGAAATTCATTTAATAACCGAATTGAAATTATCTTTAGAAAATTTGGGTTTTATTTTTGATACTATAAACGATAACTCTATAATAGTTTCTGGTTTGCCTGTTACTATATCAGAAAGCAGAGCTTCGATCGTTTTGGATGATTTATTAACCGATTTGCAGGACGGAATTCCGGATAGTAGTTTTTCACAAAATGATATGATTGCCAAATCCATGTCAAAAAGTTTGGCCATAAAAACAGGAACGTATTTAACCGAAAGAGAGCAAGAAAATTTGGTACACAACCTATTTGCCTGTAAAGAACCTAATGTTTCCCCTTTTCAAAAACCTACTTTCATCACGATGAGTGTGGAAGATTTAGATAAAAAATTTGCCCTATGATGCGCATGACCGATACTGTTAAGCAGTTACTGATAATTAATATTATATTTTACATTGGGTCTAATTTTGTAGGTGATGTTGCCTATCAGTTATTTTCGATGTATCCACCACAAAATCCAAATTTTCGATTTTGGCAACCGTTAACAAGCATGTTTATGCATGCACCAATGCCAAATTTGATGCATATTCTTTTCAATATGTTTGCTTTAGTGTCTTTTGGTAGCGCACTGGAACAATTTTGGGGATCTAAAAAGTTCATCTTCTTTTACATTTCATGTGGTCTTGGAGCAGCGCTGTTGCATACTGGTGTGAATTATTTACAATATCAACATGCATTAGAAGTACTCCAAAATGCTAACATTCCGCAAGATGCTATTACTGCTATGCTGAAGGAAGGAAGATATAACGACCGTATAATAGATTTGGTTCCTTTATCCACAATTGAGCAATTCTATTTTTCATATAACACGCCTTCTGTTGGTGCATCTGGTGCAATATATGGATTGTTAACGGCTTTTGCCTTTATGTTTCCTAATGCGGAACTGGCTTTGCTTTTTATTCCTGTTCCCATAAAAGCTAAATATTTTGTGCCAGGAATTATAGCGATAGATTTATTTTTGGGATTTAAAGGTAGTTCACTTTTTGGAAGTGGAGGAACAGGAGTTGCCCATTTTGCCCACATTGGTGGTGCTTTATTTGGTTTTTTAATGATGTGGTATTGGAAAAAAAATCAGTTTAATAACAATCGTTGGAATTAGTTTTAACCATAAAGAACACAAAGTGAGCACTAAGCTCACTGTAATGGAAATCAACTTTGTGTTCATCGTGTAAAACTTTGTGGACTTAGTGGTTAAATAAAAATAAAGACTATGAGTATAATTAATGATTTAAAACTACAATATAGAATAGGAGGCATTACCAATAAACTGATTTACTGGAATGTGGGTGTTTTTTTGTTGTCTATTCCCTTGTTTTATCAGTTTAAAGAAGGATTTTTTTATTACCCTGATTGGTTGGCAGTTTCCTCTGCGCCGTTTGATATTGTGACCAAGCCATGGACATTGCTAACTTATGCTTTTTTTCATCAAGGATTTTTCCATCTGTTTTTTAATATGATGGTTTTAAATTTTACTAGTCGTTTATTTTTAACTTATTTTACTGAAAAGCAATATCTTGGTTTGTATTTTCTGAGCGCTATTTTTGCTGGCTTTGTTTTTGTTTTAAGTTATTATTTGCTTAACAGTTCGAGTAGTATGGTTGGTGCATCTGGTGCGATAATGGCTATTTTGGTTGCTACTACAACCTATCAACCTTTAATGGAAGTAAGATTGCTACTAATAGGTAATGTTAAACTATGGCATATCACCGCTGTTTTGCTTATACTTGATTTATTACAAATTCAAATGAGCAACACTGGTGGACATATTGCTCATATAAGTGGTGCGTTTTTTGGTTATATTTACATTAAATTACTCGAAAATGGCACCGATTTAAGTAGAATTATCTTTTCGGTGACGGAGTTTTGCGGTTCATTATTTAGTAAAAAGAAAACAAGAACGTTTAAGAGTGTACACGTTAATCCTAAAAAGCCGGAAGTGAAAAGAGAAACGAAAATTGTATACAAAGATAAAACACAACAACAAATTGATGAGATTTTAGATAAAATTAGTCAATCAGGTTATGACAGTTTGACTGCTGAAGAAAAACAATTTTTGTTTAAAGCAGGTAAGTAATAATGTGGAGTTTATACCAACTAGTTTTCAGTATAAGAAATATAAATGAAGAAACTCTCGTGGTTTAATAAAATAGTTTTTGTTTTTAATATAGTAATTACTGTATTGACTTTCGTAGCTTATATTTTACCTTTTTTAGCACCCAAACTATTTCCATTACTCTCTGTTCTTACTTTAATATTACCTCTGTTTCTTATATTAAATGGTTTGTTTTTTTTGTATTGGCTACTACAATTAAAGCGACAGCTTGTTTTATCAGGATTAGTATTGTTATTGGGGATTACATTTATCAATAAATTTTATAAATTTTCATCCAGTGTTACTGATGAAGAGGAAAAAGATTTTACAGTGATGAGCTACAACGTTCGATTATTTAATATTTTTGAATGGATACCAAAACCAGCCATTGGTGATACTATTTTATCTTTCATCAACGAACAAAATCCAGATATTCTTTGTATACAAGAGTATTCTCAAAATGCAAAAGTAGATTTGAGAGTATATAAATACAAAGCTATTTATATGGAAGGGAAAAATATAAAAACAGGACAGGCCATTTTCTCAAAATTTCCTATTTTTAATCAAGGCGATTTCAAAATTCCTCAAGCAGGAAACAATATTATTTATGCTGATATTAAGAAAGGAAAAGATACTATACGAGTATATAATATTCATTTACAATCTATTAAAATTTCACCCGATGTCAACGAAATTCAGGAGCATGTAGATGTTATTGATCAAAATAAATCACAACAACTTTTTACAAGAATTAGAGATGCTTTCAAGAAACAGGAGCAACAAACGGAAGTTTTAGTTAATCATAAAAAAGAGTGTACTTACCCTGTTATTATTTGTGGCGATATGAATAATAGTGCTTTTTCTTATGTATATAGAAACATAAAATCAGACTTGAACGATTGTTTTGAAGAAGCTGGAACAGGTTTTGGGCAAACGTATAAGTTCAAATATTATCCTGCACGAATTGATTACATCTTTGCCAGCAAATCGATGAAGGTTAAAAGTTTCCGTTCTTTTACTGAATTTAATTATTCCGATCATTATCCGATAATGACTAGACTATCGTTTAAAGAATAACTAAGTTTTGTTTTTTTAAATAGTCTATTGCGTATCTTCCTTCATTGAACAATAAATCTAAAATGGAGAGATTATTTAGAAAACCATGTTTTTCACCAAAAACCTGGGTATAGGTATCATAAACTGAATTGTCTTTTTTGCCATTTATCAGGTTTCGTAAATCAATCATGTTTTTTACCTCATGAAAGTATTCTGTGGTTTCGTTGTAGTCAAACTCTAATTTTAGACATTTTGATACAAATGACATGGTTTCATAGTTCAAGTCCATCAGAAAGGTATGTTTCTTTTGAAAAATAGGAGCTAAATCGTCTTCAAAATATTCAAAAAAAGGTGATGTGCGATATGCTGCTTCTAATGATTTGAAATGTTGTTTTTGCCAATCAAAAGCGGTTTCAAGTCTGATGTCTCTAGTTTTCTGATGACCTTCTTTAGAATGTTTTATAGGAATATTGAGTAACTGAATGCCATTTGGACTATAAATGTACATTCGGTTTCTGTTGGTTTGCTTTTGGAAATTATCATCCATTTCAAACGTGACCAAATCACTTTTTGCAATCGCCACAAAATGACTTATTGAAGGAAAATAGCTTGGATGAATTAGGATGTTCATTTTTTTCGTTTAAAATGGTTTAAAGTTGTTTAATATGGTTTAAGGTAGTTTGCGGTCGCGGTTAACAATATAAACCTCTAAACAACTTTAAACTCTTAAACTATTATTTTGCGTTTTTTCTTTTTTTCCAAAAATATTCACCCACAAAATACAACACTAGTAACCCAAGAAAATATTTAAAATAAGACTGTGGTTGACCATCGCCACCAACAGTGGTGAATAATCGTTCCCAACGAATTTTGTTTATTCCTTTTCCGTTTGTGTCCCAACTCAACCAAATAAAAACTGGTTTACCCACAATGTGATCTTCGGGAACATAACCCCAGTATCGACTGTCCTCAGAGTTATTTCGGTTATCTCCCATCATCCAATAGTAATTTTTTTTGAAAGTATAGGAAGTGGCTATTTTATTATTGATATAAATATCGTTGCCTACAACTTTCAAGTCATTTCCCTCGTAAACTGCTATTACTCTTTTGTAAAAGGGTAATGATTTTAAGTTTAAAGCAACCGTTTTTCCTGCTTCTGGAATATATATTGGACCAAAATTATCTGAATTCCATTTAGGTGTACCTGAAAAAATATTCATTTCTCCATTTTTTGAAATTACTTGTGACACTGATTTTATTCCAGGAATACTTCTTAGTTTATTGGCACCTTCAAAAGTCAATGCTCTTATATACAGTGTGTCACGAGCTTCGTTTTTGAATCCTGCGCCATCAGTGCATCCAACATCTTTTAGTAAAAATTCAAAATCTAGTGGCACATTCATATCATAGGTAACATAATAGGAATATTGCGTTTTGGCTCTTGCTGGTAGTATCAATTCTTTACCGTTAATATAAACTATCCCATTTTTAATTTGCAATGAATCGCCAGGTGTTCCTTGACAACGTTTTACGTAATTTGATTTTTTGTCGATAGGTTTAACCACACTTCTTCCTGAGGTATCAAAAAATTTATATACAGTATCAGCTGGCCAATTGAAAACAACAATATCGTTTTTTTCTACTTTTTGAAAACCTGGAAATCTGAAGTAGGGAAGTTGTGGCCAACTCAAATAGGATTTAGTGTTTACAATTGGTAATGTATCATGAACCATTGGCGCAGCAACAGTTGTCATAGGAGTTCGTGCGCCATAATGAAATTTACTCACGAATAAAAAATCACCTATAAGCAACGATTTTTCTAATGAAGAAGTTGGAATAGTATAAGGTTGCATCACATAAGTATGGACTAAAGTGGCGACAACAATAGCAAAAAGCAACGAACTTATAGTGTCACCAGTTTTGGTTTTTGCGGTCAAACTTCTATCTGAAATATGGGTAACCTCTTGCGTATAATTGATGTAAAGAATGTATAAACCAAATGTAAAGATACCTAGCCAAGTATCTGAAGTGGAGTTTTTTCCAAAACTTCTCAACGTTTCGACCCAAATTACAGGAAACATAATTAGGTTAATCACTGGAATAAACAACAAAATCGTCCACCATGTTGGACGATTAATTATTTTCATTAATACTATGGAATTATATATAGGAATAAATGCTTTCCATCTTTTTCTTCCTGCTTTTTCATATAATTTCCAAGTTCCTAAACCATGAATAAATTGGACTAAAAGGAAAAATATAAACCAATGGAATAGTATCATGATGTTGAATTTATGAGTTTAATAAAGTTTAAGTGTTTAAAAGTTATAAGTTAACTTTTTATGAGTTTTGTTACAATTTATAATTGGTTATTGGGAATTTAAATCGAGTACATCTTTCATAGTAAAAACGCCTTTTTTTCCAATAATCCATTCTGCAGCAATAATTGCTCCGAGTGCAAATCCTTCGCGATTATGAGCAACATGTTTAATTTCTATAAAATCCACGTCTGAATTGTACGTAACAGTATGCGTTCCGGGAATGTTTTCAGTTCTTTTTACGTCAATAAACAAGTCGTCTTCTTTAGGATTTTCAATAGTCCAGCTGTTCTTGTCGCTGTGATTGATTATAGAATAGGCTAATGAAATTGCGGTTCCGCTGGGTTTATCGAGTTTTTGCGTATGATGGATTTCTTCCATTGAAACTTTGTACTCTTTAAATTTTGACATCATCCGTGCTAGATAATCATTCAATTCAAAAAATAAGTTAACACCCAAGCTAAAATTGGAACCATAAAGAAAAGCGGCGTTTTTTTCTTCGCACAATTTTACCATTTCATGGTAATTTTCAAGCCATCCTGTGGTGCCCGAAATGACAGGAATACTAGCATTTATACACGCAGAAATATTATTAACAGCGGCAGTAGGAACACTAAAATCTATTGCTACATCAGCATTGGAAAGTCCTTCAAATGAATTGCTTTCATCTTTTCTTAAAATAATCTCGTGTCCTCGTTCTTGGGCAATTTTTTCGATTACCTTGCCCATTTTGCCATATCCAAGAAGTGCTATTTTCATTTAAAATTTATAATTAAATGTTAAACCAATTGTAGGTAGAACAGTAAATTCACTTTGATAAACGTCTGGTGCAAATGATAGTTTTTCGTTTACGTTAAATTGAATTAAATGCGCATCTACGTTTGCGTCTACAATATTCAAAATATAAAAAACTGCTGTAACCATCAACGATAAATCTCTATTTCGTTGATGAAACCGTTGTGCGGCAATCAAACGTTGGTTATCAAAAATACCTACAAATTCATCATCTCTAAAACCTGCCAATCTTCGTTTATAGGCATCTCGATAGATGTTATATTTTTTATTGTTTTCTAGATAAAAATACATACTTGTTCCCAAAGCACCATAAACTAGGGGAATCTTCCAATATTTTTTATTGTATGCTTGTCCCAATCCGGGTAAAATCGCTGAGAAAAAAGCCGCTTTTGAAGGTCGCAATGGATCTATTTCTCTTAGTTTAGTAGTATCTTTTGCAATTATTGCGTTGCCAATTTCTTGCGAAAATAGATTTTGATTTCCGAATATAAAAAAGAATAGAACTATGTATAAAAACCTATTCACTAACTTTTTATTAGTTTAATAATCCTCTTAAAATCTTCCTCTGAATGAAATGGTATGGTAATTTTCCCTTTCCCATTTCGGGCCATTTTCACATCGATTTTAGTACCAAAAAAATCTGTAAATTCCTTTTTTTGATTTTCGTCAATAGTGAATGATACACTTTTATTAGTTTTAGCAACAACTGGTTTTAAACTTTCTTGATAATTTTTTACCAAAGCTTCTGTTTCGCGAACTGATAGATTTTGACTTACTATTTTTTGATAAATATCAGTTTGAATATCCTGATTGTCAACATTTATAATGGCGCGACCATGACCCATACTTATAAAGCCATCTCGAATTCCAGTTTGGATTATAGGGTCTAATTTTAGTAATCGCAAATAGTTCGCAATGGTTGAGCGCTTTTTTCCAACACGATCACTCATTTGCTCTTGCGTTAATTGTATTTCGTCAATTAATCTTTGGTAGGAAAGTGCAATTTCAATTGGGTCTAAATCGTGACGTTGAATATTTTCGACCAATGCCATTATCAACGACTCATTGTCATTTGCAATTCGGATATAAGAAGGAATAGAAGCCAGACCTATTAACTTTGAAGCACGTAAACGTCTTTCTCCCGAAATTAATTGGTATTTATTAAAGTCTAATTTTCTTACTGTAATCGGTTGTATCACGCCTAATTCCTTTATCGAAGAAGCTAATTCTTGAAGCGAGTCTTCGTTGAAATTTGTTCTTGGCTGAAAAGGATTAATTTCTATAGAATCAATATCTAATTCTATGATATTACCAACAACTTTGTCAGCATTTTTATCGCCAATAGATTTTATATCGTTTTCAGGATCTTTTAATAATGCAGATAATCCTCGTCCTAATGCTTGCTTTTGTATTGCTTTTGCCATAGGTTAGTTACTGTTTTTTTTGATAATTTCATTTGCTAAACTAAGGTAGTTAGAAGCACCTCTACTTGTTGCATCAAAGTTAATGATACTTTCACCAAAACTTGGTGCCTCGCTTAATTTTACATTTCGCTGAATAATAGTTTTGAAAACCATATCATTAAAATGTTTTTGCACTTCTTCAACAACTTGGTTTGATAAACGCAAACGAGAATCAAACATAGTCAATAAAAGTCCTTCAATATCTAAATCTGGGTTATGAATTTTTTGCACGCTTTTAATAGTATTCAACAATTTCCCTAAACCTTCTAATGCAAAATATTCGCATTGAATAGGAATGACAACACTATCAGCAGCAGTTAAAGCATTTAAAGTTAATAAACCTAGTGATGGTGCACAATCGATAATTATAAAATCATATTGGTCTTTGATTGTTGCTAATGCTTCTTTAAGCATATATTCTCGATTTTCTTTGTCAACAAGCTCAATTTCGATAGCAACCAAATCAATATGTGCAGGAATAACCCAAACATTCGGTGCAGAGCATGCAATAACGGCTTCATCAGGAGTATTACTGTGTTCTAAAATCTGATATGTTCCAATAGATATACTTTCAACATCAATCCCTAATCCCGAACTCGCATTTGCTTGTGGATCGGCATCAATTAATAACACTTTTTTTTCTAAAACTCCTAGTGATGCTGCGAGATTAACCGAAGTTGTTGTTTTTCCAACACCACCTTTTTGATTGGCAATAGCAATGATTTTACCCATTTATTTTTTACAAATTTTGAACGGTAAAAATACGATTATTTATGGCTTTGGCAACCGAATTTTGTTAACAATCTGGTAAAAGTGCATAGTGTTCAGTATTAAGTGTTCAGTAGTGTTTCTGCCAACTAAAAACTGAGAACTGACCACTATTATTTACTTCCTTTGTTCTTAATCATCGCTTCCAGCATATCCCACATTTCTTGCGGAATTTTTTCCAAAATATTGAACTGTCCTGCACCTTGAAGCCATTCACCACCGTCTATTGTTACTACTTCACCATTGATGTAAGCAGAGAAATCAGAAACTAAATAAGCAGCCAAATTGGCTAATTCTTGGTGGTCACCAACACGTCGCAACGGCACTTTTTTTGCCATATCAAATTTTTCGGCTAAATCGCCAGGTAATAATCTATCCCAAGCACCTTTGGTAGGAAATGGTCCAGGAGCAATGGCGTTCATTCGTATGCCATATTTTGCCCATTCCACTGCGAGACTTCTTGTCATCGCCAAAACGCCTGCTTTTGCAGTGGCACTTGGTACAACATAGCCTGAACCTGTCCATGCATAAGTTGTAACAATATTTAAAACATTACAATTGGTTTGTTTTTTATCTATCCAATGCTTTCCAAATGCAAGTGTACAATTTTTAGAACCTTTCAAAACAATGTCAATGATGGTATCAAAGGCATTTGCTGATAATCTCTCAGTAGGAGAGATGAAGTTTCCAGCGGCATTGTTTAATAAAACATCTACACTGCCAAAAGTTTTCAATACTTCGGAAAGCATGGCTTCTACTTGATCATAATGGCGAACATCGCATTGAATTGGAAGACAATTTCCGCCAGTTTCTTTTTCTAATTCTTGTGCCGTTGTTTTTAATTTTTCTACATCACGCGAGGTTATGGCTACTTTGGCACCCAATTCTAAGAAATATTTAGTCATTGCTTTACCTAGTCCGCTTCCGCCACCAGTTACTACTATTACCTTGTCTGCTAAAGCATTATCGCGAAGCATTTTTGCTGAAAAATCCATAATTTTTATTTTTTATATAGTTTAATTACTGCCTATGAGTATTTATCGTAAAGATATAATTTTTATTATAATTTGAGCAATCGTTCTGCTGCTTGCACTAGGGTTTTATCATCTTTAGCAAAGCAAAAACGAATGCATTTATGGTCGTCACCATTAGCATAAAAAGTAGAAATTGGAATAGTAGCTACTCCAAATTCGGTAACTAATCGTTTGGTGAAATCTATATCTGTCTCATCTGAGATAGCGGCATAGGAAGCCACTTGAAAATAAGTTCCTTCACAAGGTAATAGTTCCAATTTGGTTTCACTCATTAAGTTTCTAAAAAGTGTCCTTTTCTCCTGATAAAATGTTCTAATACTATTGAAATCAACTATATCCAAATATTCATTAATAGCATGTTGAGCAATACTACTAACGCTAAAAACCAAAAATTGATGCACTTTTTTTATTTCAATCATGATGTTTACTGGCGCAATAACGTATCCTACTTTCCAACCGGTGATATGAAGTGATTTGCCAAACGAAGAAATGACGATACTTCTTTCATAAAGTTTAGAACGTTCATTTATAGAAATGTGTTTTTTTTCAAAAGTAATATATTCATATACTTCATCCGAAAGAACGAGAAGATTAGGGTAACTATCGACTAATTTTTCCAATTGTAAAAAATCATCAACTGACCACGTTTTCCCTGTTGGATTATGTGGATTATTGATTATAATGAGTTTTGTTTTTTTATTTACCACATTATTTATCTTTTCCCAATTTGGGGTGAAATCACTATTGAGTGAAACTCGAATTGGTTTGGCATTACTCAAAAGTATTGGTGCTTCATAGCAGTCATAACTTGGGTCTAATATTATAACCTCTTCTCCCGCTTTTACTAAAGCCTGAATTGTGGCAAATATTCCTTCAGTTGCACCAGCTGTGATGAGAATTTCTCCTTTTGGTGAAACAGTTCTTTGATAAGATTGCTTTGTCAGTATTGCTATTTTTTCTAGTAGTGAAGGTAAACCACTCATGGGAGTGTATTGATGAACATTTTCTGAAGCTAATTTTGAAAGTATTTCTGTAAGCCTAAAATCAACTGGAAAATTAGGAAATCCTTGCGAAAGATTGATAGCGTTGTTTTCCGCAGCCATTTGTGACATTATGGTAAATATACTAGTGCCAACATTAGGGAGTTTTGACATACTTTTTTTATAAGTCTTAAAAGTAATACTTTTATGAATTGGGTACAAAAAAAGCACCTCATTTTGGAGATGCTTATTTTAAATATATGAACCTAATGTTATTTTACTTTTTTTCTGTTTCAGCTACTATGTTGCTGTCCAATCTTCTATCAGATGCTGACATATCTCTAATGCACAAATATTTTCCATTTATTTTTTCAAAAACAGCGATGTAATTTCCTGTGTAAAGTGCCGTGCTTGTAGAGTCGGAAACTCTATAATTGCCAATTTCCACCACTTGTATACCATCAGAAGAAGGAAAAATTTCATTGACCACAAAAGCAATTTGATATCCTTTTGGAAAACCAGCTAAGTCTTCTTTTATTGATTTTTCGATTTCAAATCTCCCATTAATCGGGGGTTTGTTTTGAGAAAAACTTACTGCATTTTCGTCATAGTAAAGCGAAGCATTAACATTTCGATCATTAAACATTTCCGCCATTTTGTTTTCGATGGCCTGAATTTCGTTTTTGATTTGTTCTTTATCTATTGCAATAGGCTCGTCTTTTTTGGCTTGACATCCAATAAATAAAATTGAAACTGTACTAAGAAAAATAGTTTTTAACATCTTGTTTTTCATAAAATTAGGATTTAATGATTGTTAATTCTAGGTTAAACAACAAGATTACGGGCATATAAAGATAAGTATTTTTTTTAAAAATGATTAATTGTCAAGTCTAATTTTTTAATCTTTCAATAAGACTTCTAAAATAGTTATAGCAGCTTCACTAATTTTAGTTCCAGGACCAAAAACGGCAACTGCGCCAGCGTCAAAAAGGAATTGGTAATCTTGCGCAGGAATTACACCGCCAACAATTACCATGATGTCTTCGCGACCGTATTTTTTTAGTTCGTCAATAACTTGTGGTACTAACGTTTTGTGTCCGGCAGCCAGCGAGGAAACTCCCAGAATGTGAACGTCGTTTTCTACCGCTTGTTTCGCAGCTTCTTTTGGTGTTTGAAATAAAGGTCCAATATCTACGTCAAAACCTACGTCAGCATAACCTGTGGCAACTACTTTCGCACCACGATCGTGTCCGTCTTGTCCCATTTTGGCAATCATAATTCTAGGTCGACGACCTTCTTTCTTGGCGAAGGCATCGGCTAGTTGTTTTGCTTTTTCAAAACTTTCGTCATTTTTTATTTCTTTACTGTACACGCCGCTAAAACTTCTAATTTGTGCTTTATATCTTCCGAAAACTGCTTCCAAAGCATCACTAATTTCACCTAATGTGGCTCTGTTTCTGGCTGCTTCTACTGCTAAAGATAATAAATTATTATCCTGATGCAAATCAGGATCTGTTCTATTTTCCGTTGACTTCTTTGCAGCAGCAGTTAATTTTGCTAAACATTCGGCTACTTTGGTGTTATCGCGAGTGGCTTTTATTTGTGTCAAACGCTCAATTTGTTGCTTGCGCACCATATCGTTATCAACATCCAAAATCTGTAATGGATCTTCTTTTTCTAAACGGAATTTGTTCACACCAACAATTATATCTTGACTGCTATCGATTCTAGCTTGCTTTCTTGCCGCAGCTTCTTCAATACGCAATTTCGGGATACCAGCTTCGATGGCTTTGGTCATTCCGCCGAGTTCTTCCACTTCTTCAATAAGTTTCCAAGCGTTTTGTGCTATTTCGTTGGTCAGACTTTCTACATAATAACTTCCAGCCCAAGGATCAACGGTTTTGCAAATTTTGGTTTCTTCTTGTAAAAATATTTGGGTATTTCTAGCAATTCTAGCCGAGAAATCGGTTGGTAAAGCAATCGCTTCATCTAAGGCGTTGGTGTGTAAGGATTGTGTTCCTCCAAATGCTGCAGCAGCGGCTTCAATGCAAGTTCGAGCCACATTATTAAACGGATCTTGCTCAGTTAAACTCCAACCTGATGTTTGACAATGTGTTCTTAAAGCCAATGATTTTTCATCTTTTGGACTGAATTGTTTTAGCAATTTTGCCCATAACATTCGACCAGCGCGCATTTTGGCAATTTCCATAAAATGGTTCATTCCAATTGCCCAGAAAAAAGATAGGCGAGGAGCGAACTCATCGATTTTCATTCCGGTGGCTAAACCTGTTCGAATATATTCTAAACCGTCAGCCAAAGTGTATGCCAACTCAATGTCGGCCGTTGCTCCAGCTTCTTGCATGTGGTAACCCGAAATAGAAATCGAGTTGAATTTTGGCATTTTTTTGCTCGTATATTCAAAAATATCAGCAATGATTTTCATCGATGGCGTTGGCGGATAGATGTAGGTATTTCTAACCATGAACTCCTTCAAAATATCGTTTTGAATGGTTCCCGAAAGTAATTCTGGAGCAACACCTTGTTCTTCAGCAGCAACTATATAGAATGCCATAATTGGTAAAACCGCACCATTCATAGTCATAGAAACCGACATTTCATCCATTGGTATTTGGTCGAATAATATTTTCATATCTTCGACTGAATCGATGGCAACACCAGCTTTTCCAACATCACCAAAAACACGTTCGTGGTCGGAATCGTAACCTCTGTGAGTGGCTAAATCGAAAGCAACCGAAAGTCCTTTTTGTCCTGCTGCCAGATTTCTTCTATAGAAAGCATTGCTTTCTTCTGCAGTTGAAAATCCGGCATATTGGCGAATGGTCCAAGGACGACGAACGTACATGGTTGCGTATGGTCCGCGAAGATTTGGTGCAAAACCAGCACCAAAACCAATGTGTTCCAAATTTTCAATGTCTTCTTTGGAGTATGTTGGTTTTACTTCAATGCCTTCGGCAGTGAGGAAAATTTTATCTTCCGATTCTACACTTTTTGCTTCTGACTTTAACTTTATATGTTGGATATTTTTTCTCATTTTTTATTTGAGTTAATCTTGATTACATATCATCAATATTATCATTTATATCATTCAAAGAGTCAGGGTTGAACCATGATGGAAAACTATCAAGAACATCTTCACTTCTAGTACTTTTCAAATAACTAGTTAAATTTGAAATTTCACTATTTTTAGTTTCTTTCAAGGTAGTAAACGACTTTGTTTTTTTATCTTCAGAAGTTATTTTTAATTCAATTTTTCCACCAATAAATTCATCCGGTACCTTTATAACGATTCGATTTTTATCTACTTCAATTTGTAAGTTAAAAATTTTCATAACGAGTTATTTTCTAAGCTTATAAGTTTACTGTTTTTTATTTTTCTTCGTTTAATCGTGCTTGCTCTAATTTTTCAGCTAATCGTTTTTCAATGATAGGAGTGATTTGAGTTTTTCGAGGATTTTGTTTTACAAATGGATATAATTCTAAATCATCTTTCATTCGGTTATTTTTATTAGGATATTTATTGGTTCCTAACAATATTTCTTTCCCGCTATCGAATAAATCTTGTTCTTTTTGAGCGCTTTCTGAAATCTTTTTTTGAATATTTCCTTCAACTAATTGCGTAATTAAACCATCTTTATCTTCAATTTCTTTGAATAACAGTAATGCTTTTTCTGCTAATTGTTCTGTTAGGTTTTCGATGTAGTAACTTCCATCAGCAGGATTACTTACTTTGTCAAAATAACTTTCGTTTTTTAAAATTAGTAATTGATTTCTAGCAATTCTATCACCAAATTCGTTGTCTTTGTGATACAAACTGTCGTATGGTAAATTTGAAATTGAGTTGGCACCACCAAGAATTGCACTCATACATTCAGTAGTAGTGCGCAACATATTTACGTTATAATCATAAATTGTTTTGTTTCTCTTAGTTGGTGTTACAATAATGTGACAGTCGTAATTGTGATTATATTCGGTAGCTAAGGTTTTGAATAAAAGACGCAACGCACGTAGTTTAGCAATTTCGAAAAAATAATTTGTTCCCACTGAAATTTCAATCGTTACGGGTTGATGTATAAATTGAATTCTATTGAAATATTCATTGATATGAGCTAGAGTATATGCTAATTGCTGCACCATATTTGCTCCTGCATTTTGATAAATTCCTGCTTTGATATTGATTGTTGAAAAGGTAAGTTTTGAAATTGTATTTAGCTTTTCAAAATCATTTTTAATATTTTCAAACCAGTTTCCGTCTTTGCAAAATTGACCAATTGGATCTAATTGAATTATGAAATCAGCATTGTTTTTAGTTGCAAATTCACTTAATTTAGTTACGAAATCGATTGAAAGGAAAGGCAAATAAAAAAAATAAGTTGTTTTTTCAAGAGGTAAGTTTTGCATTAATTCCTCAATAGAAACAGTTTCGTTTTCAATTGTAAAACGAATACTCTCTGCACCGCGATTTAAAGAATTGAATGCGCGCTCATTTGATTTTTTGATATCTTGAACATAAATATTTTGAACAATAGTAAACTTTTTTTTCGCAGAATTTATTTGAAATTTTACTTCTGTTTCATCAGCATGATAAAATGGTTTTACCTTTATGCCTTCTGGACTTTCCCAAATCAAAGTTTCGTTATAATCTAAGCCTTTAAGTTCATACTGAATTTGTTGTTTCCATTGTTTAGAGGACACAGGATTAAATTCTGAAAATAATGTATTTGCCATTGCACTATAATGATTTTGATTTTTCTTCGGGTAGCGTTTCTTCTTCGTATTCAATGATGTAAATGTCTTCGCTGTCGCGTTTCATATAATATTTTTCGCGAGCATACTTCTCAACATTATCATCATTTTTCAGAAGTTTTATGTTTTCTTCATCTTTTTTAATTTCATTCTGATAGTATTTTTTATTGTCTTCTAATTCTTCTAATTCTTTATTTAAAATTCGATGCTCCATATACGAAGTATTATCAATGAAAAGCATCCAAATAATAAAAAAAGCCAACACAATAATATATCTGTTTCCCAAAATTTTGAGAATAGGATAGGCATCGGTTAGATTTTTTAAAAAACTCATCAGTAAGTATTTACGTAATTCTTTGGTTTATGACGGCTCTCACCACATCAATTGCCACAGTATTATATTTATCATTAGGAATAATAATATCGGCGTAAGCTTTCGTTGGCTCAATAAATTGTTGGTGCATAGGTTTCAACGTAGTTTGGTATCTGTTTAATACTTCTTCCATATCTCTCCCACGTTCTGCAATATCTCTTTTAAGTCTTCTAATAAGCCGTTCATCAGAGTCGGCGTGAACAAATACTTTTACATCAAATAAATCACGAAGTTCAGGATTTGTCAAAATTAATATCCCTTCCACAATCATAACCTTTCTTGGATGAGTAATTATTGTATCTTCGGTTCGATTATGAGTGATAAAGGAATAAACAGGTTGCTCAATGGTTTTACCCTTTTTTAAATCCTGAAGGTGTTTAACAAGAAGTTCGAAATCAATTGCTCTCGGGTGATCAAAGTTCACTAGAGCTCTTTCTTCATAGCTAAGGTTATTATTTTCTTTATAATATGAGTCTTGTGACAAAACACCGACTTCGGTTTCTGGTAATTCATTCATAATTTGGTGTACAACGGTTGTTTTTCCACTTCCCGTTCCACCTGCAATACCAATAATGAGCATAATTGTTGTGTTAGTTTTGATTTCTAACAAAAATAGAAATTATATCGTATTGGAATTTTATTTTTCGATAAATATTCAAATAAAAAAATCCTTTCTAAAAAAATATTAGAAAGGATTAAGTCGGGGTGGCAGGATTCGAACCTGCGGCCTCCTGCTCCCAAAGCAGGCGCGATAACCGGGCTACGCTACACCCCGAAAAAGTTAAATTCGGTTGCAAATATAATCGTAATATTCCGTATTCAAAGAATAATAGGAAATTATTTTTTCATAGCTTTTTCTGATTTTTTAGAATAATATTTTTCATTTTAAAAAGTTACCTTTGCATATAAATTAAAATAAAATTTATGTCAGATACAATTGAAAAAGTAAAATGCTTAATTATAGGTTCTGGACCTGCGGGATACACCGCTGCAATTTATGCTGCAAGAGCTAACATGAATCCTGTTTTGTACCAAGGGACTCAACCTGGTGGCCAATTAACAACCACAAATGAAGTAGAAAATTGGCCAGGAAATCCTGAAGGAATAACTGGACCTGAAATGATGGTTGGTATTCAAGCGCAAGCGCAGCGTTTTGGAACTGATGTTCGTGATGGTTGGGTTACAAAAGTTGATTTTTCTGGAAGTATTCATAAAGTATGGGTAAATGATACGAAGGAAATTCATGCTGAAACGGTTATAATTTCAACAGGTGCTTCTGCTAAATATTTGGGATTGCCTTCAGAACAACATTATTTACAAACTGGTGGTGGTGTTTCTGCCTGTGCAGTTTGTGACGGTTTTTTTTACAGAAATCAAGAAGTGGTAATTGTTGGCGCAGGAGATTCTGCATGTGAAGAAGCACATTATTTATCAAAATTATGCAAAAAAGTAACCATGCTTGTTCGAAGTGATAAATTTAGAGCTTCTAAAATTATGGAAGCTCGTGTCCGCAAAACAGAAAACATAACTATATTAATGAATCACGACACGGTTGAGGTTCTTGGTGATGGTCAAGTCGTGACTGCTGTTAAAGCCAAAAACAAAACTACTGGAACTATTTTTGATATTCCTGCTACTGGTTTCTTTGTCGCTATTGGTCATAAACCTAATACTGAAATTTTTGCTGACTATTTGAAACTAGATGAAACGGGATACATAATTAATAATCCAGGTACTTCCAAAACAAATATTACTGGGGTTTTTGTAGCAGGCGATGCAGCCGATCATGTGTATCGACAAGCTATAACTGCCGCAGGAACTGGCTGTATGGCTGCTCTAGATGCCGAAAGATATTTAGCGTCTTTGTAGTAATTCTAAATAATTGGTTTTGAAAATTTAATTTTTTTGATGTTTATTATATAATTATTTCGTTTCATAAGGATTTTATAGAATAGATTTATTGGGTTACCACAAGTGCTTCTTTTGTATTTCTTCTTGAAACACAAGTCAATTATGTTAATTTATTTAAATTTTGTTACAAGAAAAACTCATCATTCATTTAAAAAACCTTTACACCAAAAGTGGAATAAAGCTATTAGAATTAGTTTTTAACAACATAGATGGGGTTACTGTAAATTATATTTTATTGGGAGAAGTATCATTGTTTTATGACAAAACTAAACTTACCTCACAATACATTTATAAAAAAATTGAAGATTTAGAATTTGTTATTGTTAAAGATGAAAACCTCATTTTGGTTGAAAAAATAAAAATTGCTTGTATAGAACTTATCTATATGGCAAATAATGTAGACTCATTGATTAAAAAATCTAATTATATAAGTGAAAAGTTAGGTTTACCATATAATAAAATAAGCAAGATTTTTTCTGATTTTCAGCCTTATACTTTAGAAAATTACATCATTTTATTGAAAATTGAATGTGTAAAACACATGATCAGAAGAAACGAATATAACTTAAGTGAGATAAGTTATATGATGAATTACAGTAGTGTTCATTATTTGAGTAATCAATTTAAAAAAATAACTGGTTATACAGTTTCTGATTTTAAAAACAATAAAGATTTAAAAATTAAACCTTTAGAAGATATTTAAAATTTTATACATTTTAAATAAAATTTTATAAATATTTTTTGGATAACTCACCCTTTCTTTGCATTATCAATTTTTAAAACTAATAGATATGAGTATATTAAGAAATGTAGCCATAAGTGAAAGTGGCTTTTTGTTTAACCCTACTACTGGCGATTCTTTCACATTAAATGATACCGCTATTCACATTGTTTCTCTATTAAAAGAGAATAAAAATAAAGAAGAAATTATCTCATCAATAGTTGATAAATTTGATGTAGAAAAAAACACTGCTGATAAAGATTATGAAGACTTTGTCTTTAGTTTAAAGTCTTATAAATTATCTAACTAATGAAAATTAAACCAATTTATACGATAGCTGTAACTGGTTTAAATGCCATTGATTCACCAGGTCCAGGCTTTGCAGTGATTAGAAGTTTAAAAGAAGCTAAATCATTTGACGTAAGAATTATAGGATTAAGTTATGAAACTTTAGAACCATTAATTTATTTAAAAGAATATGTAGATAAGACTTATCAAATTCCATTACCTTCAGCAGGGCAAGACATATTGTTAGAAAGGTTAGCTTATATTAATGATATTGAAAACATTCAGTTTCTGTTTCCAAACTTTGATGCAGAATTATTCAACTTTATCAAACTAGAAGACTATATTTCAAAAACTTATGATATAAAAATGGTTTTGCCAACCATGGATCAATTTAATGCCAGACAAAAAACAAGTTTGTATGAATATGGTATAAAAAATGAAATCAATGTGCCAAAATCTGCAAATATTGTTAAAGTTGCTGAAATTGCAACTGAATCAGAAAAATTAGGTTTTCCATTAGCAATAAAAGGTAAATTTTATGATGCCAAAGTAGCCTATAATATTGATCAAGCTATTCAATATTTTAACAAAATCAGTAGTCAATGGGGTTTGCCTATCATTTTACAAGAATTTGTTCATGGTTCTGAAGTAAATGTTTGCGGCGTAGGTGATGGCAAAGGCAAATTAATTGGTGCTGTACCCATGCGAAAATTGTATATAACTGATAAAGGCAAAGCTTGGGCAGGTGTGTCTTTAGATGATCAAGAATTAATAAAAATAACAAAAAAAATGGTTAAAAACACCAAGTGGCGTGGTCCATTTGAATTGGAGTTTATCAAAACATATCAAGATGAAAAACCAGTTTACCATCTAATAGAAATAAATCCTAGATTTCCTGCATGGTGTTATTTAACAACAGGATGTGGTCAAAATCAAGTAGAATCTGTAGTCAATTTAGCCCTTACTGGCAAATGTAAATATTATGAAGAATATGAAGTAGGTCAAATGTTTATTAGATATTCTTATGACCAAATAGTAAATATAAAATCTTTTGAAACAATTAGTACATTAGGCGAATTTTAAATTATAAATCATGGAAAAATTAAAATACGAAAGACCAATCATCAAATCATTAAACACAGGATTAATGAATAAATTTGGCACAAAAACTGAATACAACGCATTAACACACATAGACGGTGTAGCTGTAAGAGACATTATCAAAGACTATGGCTCTCCTACTTTTGTTTATTCTGAAAAGAAAATAAGAGATAACTATCAAGATGCCAAAAGGGCTTTTGAAACAAGATATCCAAAAGTGCAGTTTGCTTGGAGTTATAAAACTTGTTATTTGAATGCAGTTTGTAATATTTATCATCAAGAAGGTTCTTGGGCAGAAGTTGTTTCGAGATTTGAATATGACAAGGCTATTAATAATGGTGTGCCTGGTAATAAAATTATTTTTAATGGTCCAGAAAAAACAGAAGATGATTTAACCACCGCTGTTAAAAATGATAGTTTAATTCATATCGATCATTTTGATGAGTTGTATCTATTAACTCGTATAGCCGAAAATTTGAAGAAAAAGCCTAGAGTAGCCATTAGAGTTAATATGGATACTGGCATTTATCCTATTTGGGATAGATTTGGATTTAATTATGAAAGTGGTCAAGCATGGGAAGCTATCACAAAAATTATCATTTCAGACAAATTGAATTTAGTAGGTTTACATTGTCATATAGGCACCTATATGCTAAGTACCAATGCTTATGCTATTGCAGCCTCTAAACTATCAGATTTAGCATTAGGAATAAAACAAAAATTCAATAAAAGAATAGAATATCTTGATTTAGGAGGAGGTTTTCCGTCTAAAAACACTTTAAAAGGAAGCTATCAAGTAGCTGCTGACTATATTCCAGAAATATCAGAATTTGCAGATGCTATTTGTAATACTTTATTAAACATGGGCTTTCCTTATGACGAATTACCATTTTTATATCTTGAAACAGGCAGAGCATTGATTGATGACGCAGGATTTCTTTTGGGGAGTGTCATTGCTAATAAACGCTTGAGTGATGGAAGAAAAGCTACTATAATGGACTTTGGGGTAAATTTAATGTTTACATCTTTTTGGTATGATCATAAAATTACACCAGCTCAACCATTTGGTTATCATACAGAAGACACAGTGCTATATGGCCCTTTGTGTATGAACATAGATGTGGTAAGAGAAAACATCAACTTACCACCGTTAAATAAGAGCGACCAAGTTGTAGTTCATTATGTAGGAGCCTATTGTATAACCCAAAGTATGCAGTTTATAGCCTTGAGACCTAATGTTGTTTTAATTGATACTAGAGGTCAAACTCATGTGATTAAATCAAGTGATGATTTAGCTATTTTAGAACAAAATGAAAAAAAACCAGCCCATTTGCAAAGTATAGAAAATGAATAAATTAATTAAGCAAAATCTTATCTATTATATTGAAGGAATACTTTTAAGTTTTTCCAACATTATTTTTGCCAATAAAAAATGGGTGGGATTTTGTTTGTTTTTGTTAATTGCTACTTTTCCTATCAAAGCATTTGTTGTATTATCAAGTCTTTTCATTGCTTTATCCCTTTCAAAACTTTTTAATTTTGATAATCAACTTGCTCAAACAGGTACTTTTACTTTTAATACAGTCTTAGTTGCTTTGGGTTTATCTTCAAGATTTTCATGGAGTTTTGACTTTTTAATGCTGTTGTTATTATTTACTACGCTTTCTTTATTTTTAAGTGTATGGCTTTTTTATTATTTTAGTAAAAAAGGCTTACCTTTTTTGGTATTACCATTTTTGATTTGTATGTATATTTTAAGTATTAATCAACAATCTTATGGTCATTTAAATATAACAACTAATATAAGTGATGATTTTTTTTTATTAAAAGATTTTATAAATTATTTTAGGATTAATATTTCTAATGTCTTTTTTGATTATTTTAAAATTCTTTTAAGTTCATTGGCTGCAATTTTTTTTATACCAAGTCAATTTATAGGATTTTGTATTTTAGTCATTATCTTTTTTTATTCAAGAATTAATTTTTTATTAGTTCTTCTAGGATTTAGTATAGGTGTAATTTTCTATTTGAATTTTTTAGGCGATTTTAAAGAGCTTGTTTTTCAAACTATAGGATTTAATTTTATTTTAGTTGCATTAGCACTTGGCGGTTTTTTTATTATTCCTTCTACTAAAGTTTTTTTACTGCAATTTTTTACAGTTTCTTTTTCATGTTTGTTAGTTGGTGCTTTGAATCCATTATTTATTAAAGTTAATTCACCCTTGTATTCATTACCTTTTGTATTAGTTGTTTTGCTATTTTTAACGGTATTAAAATATAGAGAAAAGACCAATAGCATTGAATTAGTTGCTTTTCAACAAGGTAGTCCTGAAGATAATTTATATAAAAATTTTTATTCTAAATTAAGATTTAAAGCTAATACGTTTTTTCATGTGTATCTACCTATTATGGGTGAATGGCGAATGAGTCAAGGCATAGATGGAAAAGTAACACATCTTGGCGATTGGAAACATGCTTTTGATTTTGATATTGTAGATAACAATAATAAAACATATAAAAATCATGGTGCATTTCTAAAAGATTATTTTGCTTATGAGGCACCAGTGATTGCCCCTGTTTCAGGATATGTGGTAAACATTTTAGAAAACATTATTGACAATCCTATAGGGGAAATTAATACTTTAAACAATTGGGGAAATAGCGTTGTGATTAAAATATCAGATAATTTTTATCTTAAAATATCTCATTTATTAAATGGAAGTCTAAAAGTAAAGCTAGATGATTATGTTTATGCGGGTCAAATTATAGGATTATGTGGCAATAGTGGTAGATCACCTGAGCCACATATCCATTTACAATTTCAAACTTCACCCGAAATTGGTGCTAAAACGATAAAATATCCTTTTGCTTATTATTTAACAAAAAACGAAAATGGTCAAAAGTTTCATTCATTTGATTATCCTAAAAAGAATGAGGTTGTAAAAAATATTTTGCCTAATAATTTATTGAAAAATGCTTTTAAATTTTTACCTAATCACCAGATTGAATGGAAAGTAGAAAAAAACAAAAAAATCTATTATAAAAAATGGTTTTTTGGTATTGATGCTTATAATAAATCTTACATTTTAGACGAAAGCACTCAAGCTATAGCTTATTTTAAAAATGATGGTATTTTATTTTATTTCTATGATTATTTTGGTTCAAAAAATACTGAGTTATTTCAATTTTATTTAGCACATCAAAAAGTTTTGCTTGGAGTTTATAAATCAGTAGAAGTAAGTGATTGGATTATTCCAAATTTTGTTATTCCAAAATATTTACAATGGTTTTTTGATTGTTTTGCACCATTTATCCAAATCGTAAAAGCAAAATATCATAATGAAATTAAAGAGATTGACAACGAACAAAATCCGAGTCAAATTGTTTTACATTCTAAAATAATTTCATCATTTTTCAATTATAAAAGAAAATATTTTCAATCAAAAACAATCATTTTTAATGATACTATACAGTCTTTAAACATCCAAAAAAACAATCAAAACATCAACTTATCATGTTTAAAAATTTCGGCTATTGCTTAATTTTTCTTTTTCAATTAGGTTGGTCACAAAAAACAGAAGAGAATTTAGTTTTTTTAGCAAATTTTTATACCAATCAGCAAAATTGGGAACAATTAGAAAAACTAGAATATAGAATTTTAGCTTCAAATAATGCTGATTTATTTAGCACTTTAGGTAAATTATATTATAGTAAAAACGACTTAAAAAAAGCCGAAAAATATTTTAAACAATCTTATCAAATAAATAAAAACCGTGAAATAGATTTAGAATATTTTTTTACGCTTTATTTACAGGGATATGTGCAAGAAGCCAACTTTCTTAGAAAAAAACTTAGCACAGCTAATCTAAATTACACAAATATCCATTTTCCGCAAAAAACTATGAATTATTTGGCATTAGAAGGAGGTATAAAAGTAATTGAAGATAAAAATTTAGGTGGTAATTTGAATTATGGCTCATTGATGATGGGATTAAATTTAACTTCTCAAACAACTTTAGATATTGGAGGAAATTATATATCCCAAAAAATAAATCAAGGTGATTTAAAACAACAGGAAGCACATTTAGGTGCATTTATAAATATAAAAAACTATTTTCAAATCAATCCTGCTATACATTTTACACAAGCTACTTATAATGGTATTTCTGATAACACTAATTATGAAGGAAAGTCAAATTTTTATAATGGTTCATTAAGCATAAGCAAAAGAATTAGAAATTTTACGATTAGTCCTAATATTGGCTATATCTTTGGCAAGAATGAAATTAATTATACTTTTGATCAAAGTATTACACAAAAAGCTTTTCAATATGGTTTAGGCTTGCATTATAAATTAAAATTGTCTCAAAATCTCTATTGGACAATTTCACCGAGTTTTTATCAAATTAATCAGAATAATAGAACTATATCAAAAGACGAAAATAGTGAGGATGAAACTTCAGAAGATATTAAAGGTCAAGCCATTGCAATAAATACAACTTTTTACTATAAGAAATTTATTTTAGGCTTTGATTATTTAAAAAAAGACAACAACTTATTTTCATTATATCATGCTAAATATTTTTATAACTTTCCTGGCGAAATTAAATATAACTTATCAAGTACGCTTGGTTATCAAATTAATTCTAATTTTAATCTCTATATAACAGCACAAAAAGAACAAAATATTAGAACTTATGACAATCTATCATTTAATTATAACAATTATTTTTTAACATTAATCTATAAATTTTAATTAGTATCCTTATGAAGAGTATTTTTTTAACATTAATTATTTTTATTTCTGTGAATGTATTTTCACAAAACAAAGCAAATTTTGCTAAGAGTTATGAGTTAGAATACAAATTAGATTATGATGGTGCTATAAATGCCATAAAATCTGAATCTTCTAATTATTTTGGTGCAGCAAGATTAGGTTATTTGTATTTTACAGCAAAGAATTATAAATCTGCAATAGATGCTTATAAACAGGCCATTTCATTAAATGGAAAAAGTATTGAAGCCCATTTAGGCCTTGCAAACGTTTATTATGCCAATCAAAACTGGAAAGAATTGGATGACAATTATTCTAAAATTTTAACAATTGATCCAACTAATTATACTGCTGGTTATAACTTAGCATTATCAAAATATAACCAAAAGCAATACACACAGGCGGAAACATTGATTACAAAAGTTGTTAATTTATATCCCTTTGATTATTCAGCCAATTTGTTAATGGCTGGAACAAAATTAAGTTTAGGCAAATTAAATGATGCTAAAACCTTTTATAATAATGTTTTAATTATTAGTCCTTCAGATACTATAGCTACAGAAACCTTAAGTCAGTTGAAGTAATTGAAATTTATAAATAAAAAGGAAAGTTTGTCTGCTAAAATAATATGCTATACCAAAAAAATACTTATAAAATAACCTTTGTGGAAGAAAACTATTTAACTAATTGTTTTTTAAATAGTGATGCATTTTCAATAAATCGAATAATTTCTATCTTAGTTGGTTCGCCAAAAAGCTTTATTTCACTGGTTCCCGATGCGTTTAAGGTTAGGATGTTATTAACATTTATGGTGTTCTTAGAATCATTATTAGTTTCTAATATTGCATTTTTAGTTATCAATTTTTTTCCCATAAATTCTGAATTATTATCTTGGCGTACTTTTAAATTAACCACCTCACCTTCTATCTCGGCTGATGATTTTTGATACATATCAAATCGCATGTCAATAGATGAAATTAATCCCTTTACGTATGCATTTTTACTTAAGTCAATAGCAGTTTTATCTGAATTTAGGTTTAATTCTACTTTGGATTTATCATTAGCCATCAAGGTAAAATCTTTTGTTTTTGCATTCAAAAACAATTTGGAATAATCATAACATTTAAAGGTGATAGTATTCAAAACTATATCTGATAAAGCAGTCACATTGGTTTCGTCTTTTACAATTACCATGTTAAAAGTATCAGTGTAAGTTATACGAACACTCAATTTTTTATAGCTTGAAAGGTCTTTTGATGTTGATATTCTGAGATTTTTACCAGTAAGTTTGTATTCAATAAATTCGATTAAATTGTCATCAGCTTCAATTTCAAGACCACATTCTTTTCCTTTAACCAAAAAAACATCTAGGTTATCTTCTACTTCTATACTTTCGAAATTTTCGACTTGTTTTTGTTCAAGTTTAACAATTTTAGAACCTTTTACTTTTTCTTTATTCTGTGCAAATGTTATACTTGAGATAAAAAGTAGGGATAGTGTTATTATTTTTTTCATAAATTTATATAATGATTGTTTTACATCGTTCATTTTTATCGTCGTATGAACGTGTCTCTTGTGTCAAAAATAGAAAAAAAAACATCCCAATTTTCATTGAGATGTTATATAAATTTATTCTTTTGTAACACTTCCGCCAGAACTTTCATTTTTTATGATAGTTTTAGGTGAAGAATTAAAAGTAATTAAACCTCCACTACTTGCTTCTGCATTTAAACTTATAAGTGGGTGAACTTCTGTTGTGCTTCCGCTCGACGCTTGAGAAATTACATCGTTAGCAAGTAAATTTTTTGCTTCAATACTACTTCCGCTACTTGATACAGTGCTAAACTTTAAAGCTTTTCCAGTTATATTTAAAGTACTTCCGCTGGTGGACTCACAAGTAATATTATCATATTCTAAATTTAGTTTGTTTGAACTTCCGCTTGTAGTTTCAATACGAATGTCATTTCCTTGTATCATTCCTTTTGAACTTACTGTTGAACCACTTGATGCTTCAATTGACTTTAAATTGGGCAATCTAACAAGAATATTTTTTGCAGTTGCTTCATCTATATTGTCGTCTGATGTAATGTATAAAATTCCGTTTTGAACTTTAGTTGTAATATGATTTTGCAAGTTTTCGTCGGCCTCTACTTCGATAAAGAAGGAGTCTGATTGTTCAATAGTGACATTTAGTCCGCGACTAATATCAACCTTTTCAAAATTATTTTCAACACGTCTTACTTCTTTGGTGACGCTACCATTACCATCAATGCCATTATTGAAATCAATTTTTGAATTGCACGATGTGAGTAGTATTGTGACAATAATTGTCAGGAATATTTTGCTGCTAAAAAGGATAAATTTAATCATGATTATTTAGTTTTAATAATTGTTCCGTCTTTTCCAATCGATAGTCTACTGTTGCTTTCCTTTTTAACAGGCGAAGCAGTTTCATTTATAATTACGTTTAGTCCATTAACTTTGACAGTTGTAGTTACTGTACTATCTTTTACAGAGCTATTAGTTTGGATGTCTATTTCTTCTCCATTTTCAGTTGTACTTGAATTATTTTCATTTGATGGACAATTCAAACATTTTAATTCTGTATTTTCAACTTTATACATATAGCCTTCGGGACCATAAAAGTAGTCAAAATCTGATTCTGAACCATTAAGGTAATTTGTTACATTTTCCGCTGGATAATAAACGATTCCATTTGGTAAATATAAGTAAATATCTACTCTTTGATTTCGTAACTTATTTCCAGTAGCTGTTAAGAAATAGTTGTCCAATAGTATTTCATTTCCAATAATTTTGAAGTTGTATGCTATTTTTTCAGCTCTACCATTAGCTTCATCAAACGATTTGCCATTCGCTTTTTTCTCAATTTGAATATAAGGTGTAACTCTATCGGTTCTTTTCAAGTGAAGATGCACATTATTAGAATAAATTATTGCATGACCTGCTGAATCTTGCGTAATCCTGAAATCATCTTTTTCGTTTATACTTTTTGAAAAAAAGTCATTGTATTTGAATTGCACTTTTATTGTATCTGTGGCGGTGATACCAATAGTTTCTTTTTGAACTGATTTACCTGAATAGGCTAGTTGATTAAATTCATTTATTCCTAAGGCAATCAAAATCCCCACAGCAATAATCCAAATAGACAGTAAACTATATCGCGCGACATTTCCTAACGATTTTAAATTAGTAACCAATAACTTCAAACCAAGAAGTAATATAAAAAATAAGGGTATTCCTGCCGCTAAAAAGAATAACACTCCTTGTGCCCACAAAGGTGTTTCAAGTCCTAAAGGTGTGCTGATAAATTCTACAACTTTGTTTTCAGGCATTGACGAGGAAAAAATCATAACTACTGATGCAACGCACACAGCTATCAGGAAGATAGAAGTCAGAAAAACAATGAATGCACCTAAAATTTTAGCAAATACATTGAAAATATTTGTTACGACTTCGCTGACACCGTTCGCAAATTTATTTGCACCCGATTGAATCTCGTTGCCTACTTTATTATAATCGGCATTTTTAAATTTATTGGACACAGTATCAAATTCTTCTCTAACTTTTTTTTCGATAGAAGCAATAGTAACTGGTTCGCCTGTCATTTCAAGTTTTTCACTGGTAGTTATTGCTTTAGGCATAGCAATCCAAAGTATGATATAGGCAATAAAACCTGTTCCAAATCCAAAAAATAAAATCAAAAATAAAATTTTAATAAAAACGGCATCAATCCCAAAATAATGTCCAAGACCTGTACAAACCCCAGCAATAGTTCCTCTGTCTTTATCGCGATAGAGTTTTCTTGTTTTAGTAGTATTATAATTAGATCCAGCATTTTTTTCTTCGCTATCATCATCCAAACGATAGTCTTCAGGTTGACCCATTATTACGATAACTTCATCAACATCTTTATTATTGATTACATGTTTGTCGCTTTTTTGTTTTTCAGTGAGCAATTCGGCAACACGCATTTCAATATCTTTCATAATTTCGTCTTTTCCAGATGAATTTGAAAGTGAACGTTTTATTGCGTCAAAGTACCGACTTAATTTTTGGTATGCATCTTCATCAATATGAAAGAATAAACCACCGATATTAATATTTACTGTTTTGTTCATGATTGTTAATTTTGATTGGTTATGATGTTTACAGCATCAGAAAGTTCTGTCCAAGTACTGTTTAATTCAGTTAAAAATGTTTTTCCTAATTCGGTTAATCCATAATACTTTCGCGGTGGTCCAGATGTTGACTCTTCCCACCGATAATTGAGTAAACCGTCGTTTTTTAGTCTAGTTAACAGTGGATATACTGTTCCTTCTACCACAAGTAATTTTGCGTTTTTTAAAGTGTCTAATATTTCAGAGGTATAAGCATCCTTTTCTTTTAAAACTGATAAGATGCAAAACTCTAAAACACCTTTTCGCATTTGAGCTTTTGTGTTTTCAATGTTCATGATACATAATTTGTTTTTTTGATTACTATTCGTTTTTTGATTGATGATGAAACGTTCCGCTTTTAATTACTATTGATAAGCTATTAATTTCTTATACAAAGATACAATCAAAAAAAGATACTATGCAATACAAAGTACTTAAATTTAACAAAATATTAACTTTTAAATACAGGGTAAAGTTTTTTAGTAAAGTTGTATTTTTACAAGCAAATAGCGACATAATGAATTTATCTCCATCAAAATTAAATACCTTTTTATTTTTCAAACTACCATCTGCTTTTTGGTGTGGTGTGAGAGTGAAATCAATTTCAAATGATACTTGCGTTGTAGCAGTAAAACATCGATGGTTCAATCAAAATCCATTTAATTCGATGTATTTTGCAGTGCAAGCCATGGCAGCTGAACTCACTACAGGCGCATTGGTCATGTTGAAAATAAAGAATAGTGGAAGAAAAATTTCCATGTTAGTAGCTAACAATAACGGTAACTTTACTAAAAAAGCAACAGGAATAATAACTTTTTCATGCCATGATGGTCATTTAATTGATGAAGCGATACAACGAACAATTGCAACTGGCGACGGTCAAACATTTTGGATGAAATCCATTGGGGTGAATGAAAAAATGGAGCAAGTTTCTGAATTAAATTTTGAATGGAGTATTAAATTAAAGTAATAAACAAAAGTTAAACCCTTTGTAATTGGTCTTGTAATAAGTATGTTGTTTGTAATTTTGTAAAAATACTTATTGATGAAAATTTTAATTACAGGTGCAACAGGATTGATAGGAAGTGAGTTAGTAAATCTACTACTTGAAAAAAAACATACGGTACATTTTTTAACAACTTCAAAATCTAAAATTGTCAATCAACCAAATTTTCAAGGATTTTATTGGAATCCGCAAGAAGGAAAAATAGACGAACGTTGTTTACATGAAGTGGACGTAATTGTACATTTAGCTGGAGCGACGATAGCAAAGCGTTGGACAAAAGCCTACAAGCAAGAAATAATTGAAAGTAGGACTTTATCTAGCGAACTACTTTTTAATTTAGTCAAAAAAGTTCCCAATCAAGTCAAACAAGTAGTAACAGCATCTGGTACAGCAATATATCCGGAAAGTTTTTCAAAAATATACGATGAAAATACTATTGATTCCGAGGACAGCTTTTTATCTAATGTAGTTAAAAAATGGGAAGAAAGCGTTGACACTTTTAATACGTTGGGAATTCAAGTTTGCAAACTGCGCACAGGAATTGTTTTTTCTAACAAAGGTGGTGCGTTGCCAGAGATGGTTGCACCTGTAAAACTTGGTTTTGGTGCAGCTCTAGGCTCAGGGAAACAAGTGCAGTCCTGGATACACCTTTCTGATTTGGTGGCTATGTATTATTTTGTGATTGAACATAAACTAGAAGGAATTTATAATGCAGTTTCTCCGCAGCCAGTTTCTAATAAGCAACTCACACAGACGATAGCCAAAACTTTAAAAAAATCGTTGTGGTTGCCAAATATCCCCGAATTTGTCATGAAATTATCGTTAGGCGAAATGTCTTATCTATTGTTTTCAAGTAAAAAACTCAGTTCAAAGAAAATAGAAGATGCCGGATTTCAATTTCAATTCCCCAATGTTGAAGTAGCAATAGGAAATTTATATTAAAAAAAATGCTGTCTTCAGACAGCATTTTTTTTATAAAAAACCTTGAATTAATAATTTTACAATTAACAACTAGTACTATTAGTTATTGAATTACAACCTTTAATTCAAATGTAAATAAAACGAAAACGTAATAGTCATAATTTTTTATTAAAATTTGATTAATTCTTAATTTTTCATTCACTCATTTTTTTTGACTTTATAAACAAAATAAACAAAAACAATGACAATTTGACATTTTTAAATATTTGGCAGTACTTTTGTTCACCAGTGGTAAGAATTAAAAAAAATGAAAATCAAGAATATTTTTAAAAATAAATCAGAAATGGACACCGAAAGTACAAATAAGGAAGTTATCGAAAATGAAACTGAAAACGTTGTTAATGAGATAGAAACTGCCGAAGAATTAAGCATTGAAGCGAAATTAGAGGAAGATTTAGCAAATGAAAAAGATAAATTTCTCAGACTTTTTGCTGAGTTTGAAAACTTCAAAAAAAGAACTACGAAAGAACGTATTGATTTGTTTAGAACTGCCAATCAAGAAGTACTTCAAGCCATGTTGCCTGTATTAGATGATTTTGATAGAGCGATGGTCCAAATCTCGAAATCTGAGGATGAAATTCTATTGAAAGGTGTGGAATTAATTTACGAAAAATTAAAAAGCACCCTTGTTTCAAAAGGTTTAGAACAAGTTGATATTAAAGCAGGAGATGTTTTTGATGCTGACTTTGCCGAAGCAATTACCCAAATTCCTGCGCCAAGTCCTGATTTAAAAGGTAAAATAGTAGATGTAATTGAAAAAGGATATAAACTGGGTGACAAAATTATTCGTTTTCCAAAAGTTGTGATTGGACAATAAGAAGAAATTATGAGCAAGAAAGATTTTTACGAAGTTTTAGGCGTTTCAAAAAGCGCTTCGCCAGAGGAAATAAAAAAAGCGTATCGCAAGAAAGCCATAGAATTTCACCCTGACAAAAACCCTGGAAATAAAGAAGCCGAAGAAAACTTTAAAACAGCCGCTGAGGCGTATGAAGTTTTAAGTGATGCTGATAAAAAAGCAAAATACGATCAATATGGTCACGCTGCTTTTGACGGAAACGGCGGTTTCGGTGGTGGACATCACATGAACATGGACGATATCTTTAGTCAATTTGGAGATATTTTTGGTGGAGCTTTTGGCGGTGGTGGTTTTGGCGGTTTCGGTGGAAACTCTGGTGGACAACGCAGAGTTAAAGGAAGCAACTTACGTATTAAAGTGAAATTAACTTTAGAGGAAATTGCTAATGGTGTGGAGAAAAAAGTAAAAGTAAAACGCAAAGTACAAGCTGCTGGTGTAAAATACAAAACATGTTCAACATGTAACGGACAAGGTCAAGTATTACGTGTTACCAATACCATTTTAGGCAGAATGCAATCGGCTACAACTTGTCACGTTTGTGGTGGAACTGGCCAAACTATAGAAAGCAAACCTTCAAACGCCGACTCGCAAGGAATGGTTCTAGAAGACGAAACCGTTTCAATCAAAATTCCTGCCGGAGTGGTCGATGGTATGCAACTTAAAGTTTCTGGAAAAGGAAATGACGCACCAGGAAATAGCATCGCAGGGGATTTAATTGTCGCAGTTGAAGAATTAGAACACGAATTTTTAAAACGTGAAGGCGAAAATTTACACTACGATTTATACATCAGTATTGCAGAAGCGGTACTTGGAGCTTCTAAAGAAATAGATGCTATCAATGGAAAAGTGAGAATTAAGTTAGAAGAAGGAATACAATCTGGAAAAATTTTACGATTGAAAGGAAAAGGAATTCCAAGTTTAAATAGTTATGGAAGTGGCGATTTATTGGTACATGTAAACGTTTGGACACCTAAAACTTTATCAAAAGAACAACGTCAATTTTTTGAAAGAAACCTCAATGATGACAACTTTATTCCCCATCCAGAAAAGGGCGATAAATCTTTTTTTGAAAAAGTAAAAGATATGTTTTCGTAATTAAAAAATTAGTTTTACTTTTGACTGTTATTTGGAAACAAGTAATTTCTTTTTCATAGCAATTTTTCCCATCCTTTTGTAAAAATTAGGGTGGGTTTTTTTTTGTAACAAAAATTCTCCATTGCTTACTTATTCTTTACTTTTACAAAATTCAATAACAATAGCAATAACAATATCAATAACCGTATCAAAAATTAAAAAGGATGAGAAGTATTGCTATAGATTTTTGTACCGAAACATCGGGATTGATATTTACTTTTTTGACCTTATAAATATGAGCAACATTCTTGAAGTTAACAAGGTAGTCAAGCAATATGGCGACTACACTGCGCTGAACACCGTTTCTTTAACCGTTCCTAAAGGCAGTATTTATGGACTTCTTGGTCCAAATGGTGCCGGAAAAACTTCCCTAATTCGAATTATTAATCAAATTACAATGCCCGACAGCGGACAGGTTATCTTGGATGGTGAAGAACTTAATCCTACTCATGTGCACAGCATTGGCTACATGCCCGAAGAACGTGGTTTGTATAAAACCATGAAAGTAGGTGAGCAATGTTTGTATTTGGCACAACTAAAAGGATTGACAAAAGCGCAAGCCAAACACGAATTGGATTATTGGTTCAAGCGATTAGAAATTGAAGGTTGGTGGAATAAAAAAGTAGAAGAGTTGTCAAAAGGAATGGCACAAAAAGTACAGTTTGTAGTGACTGTTTTACACAAACCAAAATTATTGATACTCGATGAACCTTTCTCTGGTTTTGATCCTGTTAATGCCAATTTGATTAAAGATGAAATCATTGAATTGAATAAACAAGGAACTTCGGTTATCTTTTCAACCCATCGAATGGAAAGTGTGGAAGAAATGTGTGACCATATTGCGTTAATTCATAAATCAAATAAGCTAATTGAAGGCAAACTAACGGATGTTAAAAAACAATTTAGAACCAATGATTATGAAGTAGGAATTGTAACTGCTAATGTGGAAGGATTGATGTATGACTTGTCTCAAAAATTTACGATGGCTCAAACCGATTTCAAATCGTTGCACGACGAACTTAAACTTAAAGTAAATATTGGCTCTTCGTCTCCCAATGAATTATTAAATATACTAACACAAAGAGGACAAGTAACCCATTTTGTTGAGAAAATTCCAAGTGTGAACGATATTTTTATTAAAACTGTAACCGATAAGTAATGAGCAAATTATCATTGATAATAAAAAGAGAATTTATAGCCAAAGTGCGAAACAAATCATTCATTGTAATGACTTTTTTAAGTCCGTTGTTGTTTGTTGCGATCGCTGCTTTTGTGGGCTATTTAAGTACTATGAAAGCCGATTTGAAGACTATTGCTATTCATGATCAATCGGGTAAATTTTTCAATGAATTTAAAAGCGATGAAGAATATAAGTATGTCGATTTTTCTAAAGTAAATCTTCAAGTTTTAAAAGATAGCATTGTGGCAGAGGCTTATGAAGGACTATTAGTAATTCCTAAAACCGATGATGCAGTAGCTTTTCAAGAAGGATTTCAATATATTTCTAATGATAGCCCGAGTGTGCTTTTTACCAGCGAAATAGAAGAGGTGATTAATAAAAAATTGACGCTAGAAAATTATCAAAAAGCAGGTTTGGATACGTTGGCTATCAAAAAGGCAAAGTCGGATATTGCTATAAAACTGTCCAAAGCTTCGGGAGAAATGGCTTTGAAAGGGTTAAATGAAATTAAAATTGCAATTGGTGGCGCTTTTGGCTATTTGATTATGATGTTCATAATTATTTATGGTAATATGGTGATGCGAAGTGTGATTGAAGAAAAAGTGTCCCGAATTATTGAAGTTATTATTTCTTCTGTTAAACCTTTTCAGTTGATGTTGGGAAAAATTATTGGCACGTCGCTGGCGGGAATTCTTCAATTTCTAATTTGGGCGTTGTTAGGATTGGTGGCTTTGCTGGTTTTCTCTACTGTTTTTGGTATTCCAATGGGTGTCAGCTCTGGAGCAGAAGTAGAGGCACTGCAAGCGGCACAGAGCGAAATGGGCGGCACAGTGCAATTGTATGCTGCCGAATTATGGAATTTGCCCGTGGCCACTATACTGCTTTCTTTTGTGTTTTATTTTATTGGTGGCTACTTTCTTTATAGTTCGTTTTATGCATCGATTGGGGCAGCAGTGGATAACGAAACCGACTCGCAGCAATTTTTATTACCCATCATTATGCCTTTGGTTTTAGGCGTTTATATTGGGTTTTTTACCGTGATGAATGATCCACATGGCACTGTGGCCACTGTTTTCTCTATGATACCGTTGACTTCACCCATCGTTATGATGATGCGAATTCCGTTTGGCGTGCCGCTTTGGCAAATACTGGTTTCGTTAGGATTACTTTTTGCCACCTTCTTTTTAGTTGTTTGGTTTGCTGCAAAAATATATCGCGTCGGGATATTGATGTATGGCAAAAAACCTACTTGGAAAGAATTGTATAAATGGTCTAAATATTAGGATATGAAAAAAATAATTTGTTTAATGGCTTTGTTAGTTGTAGCTACTACAACAGCGCAGAAGAAAGAAGTGCAAAACACGATCGAAACTTTTTTTAGTGGTTTTCACCAACGCGATTCGTTAAAAATGAAGGCGGTTTCCCATCCCAAATTGCTGTTGCAAAGCATTGCGGAAGACGTGAAAGGCACGGAACTTATTTTTGAAAGTGCCAAAGAGTTTTTTATCACGATTGCAACTATACCACGGGATATGAAAATTGAAGAGCGGATTTTGAGCTACAACATTCAAGTGGATGGTGCGATGGCACATGCATGGACGCCTTATGAATTTTATGTAAATGGAAAATTAAGTCATAAGGGTGTGAATGCTTTTACGCTGTTTAAGGACGGTAGTCTCGAAGCTGCGGGATGGAAAATTATTCATATTGTAGATACTAGGCATTATTAAATAAAATTTGTATTTTAGTACTTGTTTTTTAAGTAGGTAAGGATGTAGGTAGACTGAGTAACGCGCTTCTTATTTGGAAATACCAATGCCAGTAGAAACTCGGCTTAAGATATAAATCCATTACAATTACAACCTGATTATTATGACTTATTTATTTAAGTTATGGTAATCGGGTTTTTTTATTTAGTGTTGTGTTCTTTGTATCCAGTTAGGTGTTTTCTGTTTCGAGTGCTGAAATCTCGTCATTGAGTTCAGAGTTCTATGTATTCAGTGCAGAGTTTTATGTATTGGGTTCAGAGTTCTCAGTATTGAGCTCAGAGTTCTTTGCATTGAGTTTAAAGTTCTTTGCATTGAGTGCAGAGTTCTATGTATCGAGTTCAGAGTTCTCTGCATTGAGTTCAGAGTTCTCTGCATTGAGTTCAGAGTTCTATGTATCGAATTCAGAGTTCTCTGTATTAAGTTCAGAGTTCTCTGTATTGAGTTCAGAGTTCTCTGTATTAAGATCAGCGTTCTGTTTATAAAGTTTTGAGTTCATAGCATCGAGCGCGACCGTTTCAGGGCATTTTTTTATCTTCTGAGCACCTTTAGCGTTCTTTTTTATCTGTTTTAGCTATTTTTGATGGAGTTGGGTTGTTTTTAGGAAATAGCTAGTAGCATGCTGAAGGATGGTACTATTTTAATATATTTGAAATAAGTAAAAAGTAGGACGAATGTCAGACTTATTTACCCGTTTTTGGGCGTATAGTCGGTACTTTATAGGGAATATATATCAGTTTTCTATAATGCCTTACCAAAGCTACAGAATTCGTGAACCTGACTTATTTTCAGAATAATTCTGAAATTCAAAATTTCTTTTTGAAAAAACCGAGGATTTTGTTGTAGAAGAATATTGTCGTAATTTTACAAATCAAAAAAAAGAGAATATGGCAACAATACTTTTAAACACTGGAACAGCTACTTATAATGATTTAATAGCCAATGGTAGAACATTCCATGTGCCACCATATCAGAGAGATTACTCATGGGAAAGAGAGTATTGGGAAGATTTATGGATGGACATTTTAGATTTACCAAAAGAAAAATATCACTATATGGGATATTTAGTTTTTCAAGAAGATATTTCCAAAACTAAAACATCATTTATAATTGACGGCCAACAGCGTTTCACAACTTTAAGTATTTTGTGTCTTTCAGCAATAAGATTGCTTAAGGAATGGTCTGAATCTGGTATTAATTCAGAGAGTAATGAAACGAGAATAAATAAACTTACTGAAAAATTTTTAGGCAATTTTTCTACATCAAAATTAACGATTACGCCTAAACTAATCTTAAATAAAAATAATGATGATTTCTATAAAAGTTATTTATTAAATCATAGAAAACCACCAGCTATAGGAAAATTAAAACCTTCTCAAAGAAGATTATGGAATGCATATGAGTTTTTCTACCAAGTCTTGAAAGGAAAAGTAACTTCAAAATCAGGAGAAGAATTAGCTACGTTAATTGATGATGAAATATCCAATTCATTAATATTTACAACCATTAATGTAAGTGATGATTTGAATGCATACAAAGTATTTGAAACTCTTAATGCTAGAGGAGTTAAATTGTCTCCCTCAGATTTATTGAAAAATTATTTGTTTTCAAAAGCTTTTGAATCAAGTAGCTCTGAATTGGAAGAAACGGAACGCAGATGGCAAAGCATTAACGACTTTTTAGGAAAGTCAGACTTACCCACATTTTTGAGACACTATTGGAATTCAAGATACGATTTAGTTAGGATTTCTAATCTTTATCGTTCTATAAAGTCTTCAATCCAAACTCCTAAAGAGGTATTTGATTTATTGAACGAATTAGAACAATTGGCTCCTGTTTATTCTGCATTTGAAAATCCAGCTGATCCAATGTGGAATAAAGACCAAAGAGGATATATTCGCTCAATGAATCTTTTTGGTGTATCTACATGGTATTCGTTAATGTTAATTACTAAACAAAAATTCTCAGAAGAAGAGTTCACAAAACTTTTGCATGAATTAAATGTTATCACTTTTAGATATAATGTTATCTCAGGTTTACACACCAATGAGATTGAGCAAATATTTAATAAACTCTCGGTAAAGATATTTAAAAATGAAATTACTAAAGCTTCACAAGCATTTGAAGTTTTAAAATCAATTTATGTTCAGGATGAAAGTTTTGCTCAAGCATTTTCAACAAAATTCTTAAGTACAAAACGTAATAAGAATCTTGTGAAATATATTCTTGTTGAACTTGAAAATACACTTTCAGGAACTTCAAATCAATTCGAGGATGCAACATCAACAATTGAACATATTTTACCTGAGAATCCTACGGCTGAATGGGAAACAAATTTTCCAGCTGATGAGCAAGATGATTACATCTATATGATTGGTAATTATACTTTACTTGAAGAAACTTTAAACAGAAAAGCAGGTGATAAAGTGTTTTCAGAAAAACTTCATTTGTACAGTTCATCTTCTTTCAGAATGAGTAACACTGAATTAAATTACATTGAGTGGACACCAATCGTTTTGAGAAAACATCAAGACAAAATGGCAAAATGGGCATGTAGTGCATGGAAAAGCTATTATCAATAAAATACGGACTACAGCCAACACCCATTCCTCTCTAAACTACCGTAAAGTTAGTAACCACTTTGAATAAGGGTTATATGTTTCCAAACCCGTTATAGTAAGAGAAAGTTACTTGATATTGTCCTCGAAATCATGCACAATCGAAAATTGAAAATATGAAAAACTTAAGTTTTGAAAATTTAAAAAAAGATGTTGAAACTTTTATACTCACAGAAAATGATTCTTATATCGATTCCTATATTGAATTTATAGGTTACTTTAAAAACCTTGATTGGATTGAAAAGCATAATTTAATAATTGCAAGTCATTTTGTTTATGGTTGGATGCCAACAATTATACAACTGGACACGAAAAATGTAGATGAAGTTTTAAGTATACTAAATGGTGTTAAAAATGGACATTCTGCGACAGAAAGCGAATTGGAAATTATCAAGCAATGCGTAAATAATTCTATAGTTGGAACGTCAAAACTTTTTACATTTTATAAACCCTAATCTTTATGCAATTTGGGACAGTCGAATTTTTAGATATGTGACTGGCAAAAAATCTACTTATGGAATTGAAAAACCAAAAGCATATATGGAATATATCAAAGTACTAAATGAAATCACCAATCATAAAGATTATAGAAGTTTGCATTTTGAAATTGAAAGAAATTTCAAATATGAAATATCGCCGTTGAGAGCAATTGAAATTTTAATGTTTGAAACTGACAGAGAAAGACAACGGAAAAGAAAATAATAACAGCACACAACAGCCATTCCTCTCTAAACCATCATAAATTTAGTAACCACTTTGAGTAAAGGTTATCTAGTACTTTTTAGGTATATTTGTTTGGAAGATTATTTCGTCTGTCCGCTATTGCTCGGGTGTGGAGGTTTTTTTCACTGTCTGGCGTGAAAGGCACGGAACTTATTTTTCAAAGTGCCAAAGAGTTTTTTATCACGATTGCTACTATCCCGCGGGATATGAAAATTGAAGAGCGGATTTTGAGCTATACCATTCAAGTGGATGGTGAGATGGCACATGCATGGACTCCCTATGAGTTTTATGTTAACGGGAAATTCAGTCATAAGGGCGTGAATGCTTTTACGCTGTTTAAGGACGGTAGTCTCGAAGCTTCGGGATGGAAAATTATTCATATTGTAGATACTAGGCATTATTAAATAAAATTTGTATTTTAGTACTTGTTTTTTAAGTAGGTAAGGATGTAGGTAGACTGAGTAACGATGTAGGTAGACTGAGTAACGATGTAAGTAGACCGAGTAACGATGTAAGTAGACTGAGTAACGATGTAAGTAGACTGAGTAACGATGTAAGTAGACCAAGTAACGATGTAAGTAGACCGAGTAACGATGTAGGTAGACCGAGTAACGATGTAGGTAGACCGAGTAACGATGTAAGTAGACCGAGTAACGATGTAGGTAGATTGAGTAACGACGGTTTTGAGTAAAGTAACGTTTTTTGTAAGGTATTTATATATATATTTATGGTTTTTTTGATAGAGAATTAAGAAATGATGATTTATGATTGACATTTTTACTTTGTTTATAATCTTTAAATTTTTATACTATGGGTGCAATTAGATTTGAGGAGTATGCTCCTCTAGGTGATTTTATCATGAAAAGTTTTGAAAGAGATCAGGCTGCGATTGAGGTTCGATTTCCAAAGGTAGATGGTGCTTATGCCACTGCGTTTCGAGGGAAACTGGCGATTGTTAAGCAACTTGAAGGAACGCTAGTTTTGACGGAAGAGCAGAAGAAGGCGACAGTTGAGCTTTATGCAGAAGCCGATGTGGTTAACAATGAACTTAATTTTTTGAGTGCCTATTTTAAGGATGCGGGCTTGCCTACTGATGCGATTGTAACGTTGAAAAAAGCATTGACTCGCAATAATATTGAAGGTGCTTTGTTGCAGATGAAGGGTTTGACGGATTATATTGTTGCTAATCAAACGGTGCTTGTAGATGAGGGTATGGCGGCTGATTTTCCTACTAAACTGGAGGATTACCGAGTGAGTATGGCGGCAAAAAATACGTTGCAGAACAGTGTTTTGAATGCTAGAAAGACTTTAGTGAATGAAAATAGAGGGCAATATAAGGAGTTGTATGCTTTTATTGCGAATATTGCTAAAAAAGGCAGGTTGATTTTTGCTGGTACTGTTGTAGAGGATGAGTATAACATTACTAAAATTGTAGGGCGCATGCGGGCGAAGCAATAGTTTTTTGCATGAAGTGCTTATGTTTTAGAACCCAACAGTTTTGACTGTTGGGTTTTTTTGTGGTTGTGAAATTTTTTTTGTGAATTATTTTTAGACTAGTGGGCGGCGTGTTTATGTGTTGCTATTTTTGCTATTTTTGGAAGGTAGCTAGCGGAATATGTAGTATGCGCAGAGAGAACATTTGTGTTGCATGACAATTTAGTATAATATCTAGGAATTTTATACGTGTGTAAAAGCTAGTTAGCAGAGATTTTTACAAAACTGAACTTAATAAAATATTATGAACAAAAACATTACAAATAACCTAATCATACTATTTACTGGTAGTTACTTAGTTATTCTTAGTATAATAATTTATTGTTCAGAGTTCAATACTAATGTTGTTAAAGACATTACATTAATTACTACATCTTTTTCCACTTTAATAATCGCTTTGCTATTATATGATAGATTCAATTATAGGAAAATTATTTTTGAGCGTAAACTTGAAATCGTTTTAGATCTTCTTGAACATATTAAAAAGACAAGAATTCAAATTAATTATAGAAACACTGAAACTTTAAAGATTTTTGTTGGAACAGTATCAGTTGATAGGTTAGAAATTAAGAATTTATTATTAAACAATTATTTTAATAAAGAAGCCAAAATTATACTCGAGGCAATTGAATTAAGGGATTATGTGGATGAAATAATGAGGTTTAAAACAAATCCATTTATGCCAATAGAAATTGCCAATAGTTTAGAATTTTTATCAATGGAATATTTTGAAGGTGTCGAAGTAAAACCCGAATATCAAAGTGAATATATCAAGATATCAATAAATAAAAGTGTGAAAAACTTTAAAGATCTTAAAGGTTGGTATAATCTAGGAAAAGAAATATCATTTGATACTTTTATAAAAAATTATCTAAAATCACTTGATGAAATTGAGAACTGGATAAACAAACATTCGAATACTGAAGCCAAATTAAATTTATAAAAAACTTCTGCTAATAGTGGTTTGAACAAAAAGATATTTAGGCAAAATTTAAAGGTATTTTATATATTTCAAAAAAGATTGTGGAGGTTTTTTCATAGTCTGACGATGGCAGTAATTTAAGACACGTAAATCTTATGACACAAAACGAAATTCAAATAGTGCTTGAAATAATAATAATCGGGTTAGGATTATATTTGGCTTTTATCAAATCTTATATGGAAGAAAAAGGGAAAAATTTAGCAACAAAAGAAGATATTAGTGCAATCACGAAACAAATTGAAGGAGTTAAATCTGAGATAGAAATTCAAAAAGATATTTCAAAACAAAAGCGGGAGCTAAAGTATGAAGCTTTGTTGAAATCATTAAATTTAATAGATGCATATCTCTCTAATTTTATTTTAGATTCAACTATTGAAAAGCAATATGCAACTGCAGAAGAAACAAGAGAATGTTACAACAATCTTATATTGAGTTGTGATAACCAGGAAACAATTGACACATTTGTCAAGATAATGATGGAAGAGAAACCAAAAGATATATTAGGAACACAATATGTTTTGAAAGAACTACAAGGTTACAGAAATATAATCAGAAAAGAGCTTGGCTTTGGAGAAGCTTTAGTCACAAATTCAAATTACATTTGGATTTCGAATGTTCCATATGAATTAAAAAAATAAACTACAGTCAACAGCCATTCCTCTCTAAACCACTATAAAGTTAGTAACCACTTTGAGTAAGGGTTATATGTAGTTAAAAATCTTGTTTATGAGGTATGTCATTAACTTAGAGTACCTTTTATGTATATTTGTTTTTTTAACATTATATTAATTCCAATTGCCACGGCATTCCATTTTGATGAAACCTATTTTTTTGCTGCTAGTATTGGTTAGTAGTATTACTTTATCTCAAGAAAACAAAGCGCTCCATATTTCGTTTTCTGGATTTGCTGAAACCTATTATTCGTATGATTTTAACAACCCCAACACGGATGCAAAGCTTCCCTTTATGTATAACTATAATCGACATAATGAGTTTAACATCAATATAGGGTTGTTGCGTACCAAAGTGGAATATGAAAATGCCTATGCTAGTTTGACATTTCATGCTGGCACTTATGTAGAGGATAATTATGCGAATGAAAGTACGAAAATCATCAATGAGGCTTTTGTTGGGTTGTATTTAGATACCGATAGAAAACATACGCTTGAAGTTGGGATTTTACCAAGTTACATAGGTTTTGAAACCGCTGTTTCACATAATAATCTAACACTAACTCGGTCTATTTTAGCGGAGAATTCACCTTATTTTATGACCGGTGTAAAGTATAATTACAAATCATCGGAAAAATGGAATTATACATTCTTTATTACTAATGGCTGGCAACGAATTAGTAAACCACAACAAGATGTTGTTCCTGCCATTGGAACGCAAGTAGTATTTAAATCTGATGAAAATACCACGTTGAATTGGAGCACATTTATAGGCAAAGAGTTTAATGGTACAGATTATTCCATGAGGTATTTCAGTAATATCTATTATGATAAAAAATGGAACGACAAGTGGCGTACGATAGCAGGTTTTGATTATGGATGGCAAAATAATAGCTGGTTTAGTCCAGTTTTGATTACTCAATATTCCATAACTAGTAAATGGCAAACCGCAGGTAGAGTTGAATATTATGCAGATAACAATAATGTACTAATTGCTACCAATGACCCTTTTAAAACACTGGGTTTTTCTCTCAATTTTGATTATTTACCCAATTCAAAAGTTAAACTACGAACAGAAGCACGCTTTTTAAACAGTGAAGAAAAACTATTTGAAACTAATGCCGAACCAGTAAACGCTAATTTCTTTTGGACAACAAGCTTGTCTTTCGAATTTTAAGCAATTGTAAAATACGCTTATTGATTTATACAAGTAATAACTATAATTCTGTAACACGCTTCGTTGGCTTCCCAAGTAACTTTGTATCTAACAAAATAACAAAGGGAATTATGAAAAATGTAAACATTAAAAGTAGAAGTATACTAGCTGCTTTATTAATTGGTGGTTTAGGATTACTGGCTACTTCATGTAGTGATGACGACAACGAAGGGGAAACATTGGTTCCTTTGGCGGGCAAATGGGAGATTAGTAAAGTAGGAACATTAATTGGTGAAACAGAAACATTAATTGATGCGCCACAAAATCAATCGGGTTGTGAAAAAGATTTCATGCGATTAAAATCGGATAACACGGTAGAAGAAGGAAACTATGACTCAACGCTTGACCCTTGTGCGTTGTTCACTGACTTAGGGATTAATTCTAGGTCAAATAATAATTTAACAAAGGTTATTGAAGGCGTATCTACAACGCAGGATATTATGAATTTAACGCTTAATGAGCTAAAATTAAAAGATGCCAACGGAAATATTGAATTATACACCCGATAAGGAAGTATATTTCAAAACCGGAACGATAAAAGGTTTTTAATTATTCAGTTGGACACGGAGATAACTTTAACAGTTGTCTCCGTTTCTTTTTGTGTAAAATTAATTAACAGTCGGCCATGTTTACAGAAAGGGCTAATCCGCCTTCGCTGGTTTCTTTGTATTTAGAATTCATGTCTTTTGCCGTTTGCCACATGGTGTCAATTACTTTGTCTAAAGGAACTTTGGCATTCTTGGCATCAGTTTCCATGGCGAGTTCGGCAGCATTAATGGCTTTGATGGCACCCATAGTATTGCGTTCAATACACGGAATTTGAACCAAACCACCAATAGGGTCACAAGTTAAACCTAAATGATGTTCCATAGCTATTTCAGCTGCCATTAAAACTTGCTCTGTTGTTCCGCCCATAACTTCACAAAGTGCTGCGGCAGCCATGGCAGAGGAAACCCCAATCTCGGCTTGGCATCCACCCATTGCAGCAGAAATCGTCGAACCTTTTTTGAAAATACTACCAATTTCTCCAGCAACCATCAAGAATTGTTTGATTTCTTTTTCGCCCGCATTATGATTTTCAATAACCAAATAATACATTAAAACCGCAGGAATAACACCAGCACTTCCGTTGGTTGGTGCGGTTACAACACGACCTAGGGCTGCGTTTACTTCGTTTACAGCCAATGCAAAACAGGAAACCCATTTCAAGATTTGTCGAAATTTAACTTCTGTTTTTCTAATTGTTTCTAACCATTCTTGAGGAGAATTATAATTCGCCAGTCCTATTAATCCTTGGTGCATATCAAAAGCGCGTCGACGCACATTTAATCCGCCGGGAAGTATTCCTTCGCTGTGGCAACCAATGAACATGCATTCAAGCATCGTATTCCAAATTCGCATTAATTCGCTGTGCACTTCTGCTTCAGGACGCATCGAAATTTCATTGACATAAACAATTTCTGAAATTGATTTATTTTCCTTGATTGTATACTGCAATAATTCTGCAGCGTTTTGAATTGGATGAGGAAATGCACATTTTATTTGGTGTTTTTTCTTTGCATTAATGCGTTCTTCTTTTACTACAAATCCGCCGCCAATAGAGTAGAAGGTAGACTCATATTCGCTATTGTCATCGAGGAAAGCAGTAAATTTTATTCCATTGGCATGAAAAGGCAAGAAGTTTTTGTTGAAAACGATGTCCTGTAAAAAGTAAAACGGAATTACTATCTCATTGCCTAAATTGATTTCGTTTTTATCTTCGATTTCTTTGATTATCGAAGCAATATTCACAATAGGAATGTATTCAGGATCTTGACCTGCTAATCCAAGCATTACTGCCAAATCAGTAGCATGACCTTTTCCAGTTAAAGATAATGAACCATACAAATCAACTTTAACTCGAGTTGTACTTTTAAGTATATTTTCTAGTTTTAATTCCGATAGAAATCGTTCTGCGGCGCGCCATGGTCCAAGTGTGTGTGAGCTTGATGGTCCAACACCAATTTTAAGCATATCAAAAACAGAGATGCATTCTTCCATTACTATATCGATTTAATCAAGCAAATATATAGAATTAAGATTTTGCTATCGTTTTTTGTTATCACAATTAATCGTATTTTTGACTTATTAAAATTAAAGTTATGAAAATCGTCATTTCGCCTGCTAAATCTTTGAATTTTGAAAAAGTAGTGCCAACGAACACCTATACTGAACCACAGTTTTTAAAGGAAGCAAGTACTATTCAGAATACCTTAAAAAAGAAAAAGCCCAGTGATTTATCCGCTTTGATGGCTATTTCAGATAAATTGGCTACACTGAATTGGCAACGCAATCAAGAATGGCAAACGCCATTTACTATAGAAAATGCTCGACAAGCAGTTTACGCTTTTGATGGCGATGTTTATACCGGATTGGATGTATATACTTTGCCTGAAGGCAAATTAGCCGTTTTGCAGAACAAACTGCGAATTTTATCAGGATTGTATGGCTTGTTAAAACCATTGGATTTAATGCAGGCCTATCGATTAGAAATGGGAACCGCTATAGCGATTGGTAAAAACAAAAATCTATATGAGTTTTGGAAGAGTACTATAACCGAAACCTTGAATTCAGAATTGGAAAATGGCGAATTGTTTTTAAACCTCGCCAGTAATGAATATTTTAGTGCGGTTGATACTAAAAAATTAAAAGTTCCAGTAATTACTCCCGAATTTAAGGACTTCAAAGACGGAAAGCTCAAAATGATTAGTTTCTTTGCTAAAAAAGCAAGAGGTATGATGGTGCGTTATATTTTAGACACTAATGCAGAAACAATGGACGATTTAAAAGGATTTAATTACGAAGGTTATTCATTTGATGCAAATTTAAGCAAAGGGAATTCGTTAGTTTTTACAAGGTAGTTTATACATAAAGATATTCCTGATATTCTCTAACGGTTTCGATTGTTGCTCTCTTTTGATCTCTAGCTATTTCGCGAACGGCTTCCACACCTTTTTTAGCGCACCGTTTTACTTTATATAATCGTGACGAGAAGGAGTGGAGTTTTTCAATATCTTGTGGAGAAAGTTTGGTTTCTAGTTCGGCAACAAATTCACTAAACTCTTGTAAGACCATTTTGTTCTCCTCATAATCCGTTTTTAAGTCCTCAAAAAGTTCATTAATTTCTTTGTTAATGTCGTTGCCGATGTCTTCACTTTTTCTACAAAGCTCGGCAATTACTTTTTTTTCATGCGAAGTAAAAAGTCTCATATCTATCCGATTTTAAGTTCCTAATTTTAACTTGAATGAGACAAATTTAACAAATTGTTCTTCTTATGATGTAAATTGTTAATAATTAAATGGTTAAAGTTAAAAAGTGCCATAATTCAAGCAGTATAAGTAAAATCTATATCAAATAGTTAAAATATTTGTTTCCAATTGTATATGCTATTTTAATTAAATAATAGTTTCGATAAAATTATCAACTGTATCAACTCCATTTTTAGTCACAAATTGAATAAAACTACTGCCGATAATTGCACCTTTTTGATGTCTTGTAGCTTGTTCAAAAGTGGTTTTATTACTGATGCCGAAGCCAACTAGTTGTGGGTTTTTTAAATTCATATTTGAAATTCGTTCAAAGTAATTCATTTGGTTTTCATCAAATCGTTCTCTACTTCCCGTAACACTTGCTGTACTCACCATGTAGATAAAAGCATTAGAGTTGTCGTCAATCAATCGAATTCGCTCCTTTGAGGTTTGAGGTGTGATGAGAAATATCAATGCGATACCATAATGTTCAAATCGTTCTTTGTATTCCGATAGGTAGATTTCTAGCGGTAAATCGGGGATAATCAAGCCGTCAATCCCAGTTTCTTGGCATTTTTTTAAAAATGAATCTATTCCAAATTGCAGCATCGGATTAAAATATCCCATAATAATTAATGGAATAGTTACCGTTTTACGGATATCTTTTAATTGTTCAAAAAGCAATTCTGATGTCATGCCGTTTTCCAAGGCTTGTGTTGAACTGGCTTGAATAATAGGTCCATCAGCCAAAGGATCGCTAAACGGCAAGCCTATTTCGATGATGTCAACGTTCTTTTTTGCTAAATTTTCTATTAAACTTTTTGTATCATTTAGTTTCGGAAAACCTGCTGTAAAATAGATAGATAGTATTTTTTTGTTTTTTGAAAACACCTGTTGAATTCGATCCATTTTTATAGTTTAAAATAATTAATATAGGTATTCAAATCTTTATCACCACGACCAGATAAATTGACAACGACAACATCATTTGGCTTAAACTTTTTATAATGAAAAACAGCAAAAGCGTGCGCGGTTTCTATCGCTGGAATAATTCCTTCGGTTTTTGCTAAATCAATCCCAGCTTGCATGGCATCTTCATCGGTAATGGCGATGAATTCCGCTCTTTGTGTTTGATATAAGTTAGCATGCATCGGACCAACACCAGGATAATCCAATCCTGCAGAAATAGAGTAGGGTTCTGTGATTTGTCCGTCCTGTGTTTGCATCAAAAGCGTTTTGCTTCCATGAATGATTCCAATTTTGCCCAAAACCGAAGTTGCGGCACTTTCACCAGTATCAATCCCTTTTCCTGCTGCTTCTACTGCAATTAACTTCACATTTTCATCATCCAAAAAATGATAAAAAGCACCAGCAGCATTGCTTCCGCCGCCAACACAGGCAATTACATAATCAGGGTTTTCGCGATTTTCTTTTTCAAGAAGTTGGTGTTTAATCTCTTGCGAAATCACACTTTGAAATCGCGCAACCATATCAGGATAAGGATGAGGTCCAACTACCGAACCGATGATGTAAAAAGTGTCAATAGGATTGCTAATCCAATCACGAATGGCTTCGTTTGTGGCATCTTTTAAGGTTTTGGAACCTGATGTCGCCGGACGAACTTCGGCACCGAGCATTTTCATTCGCGCTACATTTGGCGCTTGACGTTCAATGTCAACTTCTCCCATATAAACAATACATTCTAAACCCATTAACGCACAAACAGTAGCTGTTGCAACGCCGTGTTGACCTGCGCCTGTTTCTGCGATGATTCTGGTTTTTCCTAGTCTTTTCGCTAGAAGAATTTGACCAATAGTATTGTTGATTTTGTGCGCACCAGTATGACACAAATCTTCGCGTTTCAAATAGATTTTAGTATTGAATTGCTTTGATAAACGTTCCGCATAATAGAGTGGTGTTGGTCTTCCTACATATTCTTGTAGCAAAAAATGAAACTCCTTTTGAAAGCTATCTTCTGCAGAAATTTTTAAGTACTGTTGGCGAAGTTCTTCTACATTAGGATAAAGCATTTCTGGGATAAATGCGCCGCCAAATTCGCCATAAAAGCCTTTTTCATCTACATTGTAACTCGTTTGCATATTTTATTTTTTAAAAGTGTGGATTAACTGTTTTGTTTTTTCAATCGATTTCAAACCTGGTAAAATTTCAAGTTGACTGTTGCAATCAATGGCTACACAGTTTTTGGCGTAGTTTTGGCTAAGAAACTCTTTGACTTCATTTGTATTTTCTAGTCCGATACCACCGCTTAAAAAATAGGACTTGTCCAAATGGTAGTTAGCTAAAATAGTCCAATCAAAGGTAAATCCGTTTCCACCATAATGATCACCTTTAGTATCAAATAAAAAGTAAGTACACGATTTGTTGTAAGTATTTAAGATATTGAAATTAAATTGTTTATCTATTGAAAATGCTTTGATTACTTTAGCTAAATTATTTTCAACTTCTTGACATAGTTCTGGCGTTTCATCACCGTGTAATTGTACCAAATTGAGTTCGTGTTGTTTTACTATTACTTCAATTTCGTCATAAGAAGCGTTCACAAAAACGCCTACTTTTTGGATGGCTTTATCCAAAGTTGGGATGTTGTTTTTCTTATTTCTAGGCGAGTTTTCATAAAAAATAAACCCTAAATAATCAGGTTGTAAAGCTGCTATTTGTTGCGTATTTTCATCAAACTTCATCCCACATATTTTAATTTTAATGTCCATTTGTTTTCAATTGATTGATGAATTGACCCAAACTCTCGCCAGGATTGTTTGTTTTCATGAAGTTTTCTCCAATTAAAAAGCCTTGAAAACCCACATTTTTTAATTGCCAAACATCTTTAGGATTGTTAATTCCACTTTCTGAAATGGCAACAAAGTCTTGCGGAATGTGTTCAAACAAATCAATACTGGTTTTTAAATCTAGCTCGAAGGTTTTTAAGTTTCTATTGTTTACTCCAATGATATCAAGACTTGGCATGCTGCTATTTAGCAGTTCTTCTAAACTGTGAACTTCCAATAAAACTTCTAAAGCAAGCGATTGTGCAAATTCAGAAAGTATTTTGATTTCTGTTGGCGTTAAAACTGCAGCTATTAATAGAATAGCATCGGCACCATGCGCTTTGGCTTCTAAAATTTGAAATTCATCGATGATAAATTCTTTGCGTAGTAAAGGTGTTTTTACTGAAGCTTTTGCTAAAAGTAAATCATCTAATGAACCTCCAAAATATTGATTATCTGTTAATATAGAAATTCCACTTGCACCAGAACTTTCATATCCTGTAACTACTTCTTCAACCGATAAACTAGTGTTTATAATGTCTTTTGAAGGAGAACGACGCTTGTGTTCGGCAATAATTCCGAATGGTGAATTCAATATCGATTTGCTTAAAGAAACAGTTTTTGAATTGAATAAGTCATTATTTTCCAATTGTTGAGTTGAAACAACTGCTTTTTTTAGAGCGATTTCTTTCTTTTTACTAGCGATTATTTGATCTAAAATTGTCATGATGCTTGGCTGATTTGTTGTAATTTTTGTAATTTTTCTAGGGCTTTTCCCGATTGTAAACTTTCTTGTGCTTTAGCGAAAGCATGAATAATTGGTGAATTTTCCACCGTTGCGATGGCTAAAGCTGCATTGGCGCAAACAACATTTTGCTGTGCATCGGTGCCTTTTCCAGAGATAATTTCCATAAAAATATTTGCAGAACTCGCAATGGTTTCTCCACCTTTAATGTCTTCGTATTGCAATTTGGAAAGTTCAAAATCATACGGGTTGATAATGTTTTCGGCATTGCGGCTAATCATTTTGGCATCGCCAGTTAACGAAATTTCGTCATAACCATCCAAAGCATGCAGAATGGCGTAGTTTACATCCGTATTTTGGTATAAGTAAGCGTACATTCGCGCTAATTCCAAACTAAAAACACCAACCAATTGGTTTTTAGGAAACGAAGGATTAACCATCGGACCAAGCATATTGAAAAAGGTTTTTACTCCTAATTCTCTTCGGATTGGTCCCACATTTTTCATAGCTGGATGAAATAGTGGTGCATGAAGAATCGCAATATTGGCTTCTTCAATGCACTTCGTCAAAAAACTACTGTCATTACTGAATTTCACGCCCAGACTTTCCATTACATTACTAGAACCAGAAATAGATGAAACGCCATAATTTCCGTGTTTAGCAACCTTTATGCCAGCGCCAGCAGTAATAAATGACGCCAAAGTAGAAATATTGAACGTGTCTTTACCGTCACCACCAGTGCCACATAAATCGATGGTGTTGTATGCAGAAAAATCAATTGGAATACAAAGTTCCAAAAGCGCCTCACGAAAACCCGAAAGCTCTTCAATAGTGATGTTTCGCATCATGTACACAGTTAGAAATGCCGAAATTTGACTTGGATTGTATTGACCTGCGGAAATATTGACCAAAACTGCTTTCGCTTCGTCTTGTGAAAGCGTTTCGTGATTGATTAATCTATTTAAAATTGTTTTCATTTTGTAAATTATTTTAAAAGGTAACTGAATTATGCAAACTACGACTGAACACTAACTAGTAACCCAATTCTCCAAAATTTGTTTACCAAAAGGTGTCAAAACGCTTTCGGGATGAAATTGAACTCCTTTGATATCTAGTGTTTTGTGACGTAAAGACATTATTTGTCCGTTTTCATCCACCGAAGTTATCTCTAAAACTTCGGGAAATTTGTCATTTGAAACCACCCAAGAATGATATCGTCCTACATCAAAAATTTGCGGTAAACCCTTAAAAAGTATTTCGTCTTTTACAGTTTGTGTTACAGGTTTTGCCACGCCATGATATACTTTTTCTAAGTTTATCAAATGACCTCCAAAAACTTCTCCGATGGCTTGCTGACCTAAACAAACACCCAAAATACTCTTGCTTTCTGCGTATTTTTTTATAACTTCCAAAAGCAAACCTGCTTCGTTCGGAATTCCTGGTCCAGGCGAAAGAACTATTTTCTCAAATGATTGTAATTCTTCTAACTCGAATTCATCGTTTCTAAACACGGTTACTTTTGCATCTAAATCTTCCAAGTAATGTACTAAGTTATACGTGAAACTGTCGTAATTATCGATAACTGCTATTTTTTTCATGGTATTTTATATTGCTGAATACTAATTTCTTAACACTGAACACTAAACTGTTTCTGCTAAATCCAATGCTTTATTTAGTGCACCCAATTTATTATACACTTCTTGCATTTCATTTTCTTCCTTGGAACTTTCTACAATTCCGGCGCCAGCTTGATAGTGTAGTTGATGGTTTTTAGACAAAAAAGTTCTTATCATTATCGCATGATTAAAATTGCCTTTAAAATCCATGAAACCAATGGCACCGCCATAAAAGGTTCGGTTTCTGTTTTCTATACTTTCGATTAATTGCATGGCTTTATGTTTTGGTGCGCCACTTAACGTTCCAGCAGGAAAAGTATTAGCAACTAATTTCATTGAACTTCCAACAAGTTTTCCGGTTACTTTAGAAACCAAATGAATGACATGGGAAAAGAATTGTACTTCTTTATATTTTTCCACTTTGACATCAGTGCAATTTCGGCTTAAATCGTTTCTAGCTAAATCAACCAACATTACATGTTCGCTGTTTTCTTTAACGTCTTCTGCTATTTTTTTAGCTAATTCAGCATCTTGCTCATCATTTCCTGTTCTTTTGAAAGTTCCAGCAATAGGATGAATTTCGGCATGGTTATTTTTAATAATCAATTGTGCTTCTGGAGAAGAACCAAATATTTTGAAATTTCCATAATCAAAAAAGAACAAATAGGGTGAAGGATTGATGCTTCTTAACGCTCGGTAAACGTTAAATTCGTCGCCTTTGAAAGATTGTGTAAATCGTCGTGACAAAACTAGCTGAAAAACATCACCACGATGACAATGCTTTTTTGCCAACGAAACATGGGTTTTAAATTCGTCATCGGTTAAATTGGAAATAGGTTTATTTTCTTTGGTAAAAGAATAGCTAGCAAATGTTTTGGTTTGCAATAATTGCTCAATTTCTTGGATGTTATTGGTATTGTTGATGCTGTGACAAAAAATATATGCCTCGTTTTTAAAATGATTGATAGCAATTATATTTTGGTATACTGCATAAAATAGTTCTGGAATGGCAAGATCATTTTCTTTTTTTGAAATGGTAATTTTTTCAAAATATTGGACAGCATCGTAACCCATATAGCCAAATAATCCGTTATTGATGAACTTAAAATCTAACTTTTTAGGTTGAAATTGAGAGGCAAATTCTTGAATACTATTGGCTATATTACAAGTAGAATCGATTTTGATTTCATCACCGGTATTATCAGGATATGTTTTAGACAGCTTTCCGTTTTCGATTTTTATAGTAGCTATTGGATTGCAACAGATGTATGAAAAACTGTTGTCTGCGGTATGATAATCACTACTTTCGAGCAAAATACTATTTGGGAATTTATCCCTAAGTTTTAAATAAATGCTGACAGGTGTGATCGTATCTGCTAGAATTTGTTTAAAGTGTGTACGTAATTGATATATTTTCATAGTTTGAATTTTAATTAAGATGCTGAAATAAATGCAGCATAAAAAAAAGGCTTGTCGTGATTGACAAGCCTTTTGGATATTTAGTTTTAAAATATACTTATAGCAGTTCAGTTCACGACGATTGACGTAAAATGTTCCACCACCAAGTTGTATTTAAATTTGAATTCATTTTTTTGTTCTTGATACAAATGTAACCAAGTGTTTTTGATTATCAAATAAAAAAATAAAAAAACCTCGAATTTTTTTTCGAGGTTAGCTTTTTCATAAAAATTTTTCCCAATTTATTAGAACTGTAAAGCAACTGATAATTCGAATTCATCGTAGATTGCTTTGTCTCCAATGCTTTCGAAGAAACTTTTTGAATTATATTTAATATCATATTTAGTTCTATCTACTTTTAACGTAGTGGTTGCTGAATTTCCTTTAACATTTAAGTCAAAAGTTATCGGTTTTGTAATTCCTTTGATTGTTAAATCAGCAGTTACGGTGTATAGTTCAGCAGATTTTGTGGCAATAGTTTTGAATTCCAATTTCGCAGTTGGAAACTTTTCAGTACCAAAAAAATCATCAGCTTTTAAGTGGCCTTCTAATTTTTCTTTTCCTTCACCTGCTTTGATATCCGTTACGGTTAAAGATGTCATGTTTACTGTAAAAATTCCACCAGCTAATTTGTTCTTTTGGAAAATGATTACACCATCTTTGAAGTCGAGAGTACCTGAGTGTTTTCCTGTAACTTTTTCTCCAACCCAGTTAATTTTACTTTTTTCAACGTTGATTTTTTTGTTCTGTGCAGTAGCGGAAGTTGTTGCTAAAACTACTAATAATGCTAAAGCAATTGTCTTTAAATTTTTCATTTTTTCTTTGTTTTTAGTTATTAGATTATAAAGTGATAAATAATTCGTCGTTTGATTTTCTTACTTTAATATAGTGTTGTGTGGCATCATCTTCATGACGATATCCTACTGTTGCAAGTAATGTGGCATTCAATCCTTGTTTATTTAATCCCAAGATTTCATTTACTTTTTCAGGCTCAAAACCTTCCATTGGAGTTACGTCAATTCTTAATTCTGCTGCAGCATTCAATAAATTGCCCAACGCTAAATAGGTTTGTTTTGCGGTCCAAACATTCCTTGTTTCTTCAGGAAGTGTTGAAATTTTAGATTTCATGAAGTCGCCATAACCCTTCAATGCATCAGATGGTAAACCTCTAGTTTCAGCCGTTAATGCTAAACTTGCATCGATTTCTGCATCACCAAAATTAGTGATATTAGCAAAAACGATAAGATGAGAAGCATCAATAATTTGTGATTGTCCCCACGCAACTGGCTGAATTTTTGCTCTCAGCTCTGGATTTTCAATAATAAAAACTTTGTATGGTTGTAACCCATAAGAGGAAGCGCTTAATCTAATAGCTTCTTTCAAAGTATTGAAATCTTCATCAGATACTTTTTTTGTGGCATCGAACTTTTTTGTGGCATAACGCCAATTGGCATCTTTAATAAAATTACTCATAGTATATTAATTTTTATTTGTGTTTCTATATTTTTCCAATAATGTATTTAAATTTTCTAATTCCTTTGCATTCAAATTTTGAGCGAAAAAAAGTTCGTGTTCTTCTACTTTAGGATCTAAAATTGCCAAAATCTCCAGTCCTTTTGCCGTAATAAGCACTTCAATTTTTCTTCTATTCACAGGGCAAACATCTCTTGTTACTAAATCTTTAAGCAACAATTTATCTATCAATCGAGTTGTATTGCTGTTTTTGGCTAACATTCGCTCTTGGATTACGCACATGTTAGCAGGATTTCCTTTCTGACCTCTTAAAATTCTCAAAACATTGTATTGCTCACCTGATAAATCATAAGGTTTCAATATCTCATTGAATTTATCATTAATCACATTTTGTGCATAGAAGATGTTAAGCATTACTTTTTTGCTATCCTTTAAAGCAACATTTGATTTTATAATTTCCTCAATCTTCATAATTACATTTACAATATTTGTAGATACAAATTTATTTTATTTTTTATTTGTATATACAAATGAACTGTTATTTTTTTGTTAATCTTTCCTTACGAGTTTTTGACGAATTTAAATGAGTTGTAGCATTTTGAAAATCGCTATATTTGTTAATCAAATTATATGAATATGAATTTATCACAAGAAGATTGGAAATCAAAATTAGATAGAGACTCAAATGCTGTTATTCTTGATGTAAGAACGCCAGATGAATGTGACGAAGGTTTTATTCCTAAAGCAATAAATATAGATATTTATAAAGGACAAGGTTTTATTTATGCTTTGGAGGAATTAGATAAAACAAAAAATTACTACGTTTACTGTAAAGCCGGTGGACGAAGTGCTCAAGCTTGTGCTATTATGAATCAATTGGGCTTTGAAACCACCTATAATCTCGAAGGTGGTTTTATGAATTGGAAAGGCGATGTTGCTTTTTCAAGCGAAGAATAATTTAAAAATGAATATTCCCACTTCAAATCATCCGCGCGTTGTAATCATTGGTGCTGGTTTTGCTGGTATTGCAATAGCCAAAAAGCTACGGAATAAAAATCTGCAGGTAGTTTTACTGGATAAACATAACTATCATACGTTTCAACCCTTGTTGTATCAAGTGGCTACTGGCGGATTAGAAGCTGGTTCTATTGCTTATCCAATAAGGAAAGTGATACAGGAATACAAAGATTTCTATTTTAGATTGACATCGGTTAAGGAAATTGATACCGTAAATCAAAAAGTTATTTCTGAAATAGGTGATTTGCACTATGATTATTTAGTCATTGCCACTGGTTCTAAAACCAATTATTTTGGTAATAAAGAAATAGAACGAAATGCCATGTCAATGAAAACAATACCGCAATCATTGAACATAAGAAGTTTAATTCTAGAAAATTTTGAACAAGCCGTTTTGGTTAAAGATGAAGCTGAAAGAAATTTGCTCATCAACTTCGTTCTTGTTGGCGCTGGTCCAACTGGCGTAGAATTAGCTGGCGCTTTAGCCGAAATGAAAAAAGCGATTTTGCAAAAAGATTATCCTGATTTAGATATCGATAAAATGCAAATCAATTTAATTCAGAGTGGCGATAGAGTTTTGAATACCATGAGTGAAAAGTCATCTGCTGAAGCGGAACAATTTCTTCTTGATTTAGGAGTTAAAATTTGGAAAAATGTGCGCGTGACTAACTATGATGGAAAAACAGTTACAACCAATTCAGATTTAGTATTTGACACAGCAACGGTTATTTGGACAGCTGGCGTTCAAGGTGCAAAAGTGGCAGGATTGAACGCTAAATCCTTGGTAGAAAAAGTGGAACGTATTCGAGTTAATCAATACAATCAAGTGGTTGGCTATGAAAATATTTTTGCTATCGGCGATATTGCTTCGATGGAAACTGAATTGTTCCCACAAGGACATCCAATGATGGCGCAACCCGCAATACAACAAGGTGTTTTATTGGGAGAAAATCTAGTCAATTTAATTCAAAATAAACCAATGAAAGCCTTTGAATATAATGACAGAGGTTCGATGGCCACTATTGGAAGAAATTTAGCTGTTGTCGATTTACCGAATTATCATTTTAGCGGTATTTTTGCTTGGTTTGTTTGGATGTTTGTCCATCTGTTTTCCTTGATTGGTTTTAAAAACAAAGCTGTTGTTTTTTTAAATTGGGTTTACAATTACATTCGTTTAGATAGAGAAGGACGATTAATTGTTCGCCCGTTCAAGAAAAGAAGTTTTACGACTTTCACATCTGATGAGATATAATTTACCATATAAGTTTTATAAGATCGTTTAAGAAGAATGTTTTTTTGAAACATTAAGGAGTAAAGTTTCATTTAGGTTGTTATTTCAACCAATGAATTTCAAGCAAATGTTTTATATTTCCTTATATGACTTATATAGTTTAGTTTACCACTTAATTTTTTTATTATCTTAAAATGAAATTCAAAAAAATAATTCTTTTATGGTGCTTTTCAGTACTGCTGTTTTCTTGTAAATCCACGCAACTCGACTCCACAAAATCAACTGTTTTATTAGACATTTCAAATGAAGTTGATGAAAACAAATTCGTTAACCTCAAAAACTACAGCAATGACTTTGTATATGACATGAAATATGCTACCGATGATAATTTTTTGAAAGAAAAAGTATATCCGTGTGACGAGTGTTTTTTGAGAGTGAAAACCGTGAAGTCACTGCTTGAAGCCAATAAAACTTTTTTGGAAAATGGTTATCGAATAAAAATATTTGATTGCTACAGGCCAAAAGCCATTCAGAAAAAGATGTTTCAGCTAGTTCCCAACGCCACTTATGTTGCCAATCCTAAAAAAGGTTCTATTCATAATCGTGGTGGCGCTGTGGATATTACATTAGTAGACTCTTTGGGTATTGAAGTTGATATGGGTACGAAATTTGATTTTTTTGGAGAAGAAGCCAGTCATAATTATCAAAATCTGACCGAAGAAATTTTAGCCAATAGAAAATTTTTGAAAGAGGTTATGCTGCAAAACAACTTCAAACCGTTTGACTCAGAATGGTGGCATTATAATTTAAACGGAAGCAATACCGATAAGGTGGAAAACTTAAAATGGAATTGCAACTAATTTTCGATACATTTCAAATAATTTATAAAGTAGTTTTCAGGTTGGTATGTTTTTTTATCCATTTCTGAAACAAATGAAGTTTTAAACGGATAATCAATAGTTTCACCTGCATACTTTATCCGCATAAATGTAACTTGTGATAACTTTAATTCTTCATAGTTTTCTTTTGTAAATAGAAAAGTTCCAGATATAACTCGTGTGTTTTGGTTTTTATCATTTCTTATCAATGAACCACAAGTTTCATTTCCGTAGTAAAATAAAGAAATAATTTTACCATTGTTTAATTGTAGATAAATCTTGGAGTTTGCATCAAAACAAGTAGCTTTTACAAAATCAAAGCTACTCATCAATTGCTGGATTTCTAGACCTAAAACTCCATTATTACTTGATAAAGCAAAATAGATATTAGTTGAATTTCCGGCGAAGCTTCTCTCAAAAATCATCTGTTGTTTTGTTGTTTTATATGTTCCCAAACTATCGGTTACATCAATATCAATCTCACATGGTTGTTGGGCTAAAACAAAAAATGAACTAAAAAGAAACAGCGTAAAAAGTAGATTTTTCATTACTTATTTTAATTTTTTGCAAAGTAAAACTATTTTATTGTTATTCATATCAGTTGTAAAAAAACAATATGCATCGCCACCGTCTGAAATCTTCCATTTTTTGCGAATATTTTCCACAGTTTCTGGAAAGTTTCTTGTGGTGATATTGGCTTTTTTATTTTCTAGAAATTGTTTCAAATTGGCTTTGTTGTAATCAAAGTAACTTTGCATTTCAAAAACTCTGCCAGGAAAATCGATTTTATTTTCAGAAGTGTATAAATGCGAGTTTTTATGCAGTTTTTCAAGGTTAAAAACTGCAGGAATAACATCAAATCCACCTGATTTCATAATTGCTGCGTTGGGTTCAAACAAGTATTTTTTTGGCAAATTATAATTGGTTCTGTTTTCAGATTGGTAGTTGTAATTAAACTCTTCCCTTTTTTCTTTCAAAATATTTAAAGTATGGATTTTAATCTGCTGAACATAGTCTTTTTCTAAAATCCATAGTAGTTCTTTTACCTCATTTTCAACGGCAATGATATGAATGGCTTTCACACTTTTTAGTTCTGATAAACCTGCAGCAATATCCAGAATTGGTGCCGTTTTAATCATAATATTGGCGGCATAATCAAAATAAAAGTTCAAATTTTCAGGCACATTTGGCATACAATCTTTTAGCATGAAAACTTTGCCTTTTGCTTCATTTCTTCTTGAAGGATCAATATAAATCCAATCGAATTTTTGATTTAAATTCTTTAAAATCTGATAACTATCGCCAGTAATGCATTCAATATTTTTAGACTTTAATTGCTCAAAATTATGACTTACAATTTGAGATAATTCTTCGTTTATTTCGCAGTGAATAACGTGTTTTAACCGTTTTGAAAAATAATAATCGTCTATGCCGAAACCACCCGTTAAATCGATTAAATGGTCTCCAGAAACTAAAGAAGCTTTATATTCAGCTGTTTTTTCAGATGAAGTTTGCTCAACAGCAATTTTACTGGGATAATAAATATTTTGGGTTTTAAACCAAGTGGGAAGTTTACTTTTTGCTTTTTGTTTGGCTGCTACTTGTTGTAGAATAAGACTCCATTCCACTTCAGGAAAAGGATTTTTTTGCAATGCTAATTTTGTAACATCAGCATTTATTTTTTCATTAATAAAGTGTTGAATTTCTTCGGATAATATGGATTGAACCATACTAGATGTTTTTGGTTAGCAATTTTATAATTATGTTTTCTGGAAAAAATTCTTTGCCAAAAACTTTAAGTATAGTATAAAAAGGAATTGCTACAATCATTCCTATAATTCCAAATAAAAATCCTGCAATCAAAACTACTAAGAATATTTCTAGCGGATGCGAGCTAACACTTTTTGAAAAAATAATTGGTGAAGATACATTGTTGTCAATTAGTTGCACTATCCAAAAACCGATCATTACATAGATTGTCAATGGTAACATTTGCGTTTGAAAATCGCCACCTAAATTGCTCAACATTGTCAATAGTGCTGCAACAAATGATGCAATTAGTGGTCCGATGTATGGCACAATATTCAGAATAGCACATAAAAATGCAATCACAATAGCGTTCTGAACGCCAAAAATTAGTAAAACAATTAAGTATAAAACAAAAACAATAAACAGTTGAAGCAATAAACCAATAAAGTATCTCGATAATAAATGGTTGATTTTGTGCAGCGAGTTAAGTATTTTTTCTTCTTGCGGTTCAGGAATTAATTGTTTTGCAGCAATGATGAAATTTATTCTATCCTTTAAAAAGAAAAAAGTAATAAATAGAACAGAAGCCAATCCTACACCGAAACTACTCAAAGCATTTATAATATGATTAAATAAATTTGGAATAAAACTAAAATCTAGTTTTGAGCCTAAGTTAGCTTCTTTAAAAACTTTTTTGGAGTCAATGTTGTGACTGTCTAAATAGATGGCAATTTTATCAAATAATTGTACAATATTTTTTTCGATTTCGGCAGTATTTAAAAGTGATAAACTTTCGCCTTGTGTCATAATTAGCGGCACAAAAAGCAATAACAAACCGATGATAATTAGAAAATAGACACTCAATGTGGCTACCGTTGCAAAGATGTGATTGAACTTTAGTTTCTGTTTAAAAAAGTCCAAAATAGGATTCCCAATAAGGGTTAAAATGAAAGCAACAACCAAATAAATAATTACCGATTGGATAAGATAAAGAAAATACAGTCCTAATCCTACCAAAACAATAGCGGCTATCGCTCTCAAAATTCCGTTGGCAATTATTTTTGAACTCATCATTTTTTAGTTTTTAAAAATATAATTCAAAATATTAGTACCCATTTTTAATGCTTTTTCGCGAATTTCTTTCGGGTTATTATGTACTTCTTGGTCTTCCCAACCGTCGCCTAAATCACATTCAAATGTATATAAAAAAACCAATCGGTTTTCTATAAAAATGCCAAATGCTTGCGGACGTTTGTTATCGTGCTCGTGAATCTTTGGCAATCCCTTGGCAAAAACATTTGGTTTTTGAAAAATGGGATGATTAGCAGGAATTTCGACCATGTCATTGTTTGGAAAAACTCTTTTAATTTCTCTTCGAATGTATTGATCCATGCCATAATTATCATCGGCATGAAGAAATCCTCCAGACAGCATGTAATTTCTTAAATTAATGATTTCCGCATCACTAAAAACTACATTACCATGACCCGTCATGTGCACAAACGGATAACCAAAAATATCTGGACTTCCAGGTTCAACTGTGGCTGGTTTTGATTTTATATTGGTGTTGATGGTTTGATTGGCATATTTAATCAAATTGGGTAGCGAAGTAGGATTTGCATACCAATCGCCTCCGCCGTTGTATTTTAAAAGCGCTATTTCTTGGGAGAAACCAATTGAAGTTAAAAAGAGAAGTAGAAAAAAAAGTTTTTTCATAAAACACTATCAGTTATTTTCGTTCGTTAAAACCACACTATGACATGCTACTACCGCAGCTGTTTCTGTTCGTAATCGTGTGTTGCCCAAAGATACAGGAATATAGTTGTTCTGAATAGCAAAATCAATTTCTTTAACAGAAAAATCACCTTCGGGACCAATTAAAATCGTTACATTTTGGTTAGTTTTTAATTCATTTTTCAATGATTTTTTATCAGTTTCTTCGCAATGTGCAATGAATTTCTGACCAATACATTCTTGTTTTATAAAATCTTTAAAGGCAATTGGTTCGTTTAATTTTGGCAAATAATAATGCAAGGATTGTTTCATGGCACTTTCCACTATTTTTTGAAATCTATCGGTTTTAATGACTTTTCTTTCGGAATGTTCACAAATAATTGGGGTGATTTCTTGAATGCCAATTTCGGTAGCTTTTTCGAGAAACCATTCGTAACGTTCATTCATTTTGGTTGGTGCAACCGCAAGATGCAAATGGAATTTTGGTCTCTCTTGCTTTTCAAACGAGTTGATTTTTACGGTGCATTTATTATCCGAAGCAATCGTGATTTCAGTTGTAAATAAATACCCGAAACCATTGGTTACATGCAAAATATCGCCTTCTTTTTTGCGCAATACTTTGATGATGTGTTTGCTTTCTTCTTTGTCAAAAATAAAAGAAGTGGCGGTTTCTGTGATATTGGCGTTGTAGAATAGTTGCATAATTTTAATTACTTTTATTTAACCAATTAGCCCAATCTTTTCCAACATTGTCCCAATTATACATTTCAAAATTGGGAACTAATTTTTCATCTACGGGAAAATAATTGTGCTCAACACCATGATAAGGAATAAAGGTAAAATTATCCTGTTTATTTCTGATTGTCTCTACAAAAAATAAATCATTAAATGGTGCACTCCAGTCTTTGGTTCCAAAAGTAATCAAAACAGGAATTTTAAGTTTTTTTAAATTTTCTGACGATGGTTGAGAAAAATCATATGTACACTTTAAAGTATCGCCACCATTATATTCTAAATTATCTTTATTAGAAACAACCGTTTTCCAATATTCTATTGTTTCATAGTTTTTATTTTTATAAATATCTTCTTCAAGAATATTTAAAATCCTTCCAAATGGATTTCCACCAGAATAAATCAAATGTGTAACTCTTGAATTGTTTTTTGCCATTTTAGCAGCAATTGTTGATCCTTCTGAATGACCAGCAACGACAAGATATTTAGAGGATACCCATTTTTCTTTAGCTAATTTTTTTAAAACAAAATTGTTTCGTTCAACATAAAAATCAAGATAATTTTTGTCTGAATAGGATTTTGGGATTTGTAGGCTATCATTTAAAACAGAATAATTCGATTTCAATTTTTTTACATCTTCGATAATTTGAACACCAGGTTTGCCAACAATAATTAAATGAAATTTATCAAGAAAGTCATTTTCGTTAAAAGGGAAAACTTGGTAAATTCCATTGTCATCATATTTTATTACAGTTTGTGGCAGACTTCCTTGACACCAAAAAAAGAGAGGTTTAGGTATATTTTCTTCTCCTTTTTTTGATTTTTTGATGATATCTACTTTTTCTTTTCGAAATTCAAATTGTAACTGATGGTAATCGAAATCTTCGCTCTTTTTTTGGGCAAAAAATGTTGAATGGATTAAAAATAAAAAAATAGTTGTTTTAATCATATTTTAAAACTCAATTCTCGCTTTAGAAACGACGTTAGCATCCGAAAATTTATCGTGTAAAAACTTTTGATAACCTACTATTCCAATCATTGCAGCGTTATCCGTGGTGTATTCAAATTTTGGAATAAAAGTTTTCCAACCATATTTTCCTTCGGCATTTTTTAGCGTAGTTCTAATTCCTGAATTAGCTGAAACACCACCGCCAATGGCAATTTGTGTTATACCGGTTTCAGCAACAGCTAGTTTCAGTTTTTCCATCAATATCTCAATGATAATATTTTGAACCGAAGCACAAATATCATTTTTGTTTTCTTCAATAAAGTTGGGATTTTCAGCCACACTTTTCTGAATGAAATATAAAATTTGTGTTTTTAATCCCGAAAAGCTAAAATCTAATCCCGGAACTTTTGGTTTGGTAAACGTATATTTTTTGGGATTTCCTTCTTGGGCAAATTGGTCAATTAATGGTCCGCCAGGATAAGGAAAACCTAGTATTTTAGCTGTTTTATCAAATGCCTCACCAATAGCATCATCAGTAGTTTCGCCAATGATTTCCATGTCAAAGAAACTACAGACTTTTACAATTTGAGTATGACCGCCAGAAATAGTTAACGCCAAAAATGGAAAGGTTGGTTTTTCAAATCCTTCTTCGTCAATAAAATGAGCCAAAATATGCGCATGCATGTGGTTTACTGCAATCAGCGGAATTTTCAAGGCCATCGCCATTGATTTTGCAAAAGAAGAACCCACCAAGAGTGAACCCATCAATCCTGGACCTTGAGTGAAAGCAATCGCCGAAAGTTGATTTTTTGCAATACCTGCTTTTTTCAACGCTACATCAATCACTGGAACAATATTTTGCTGGTGTGCACGCGAAGCTAATTCTGGAACCACACCGCCATATTCTTCATGAATACTTTGCCTTGCTACAACATTGGAAAGCACGGCACTATTCTGCAAAACGGCAGCTGCAGTATCGTCACACGAACTTTCTATAGCAAGAATAAAAACGGCTTTTTGATGCATAAGGGCACAATATTTGAATTATATTTGACAATCCAATAGAAAATCAAATGTAACGATTTTTCACAAAGGTAATTTTCTTTCCTAAGGCAGAATAATAATTGGAAAAAATAAAAGTAAATAGCCGCTATAAAAAAATTAAAAGAATTGTACTTCGCACCATTGCGGTGTTGCTTTTACTTTTATTATTACTAAGCATTTCTCTTTCGTTACCTTTTGTTCAAACTAAAATAGCGCAATATGCCACCGAAAAAATCAATAAAGATTTTGGAACAAACATTGCCATTGACGAGGTTGCCATCACTTTTTTTGGTGGCGTTAAATTAAAAAAAGTACTGATATTAGATCATCATAAGGATACTTTAATTTATTCCCAAAGAATAAAAACATCTATTTTAAGTTTTAAAAATTTAGTTGATGGTAAGCTTATTTTTGGTGATATTCGGTTAGACGACTTTGAGTTGAACATCGTTAGTTATAAAAATGAAAAAGACACAAATCTCGATTTATTTGTAGCTGCTTTTGATGACGGTAAACCGGGTTCGGGGAAGTTTTTACTAACATCGTCCAATATTTACATCAAGAATTCTCACTTCACTTTAACAGATTATAATCGGGAAAATCCTAAAGATGTTGATTTTTCTAATTTAAATGGTCATTTGAAAACATTTGAGATAAAAGGAGCAAATGTAAGCACAGCTATTAAAAAATTATCTTTTAAAGACCACAGAGGTTTAGTAGTTACCAATTTGGCTTCTGATTTTACTTACACTAAGAAAAAAATTGCTCTCGAAAATTTAGATTTAAAAACAGAAGAATCTCATATTAAAGGGCAAGTTATTTTAAAATATGACAGGGATAAAAAAGACTTTAGCAATTTTAATAACAAGGTAGTTTTTGACGTGATAATGGATGATTCCCAAATTGCAACAAATGACATTCGTTATTTTTATGACGAAATGGGAAAAAATAAAATCTTCAATCTCAAATCAAAAATTAACGGAACGCTAAATGATTTTTATTTGACCAATTTGTTTTTAAAGGATAACAATAATTCGGTAATCAAAGGCGATGTAAACTTTAAAAACTTATTTCCTAGAAGTCCGGGAACTTTTTTTATGAAAGGTGAATTTGATAGAATTACTTCCAATTATCAGGATTTGACCCAATTACTGCCCAATATTCTCGGTAAAAAACTACCTTCTTCGTTACAAAAATTTGGTCAATTCACTTTTGTAGGTTCAACTGAATTAACACAGACGTATATCAATGCCAATTTTGTAATGAATACCGCGCTTGGACTTATAGAGTCTGACCTCAATATGCAAGATATTGACAACATTGATAACGCTAAGTACATTGGAAATGTAATACTTGATGATTTCAACATAGGTTCGTTACTTAATAGAAAAGATGTAGGTAAAGTTTCTTTAAATATTGATATTGATGGAAAAGGATTTACGCAGAAATTGCTAGACACAAAGTTCATCGGCGATATATCAAAGTTGACTTACAATGGTTATGCTTATTCTAAATTGATTGTGGATGGCAGTTTTAAGGATCCAATTTTCGTTGGAAAAGTAAATAGTAATGACCCAAATTTATTTATGGATTTTGAAGGAACGGTTGATTTACGCAATAAAGCGACTGTGTTAGATTTTCACACTAAAATAGACTATGCTAATCTTAAAAATTTAAATTTTATAAACGACACGATATCTATTTTTAAAGGCGATATTAAAATTCAAACCAAAGGCAATTCTATTGATAATTTAGTGGGTGATGTCGTCTTAACATCTTTCTCTTATCAAAATAAAAAAGACACCTATTTTATTGATTATTTGACAATTAATTCTGCTTATAACGAATTGAACGAACGAAATATTAAAATTACTTCTGATGGCGCTATTGAAGGTAATGTGGTTGGGAAATTTCGGTTTAATCAATTGGTAGATATGGTTGAAAATTCGTTAGGAAGTTTGTACACCAATTATAAGCCAAATAATATTGGAAGCCATCAGTACATAAAGTTTAATTTTGAAATTTTCAGTAAGGTCATTGAAATTTTTTACCCCGAAATTTCCATAGCTACCAACACGATTTTGAAAGGGAATATAAGTTCTGATGCCAAGGATTTTCGATTAAATTTCAGTTCTCCTCAAATTAAGTATGCAGACAATACACTCGATAATATTATTGTGAAAGTTGATAATCGAAATCCATTATACAACACTTATTTTCAATTGGACTCGATTAAAACCAAAAAGTATAAGATAAGAGATTTTAGCATAATTAATTCCATATCAAACGATACTTTGAATTTTAGAACCGAATTTAAAGGCGGTAAAAAAGGGTTAGATTTTTATAATTTGAACTTGTATCATACTATTAATGACGAAAATCAAAACGTGGTAGGTTTCAAAAAATCAGAGATGCAATTCAAAGATCAAATTTGGTTTTTGAATGAAAAGCAAGAAACTAAAAACAACAGAGTGGTTTTTGATAAAAAGCTAACTAATTTTTCTTTCGAAAATTTCATCCTTTCGCATGACGATGAGAATATTAATTTTTCAGGATTTATAAATGATGGTGAGTCCAAAGATTTACAGATTACTTTTAAGAATGTAGATTTGAGTAAAGTCACACCTGATGTAGAGAAATTTAGATTTGAAGGCGATCTTAATGGTAACATTAATTTCAAACAAAATAGTACTGTTTTCCAACCTACGTCATCACTGCGTATAGAAAAACTGCACGTAAATGGGATTGAGTATGGTGATATGAATTTAGACATATCGGGAGATGAAACGCTCCGGAAATTTTATATTAATTCTAGTTTAGAGAATAAAAACGTCGAGTCTTTTAGTGCTGATGGAACTATAGAAATTGTTAACAATCAAACTTTATTGGATGTTGATATGAGTTTTAATAACTTCAATTTGGGGATTTTGGGTGATATTGGAGGCGATGCTATTTCAAACATTAGAGGTTTTGCATCGGGCAATGCCAGAATAGACGGCGAAATAGAAAAGTTAGATTACAATGGAAGATTGTTTGTCTCAGGCGCAGGCTTAGCTATTCCATATCTTAATGCTGACTATCAGTTTGAAGATAAAACCGTGGTAGATGTTACCGAGAATAAATTTATCATCAGAGAATCTACTATCACAGATACAAAATTTAAAACTAAGGGTACATTAGGCGGATTTATTAAGCACAACCAATTTGAGGATTGGCAACTTGATTTATCTTTAAATTCAGACCGAATTTTAGTTTTAAATACCCCAGATTCAGAAGGTGCCGCTTTTTATGGCGATGCGTTTATGAATGGTTCTGCTACTATTAGCGGACCAACCAGTGGTTTAATTATTGCCGTTAATGCCACTTCTGCCAAAGGAACAGATATCAAAATTCCGATAAACGATGCGGTAGACAGTGACCAAAATGATTACCTGCATTTTCTTACCAGTGCGGAAAAACACAATAAAAATAAATTACAAGCAACGGATAACCGCGATTATGACGGACTTGAATTAGAATTTAATTTAGAAATTACGAATAATGCCAACGTTGAGGTAATTTTAGATAGAAACACAGGGCATTCCATGAAAGGAAGCGGTTTTGGAACCTTACTTTTCAGAATAAATACGTTGGGAAAATTTGAAATGTGGGGCGATTTTTCTGCCACCGAAGGCTCATACAATTTTAAATATAGAGGATTAATTGATAAACGATTTGATGTTAAAAAAGGAGGTTACATCAGTTGGGCAGGCGATCCAATGGCTGCTACACTTAACTTATCTGCTGTGTACAGAGTTATTGGTGGTGCCAATCCATCGGTTTTGCTCGATAATGCTTTCTTTAATAAAAAAGTAGATGTAGATGTTATCATTGATGTAAAAGGCAATTTAACAAATCCTGAGCCCGATTTCACCATAAATTTTCCAAATGTAGGTAGTACACTAAAAGCGGAATTACAGTATAAGTTAGATGATAAAGATGTTCGACAAACACAAGCGCTCTATCTTCTTTCGACAGGAGGATTTCTAAGTCAAGATGGCGTTAGTCAAAGTCAATTGTCGAATAATCTTTTTGAAAAAGCAAGTAGTATATTCAACGATTTGTTTTCGGGTCAAGACGATAAATTACAAGTTGGAATAGATTATGCTACAGGTGATAACAATCCCGAATTTCAATCGGATGGGCGATTTGGGGTATCACTTTCTTCTCGAATCAATGATCGAATAACGGTTAATGGCAAAGTGGGTGTACCCGTTGGTGGTATTACAGAAACAGCGATTGTGGGCGATGTTGAGGTTCAATATAGTGTTAATAAAGATGGTACCTTAAATTTAAGAGTTTTTAATAAAGAAAATGACATCAACTATATTGGGCAAGGTGTAGGTTACACTCAAGGCATTGGTATGAATTATGAAGTTGATTTTGATACATTTAAAGAGTTTGTAAATAAAATTTTTAAGAACGCTAAATTGGATAGGGTAGTGTCAAAAAAAAGCGAATTACCCGACTCAGAAATCGAAAATATAGAGTTAGACAGCGCTGACGATAAAAAGAACAAAAATAAGAAAAGCAAAGCTGTTGAAGAGAAACCTAATACAGAAGCTATTCCGGTAGAAGAGTAATCTGCTGGTACTACAAAGTACAACGATTCCTAAAACTTATTAACGAAAACGATTTAATTAGGGCTGTTTTATCAACATCTTGATTGAATCCATAAAAAACTGCCTCATGTTTGCTAATTTTACAAATAAATAGCATAAAAATGTCTAAAGTCATAAAAAAGATTGGGGTTTTAACATCGGGTGGCGATTCTCCTGGAATGAATGCAGCCATTCGTTCGGTAGTAAGAACCTGTGCCTACCACAACATAGAATGTATAGGAATTTATAGAGGTTATCAAGGGATGATTGAAGGTGATTTTAAAGAAATGGGACCTCGAAGCGTGAACAATATTGTAAACAAAGGTGGCACTATTTTAAAATCGGCTCGTTCCAAAGAATTCATGACCCCAGAAGGTCGAAAAAAAGCACATCAAAATTTAGTTGCCGCTGGAGTAGATGCTCTTGTTGTGATTGGTGGTGACGGTTCTTTTACTGGTGCGGAAGTTTTTAATAGCGAATATGACTATCCTGTAATGGGAATCCCAGGAACTATTGATAACGATATTTTTGGCACAAGTCATACGCTTGGATTTGATACTGCATTGAATACCGTTGTCGAATGTATTGATAAAATTAGAGATACGGCTAGTTCACACAATCGTCTTTTTCTTGTAGAAGTAATGGGTAGAGATGCCGGACATATTGCTTTAAACGCAGGAATAGGCGCTGGTGCAGAAGAAATTCTTATTCCTGAAGAAGATTTAGGACTGGACCGACTTTTAGACTCGTTGCGAAGAAGCAAGGCTTCGGGTAAATCTTCTAGTATCGTTGTTATAGCCGAAGGGGATAAAATTGGTAAAAGTGTGTTTGAATTAAAAGATTATATCGAAGAAAATTTCCCTGAATACGATATTCGCGTTTCTGTTTTAGGACATATGCAGCGTGGTGGTGCGCCCACATGCTATGATAGAGTTTTAGCAAGTAGACTAGGAGTAAAAGCGGTAGAGTCTATTTTGGAAGGAAAATCAAACTTTATGGTGGGTATCGTAAATGATAAAGTTGCGCTTACGCCATTGGAACAAGCTATAAAAGGACATTCTGAAATAGATAGAGAACTATTACGAGTGTCTGATATCATGTCAACATAAATAAATTCACATAAATAATTAATATAAAGTACAAAAAAATGTCAAAAGTAAAATTAGGAATTAACGGTTTCGGAAGAATTGGTAGAATTGTTTTCAGAGAAACCTTTAACAGAGATAATGTTGAAGTAGTTGCCATCAATGATTTATTGGATGTAAATCATTTGGCTTATTTATTAAAATATGACTCAGTTCACGGTCGCTTTGCGGGGAAAGTAGAAGTGGTAGATGGCAAATTATTTGTTAACGATAAACACATCAGAATTACTGCAGAGAAAGATCCGGCGACATTAAAATGGGATGAAGTGGGCGTGGATGTAGTAGCAGAATGTACTGGTATCTTCACTACATTAGAAACTGCTCATGCGCACATCACTGGTGGTGCAAAAAAAGTAATAATATCTGCGCCGTCTGCTGATGCTCCCATGTTTGTAATGGGAGTAAACCACACAGAAGCAAAAGCATCAGACTTGGTTGTTTCTAATGCATCATGTACTACAAATTGTTTAGCGCCATTGGCCAAAGTTATCAATGATAATTTCGGAATTGTAGAAGGACTGATGACTACTGTTCATGCAACCACCTCTACTCAAATGACTGCCGACGGACCGTCAAGAAAAGATTGGCGTGGTGGACGTGCTGCGAGTATAAACATTATTCCCTCATCAACAGGTGCGGCCAAAGCAGTTGGAAAAGTAATACCAGCATTAAATGGAAAATTAACAGGAATGTCTTTCCGTGTGCCTACAGTTGATGTTTCTGTCGTTGATTTAACTGTTAAAGTGGCCAAAGAAACTTCATATGAAGAAATCATGAAAGTGTTAAAAAATACTTCTGAAAATGAATTAAAAGGAATTTTGGGTTATACGGAAGACGATGTAGTTTCTCAAGATTTTATATCTGACCCTAGAACCTCTATTATTGATGCCAAAGCTGGAATTGGTTTAAATTCAACATTTTTTAAACTGGTATCATGGTATGACAACGAATACGGTTATTCTAGTAAGTTAATCGATTTAGCGGTACATATTGCTAGTTTAAAATAATAAAAATGAAAAAGAGTAGGGAAAAGAGAGCCTAAATTTTTGCTATTTTCGTTCTCTTTACTTTATTCTTTTTTCTATATTCTAAAAATATGAAACTATTAGTTGACAGTGGTTCTACAAAGGCAGATTGGATAGCAATTGACGATAACGGTAAAGTTTTATTTACTACGCAATCCTTGGGGTTAAATCCCGAGGTTTTAGATAAAGAAGAAATTATTTCGAGATTGAACGATAAGTTTGATATTGAGCATAACAAGTTGAAAGCTAATCAAATCTATTTTTACGGCGCAGGTTGCGGAACGGATAGAATGAAAGATTTTTTGACCCATGTTTTTGAAGAGTATTTTACCAATGCTAAAGTTTCAGTGCATGAAGATACCTATGCCGCCGTGTATGCCACTACACCAAAAGACGAAAAAGCCATAGTTTGTATTCTAGGAACAGGTTCGAATTGTAGCTATTTTGATGGTAAAGTTTTGCATCAAAAAGTACAATCACTAGGATATATTGTCATGGATGATGGTTCGGGAAATCGTTTTGGAAGGCATTTATTGCGGGGCTATTATTTTAATAAAATGCCAGCAGGTTTGGCCAAAGAATTTAAAGAAGAATATAACGTTGATGCTGATTTTATTAAAGCCAATCTTTATAAAGAAGCCAATCCAAACGCTTATTTGGCCACCTTTGCCAAGTTTATTATTAAACACAAAGACGATGAATTTTGTAAAAAAATAATTCGAAAAGAATTAAAGAGCTTTACAAAAAATTACATCATGCAGTTTGAAAATCACAAAGATGTTCCAGTGCATTTTGTAGGTTCCATTGCTTTTTATTTAAAAGAGGAGTTGGAAGAAATTTTGGCAAAATATGATATTAAAATGCTAAATGTACTCCGAAGACCTATTGATGGCTTGATTGCTTATCATGTGTTGAATAAATAACATAGAAACCCGAGCCATTGCCCGGGTTTTTTTATACTGCATTGTGTCATCTTCTAAAAAAAACTTGACACATTTCCAAAACAAGATTAGAAATGGAAAGTGAATTTCAGAACACGAGTACTGAATTTCAGAACACGAGTAGTGAATTTCAGAACACGAGTAGTGATTTTCAGAACATGAGTAGTGAATTTGAGAACACGAGTACTGAATTTCAGAACACGAGTAGTGAATTTGAGAACACGAGTACTGAATTTCAGAACACGAGTAGTGAATTTGAGAACACGAGTACTGATTTTCAGAACATGAGTTCTGAATTTTAGAACTCAAGTAGTGATTTTCAGAACATGAGTTCTGAATTTTAGAACTCAAGTAGTGATTTAGGAGTAAAGAGTTATGGATTGGGTGTTTTTTTTCTACTTATTCTTATATATAATTGTAGCTTGTTGATTTTGTTTTGGGAACATTAAAAAAAATCCCTACTTGGTTTTACTAGTAGGGACGATTAATTTATGGTAGGATATCGATTTTTATTTTATAGCTATCATAGATATTTCGACGTTTACGCCTTTTGGTAAACCAGCTACTTGAACGGTTTCGCGGGCTGGTGCAGTTTTTTCATCAAAATAACTGGCATAAACGGTATTAATATTAGTAAAATCGGCCATATCCATAATGAATATGGTTGTTTTTACTACGTTTTCAAATGTCATGTCCGCCGCTTGAAGCACGGCTTTCATGTTTTCCATGACTTGTTTGGTCTCGGTTTTAATATCATCAAGTACTAGTTCCATGGTGATGGGGTTGAGGGCAATTTGCCCCGACGTGTATAGGGTGTTTCCCATTAGAACGGCTTGATTGTAAGGTCCAATTGGTGCTGGTGCTTTATCGGTAAAAATTATTTTTTTCATTTTTTATACGTTTAAAAGGAGTACTTTACTATTGAAAAAGGTGACTGAAAACTACCACATTAAGTTTCCTCATTTGCCACTTTTAATTCACCACTCTGTCTGGTAAGGAACGTTTATCCCACTTGATATCACTTAAAACGCCCGATTTTATTCCGATGAAAAATCCCCATGTTGGGTTATCTCCAAATGGAACCCAGTTGAAATCCATTCGCCAACTCAATAAATCTCTTTCAAATCGAAATTGTGTAAAAGTAACTCCGTTTTGAACAAAGTCATATCCTGTAGAAACGCCCACTTTCCATTTGGGTGTTAGTACCGTGTTGATTGATACCATTACTGAGTTTCCTGTGATTGTTTTTTCCCTGCTATTGTTTGAATAGGTCAACGAATAGGCAAAATTCATGTCCCAGGGTAACTTATATTTAAATAGTTCTGTGGACTCTTTATTTTGTTCTCCGTCTTCGTCTTCATTAAATTGACTTTGGCGCCTATTGCTCAAATCAGTGTTTGTTCCAAATAAATCATCTTCTCGACCACCGTTTCTGTTTCCTTGCGTATTTTTCTTTGCCGAACCGTCAAAATCAGTACTAGCAAAGGAATAATTGATGACCATATTGGCGCTTGTCATTCTGAATAGACTTCCACCATTATCAATATTCCATGTATTTATTCGACGTCCTGCATTGTTTATGGCATAAGGGTCAAGTGTGGCAGCAAAATTGACATTCATTTTTTGGTTCAATAACTGCGTTCCACCACTAACACGCATTGGAGACCATCGAAGCGAGTCGGCCGTGATGTCATAACTTGTCCCAAAGTTTAAATTGTTTAAGAGCATTATTTTTTTGGGTTCTGTTTTAGTCGAGTCTCTTTCTGTGACTTTTGCTTCAAAGGTGTTACTCAAGTTAAAGCCAATATTGTTGGACATATTTAGTCCTGGTGCACCAAAAATACCGCCTTCAAAACGGGTATATTGGGTTTGCATGGTACCACTACCGTCAATATTATAAGTATCATAATATCTTTCAAAACTTGGTGCATAACTATACGTAATGTTTGGTCTAACGACGTGTCTGATGGATTGTATCTTTTTGTCCTTACCAAAATTGAATGTTCCATATACTGTAGTTCCAAGTCCAGCGGTGAATGAATAGGTTCTGAAAGCATCGAAACCATTAACTTCGCGAGTAATTACTTCATTTTGAACAGGGTCGAAGTTTTTATTTATAGTCTTGAAATACCATACTTCGTTGTAATTTAACGCTGTGGTTGCACTAAAATATTTGAAGACTTTAAAATTTGTACTTAATGGAATGCTGTGTTGGAAACCGGTTTGTAGATTTCTGAACATTTCGGGTTTAAAAAATAACGAGTCGGTAGTTTGCACTCTGTTTTCTCCTCTCAAGTTGTATTGAAGATTTATATTTTTAAAAAAGCCTTTTTTCACTCCGTCTTTGGGTGCAAAAGGAAAAATTCTATCCACACTAAGTTGTAGTGTAGGCAATGTCATATTGATTTCTTCGGTGTTCGTGTTTTGAGAATGTGTCGCCGTTAACGATAAATTTACCTGTGGAACTGAATTGAATGTTTTGGAGTAGGATATAGAAGAACTTAATGAGTTATTTAAATTAGAACCTATATTCACTTGATTTAAAGACTGTCTAAAATAAGTACTACTTCCTAAGTTGACTGATGCCGAAAATCTCGAATTTGGATTGGATTTACTGTCTTTAGAATGCGACCATTGTAAATTATAAATGGTACTTTTTGAGTAGTCAGGATAACCTCTTTCGCTGGTAATCAAGTTTTCGAACCTAAAATTTAAATTTCCGTTAAACCGGTATCGTTTTCCGTAGGTAGTTTCAAAACGCAATCCGTAACTACCATTGGTATAATAATCGCCTAAAATGGATAAGTCATAACTATCACTCAGAGCAAAATAATACCCACCATTTTGTAATGAAAAGCCTCTTAATGCGCTATCGGTATAGGTTGGTACAATAATTCCAGATTTACTGGTTTCTGTCATCGGAAAAAAAGCAAAAGGAAGCGCTATCGGCGTAGGAACGTCAGCAATAACCATATTGGTGAGACCAACGACCACTTTTTTACCAGGAACTAGTTTTACTTTATTGGTTTGAAAATAATACTCGGGATTATCAACGTCTTTGGAAGTGGTAAAGCGCGCACCTTTCATGAAATATACCGAGTCATTTTCTTTTTTGGTGATGGCCGCTTTTACTTTAAATTCGCCTTGGTCTGTTCTTGAGTTCCAGACTAGCGCTTTTTTTGTTTTAAAATTAAATCGGATAGAGTCAGGTTCCACCACATTTGCACCTTGTTTAAAAACGGGTAATTGAGTGTACTTTCCAGTGGAGTCTTTTATTCTACCCGCATAAATTTCGTCCTTTTCATAATCGATGACAATAATTCCCGACTTCAACTCAATGTCTTGATAATATACTTCTGCTTGATTGTATAGTGTAATTTGCTTTTTCTTTTGATCAAGTTTTTCATAATCAACCGCCTTTCTTTTGATTTTACTCTCAAGCAGTTTTTTCTTTTTGATTATGCTGTCTTTTTTAATGGTATCGGCTGCTTTTTCTGAAACTTCGGCTTTGGTTAATGTTGTATTTGATTGATTTTTTGCAGGAAAAGTTTCTTTATTAGTTGGTAACTCTTGGGAGTATATTTTTTGGTTTCCTAATGTTAGGAAGATTGTTAAAAAAACGATATAAAATGAGTTTCTTTGCAAAGGTTTAATGCTATTTTTGTAGAAATATGGCCTGATTTTTGAACAGGCAAACTTAAACATAATTTCGGTCAAAAATAAAGAAATAATGTGTTTATCACTTTGAGGTTTTAATTATAATTAACTTTTTGTTTTCCTATGAATTACATGAATTGTCCCAAATTTCTCTACATAATTGGTCTGTTTTTGGTTTCTAGTACTATTTATTCTCAATCTAAATTCAAAGTTGCGCTCGATGCGGGTCACGGCGATCACGATTATGGTGCTGTTTATCATGGACATATAGAAAAAAACATAGCACTAGCTGTGGTTTTAAAAGTGGGTAAGATTTTAGAAAAAAACCAAAACATAGAAGTTATTTACACGCGTAAAACGGATGTTTTTATAGGTTTAATTGAAAGGGCGAATATTGCTAATCGTGCCGATGCTAACATTTTTGTATCTATACATTGTAATGCTAATAAAAATACAGAAGCGTGTGGTTCTGAAACCTATGTGATGGGTATGTCAAAAATTGCCTCTAACCTTCAGGCAGCTAAAGAAGAGAACGATGTGATCACGATGGAAAAGGATTATAAGCAAAAATATGCTGGTTTTGACCCAAAATCTCCAGAGAGTTTTTTTGGCATGACCATAATGCAAGAGGAATACTTGGAAAGTAGTATCGCATTGGCCGGAAAAATTCAAAATCGATTTATAGATGACATTAATAGAAAAAGTCGTGGTGTAAAGCAAGCTCCTTTTATGGTTTTGCACAAAGCCTATATGCCTAGAGTTTTAGTTGAAATGGGTTTTATTTCAAATCCTGCTGAAGGTGCATTTTTAGACTCAGAAAGTGGTCAACAAGAGTTTGCCGAAGCTATTGCGAACGCTATTATTAGCTACAAAAAAGAATTTTATGGAACAGGTGAAGGAGATGATTTTATAAAACCGTCACAAAAGATGACTCCATCAGTGGTAATCGACTCCAGCAAAACAGTTACACCTAAAAAAGGGGATGTAAAAAACAATACCATAAAGAAACCTGAAGTTAAGCCCGAAGTTAAACCAGAACCAAAGCAAGATGTAGTTGAAAGTACGGGTAGTGTTTTTAAAGTACAACTTTCGGCAAGCGGTAAAAAAATTGAGACAGTACCATCCAACTTTAATGGATTGAATGGTATTTCCTATTCACTTGAAGGCAATTTATATAAATATACCTATGGAAATACGGCTAGTTATGATGAGGCTAAGCGCATGTTATCAGAAGCAAAAGCTAAAGGATATACGTCAGCGTTCATCATTGCCTTTAAAAATGGTAAAAAAGTTTCGGTACAAGAAGCTTTAAAACAATAATAATAAAGAGTTTTGATAATTTATTTTAACTTTGCCACTCGCGACTTTTGGTCGTATTTTTATAAAATAAAAACAAATTACCATTGAAAATTTCTAGAGAGATCAAAACCGCGATTTTAGTCATTGCATCCATGTTGCTGTTTATTTGGGGATATAGTTTTCTTAAAGGGCGCGATTTGCTGTCTAATAACAATACTTTTTACGTTAAGTATTCTAATGTGGACGGATTAATTCCATCATCACCTGTTACTATTAACGGATTAATCGTAGGGAAAGTGAGGTCGATAGAACTTGATGCTACTTGGAATTCACTAGTTGAAATTCAAATTAATAGTGACTACAAAATCACAAAAGGAAGCGTGGCTGAGTTGTATTCTCCCGGACCAATTGGCGGAAAACAAATAGCGGTTATCCCTAATGGTAAGAGTTCAGAACTATTGCCATCAGGTGATTTTTTGGTTCCTTCAATAAAACTAGGGTTAACAGAAGTAGTTTCTAACGAAATTAAACCTATAAAAGACAAGCTTAACGATGTACTTGGCAATGCTAACACCATGCTAGTGAGTATAAATGAAGTGATGGACGCAGAAACAAAAGTAAATCTGAAAAAAAGTATCGAAAATCTTAATGCCGTTTTAATTGAGCTACGACAAGCAGAAACGTCGGTAAACAATATGCTTTTGGAGAACAAAACAAAAATAAATAGTACGATATCAAATTTGGAAAAAACAAGTGGTAACTTTTCGAAAATATCTGATTCCATTTCAAAAGCCAATTTAAATCAAGTGGTAAAAAATTTAGAGAAAACTTTAGCTACCGTTGATAAGTTACTGGTTGATATGCAATCAGGAAAAGGAACGTTGGGTAAATTGGCTAAAGATGAAACTCTTTATACCAATTTCACACAAACATCGAAAGAATTAGAATTATTGCTTCAAGATGTTCGATTGAACCCAACTCGCTATGTGAATGTATCTCTGTTTGGAAAGAAAAACAAACCCTACGTTGCACCAGTTTCCGATTCTTTACGTGTAAAACAATAATAACTATGGCCTATATTGATAACATACTTTTTGTTTTAATTTTATTTGTTGGAGTCGCATTTTTTGCAAGAAGTGTTCAAAAAATAAGTCGAAACATCAAATTAGGAAGAGATGTCAATCGTTCAGATAATGCATCAGCTCGATGGAAAAACATGGCAATGATTGCTTTGGGACAATCAAAAATGGTAAAAAGACCTATTTCGGGAGTTTTACACCTGATTGTTTACCTGGGATTTTTGATAATTAATATCGAACTTTTAGAAATTATTATCGATGGAATTTTTGGAACACATCGTATATTTTCTTTCCTCGGCACAGCCTATAGTTTTTTAATAGGTTCATTTGAAGTGTTAGCCGTTTTAATATTACTTACGGTAACTATTTTTTGGGTTAGAAGAAATGTTTTAAATATCAAACGGTTTACTAGTTCTGATTTGAATGGTAAACCTCGCAATGATGCCAATTATATTTTGTATTTTGAGGTTGTAATCATGTCATTGTTTTTAACGATGAATGCTGCGGATTTTAAATTTCAGATAGAAAATTCGGGCAATATTGTTTCTCAGTTCATAGCACCATTATTTTATTCATTCGATTTGACTACAGTGAATATAATCGAAAGAACGGCTTGGTGGTTGCATATTATTGGTATTTTAGTTTTTTTAAATTATTTATATTTCTCAAAGCATTTACATATTCTATTGGCTTTCCCCAATACCTATTTTGCCGATTTAAATGCCCAAGGTAAATTTGATAACCTTGAAAGTGTTACCAAGGAAGTGAAGCTCATGATGGACCCAAATGCTGATCCTTTTGCCGCACAACCAGTAGATGAAAATGCGGTTCCGAGTAAGTTTGGCGCTTCTGATGTTCAGGATTTGAATTGGGTACAATTATTAAATGCCTACACTTGTACGGAGTGTGGTCGTTGTACTTCCTCATGTCCGGCCAATCAAACGGGGAAAAAGTTGTCTCCACGAAAAATCATGATGGACACACGTGATAGACTTGAAGAAGTAGGACGAAATATAGATGCCAACAAAGGCGTTTTTGTACCAGATAATAAATCACTTTTAAACGATTATATAACACCTGAGGAATTATGGGCTTGTACCTCTTGCAACGCTTGTGTGGAAGAATGCCCTGTAAATATCAGTCCGTTATCTATTATTATGGATATGAGACGCTATTTAGTTATGGAGCAAAGTGCTGCGCCACAATCATTAAATGCCATGATGACCAACATAGAGAATAATGGCGCGCCATGGCCATATAACCAAATGGACCGATTAAACTGGAAAGACGAAAATTAAAAATTAAGACTTGATAAATTCTCATATGTGAGCTTGAGGATTTGTCTAATGAATATGAAAACTATAAAAAGTAAAAAATGAAAGCGGAAGACATTGACAAAAACTTACAAACAATTACTCAAAATGGACAACATTTAAGTCCAATTTTACCCGAAGGAATTAAGAATTATCTGATTGATATCGATGGTACCATTTGTGACGATATTCCTAATGAAGAACCAGAACGAATGTTAACAGCTGAAGTTTACCCTGATGCGCTAGTAACGTTGAATAAATGGTATGACGAAGGACACATTATATTCTTCTTCACTTCAAGAACCGAAGCACACAGAGAATACACTGAGATTTGGTTAAAAAAACATGGCTTTAAGTATCATGGCATTTTATTTGGTAAACCTCGTGGTGGAAACTACCACTGGATTGACAATCACTTAGTAAAAGCCACTCGTTATAGAGGAAAATTCACCGATTTGGTAGACAAAGAAGTAACCATTCAAGTGTTTGATGACGAACATCATGAGTAAATTCGATTATTGGATAATTAGATTATTGGAGAAAAAGTCTAATAATCTGAAAATCTAACAATCTAAAAATCTAAAAAAATGTCAGAAGTATTACATGTGCCAACGATGGCAGAAATGATGGCTCAAGGTAAGCAACCGGAAGTGCTGTTTTGGGTGGGATGTGCTGGAAGTTTTGACGATAGAGCCAAAAAAATAACCAAAGCATTCGTCCGTATATTAAATCGTGCCAATGTCCAGTTTGCGGTACTTGGTGCTGAAGAAAGTTGTACTGGTGACCCAGCAAAACGCGCTGGGAATGAATTTTTGTTTCAAATGCAAGCCATGATGAATATCGAGGTTTTAAATGCTTATGAAGCCAAAAAAATAGTTACCGCTTGTCCGCATTGTTTTAATACGTTGAAAAATGAATATCCCGAATTAGGTGGAAAATATGAAGTAATTCATCACACTGAGTTTCTAAAATCACTATTAGATACGGGAAGATTAACTATTGAAGGTGGACAATTCAAAGGGAAAAAAATAACTTTTCACGATCCATGTTATCTTGGAAGAGCCAATAATATTTATGAAGCGCCACGAGATTTAATTCAAAAACTCGATGCTGCATTAGTTGAAATGAAACGTTCTCGTGCCAATGGTTTATGTTGTGGCGCTGGCGGTGCTCAAATGTTTAAAGATGCTGAACCAGGAAATAAAGAAGTAAATATTGAAAGAACAGAAGACGCGTTAGAAACTAAACCCGATATCATCGCGGCTGGTTGTCCGTTTTGTAACACTATGATGACGGATGGTGTGAAAAACAAAGAAAAAGAAGCCGAGATAAAAGTCATGGATATCGCAGAACTAATTGCTAATGCTCAAGATTTATAATATTATCTGTTAATAATTATCTAGCGCCACGTTTCTGGACTAATATCTAAAATCCAAAATCTAAAATCTAACATTCCATGTACGTTCCTTTTGAAAGTTTACCCGAAGAGTCTAAAATATGGATTTACCAGTCCAACCGAAAATTTTCGGAAGTTGAAATTATTGAAATAGAAAATAAACTAAAGGCATTTTTAGAAAATTGGTCCGCTCATGGCACAGGACTTGAAGCATCCTATTTATTGAAATACAACCGTTTCATAATTATTGCAGTAAATCAAGATGTGCAACAAGCAACGGGTTGTTCCATTGATGCGTCGGTAGCTTTTATTCAAAGTTTGGAAAAAAAATACCAAGTAGATTTATTAGATAAAATGAATGTTACTTTCAAAAATGGCGAACATATTGCGCACAAATCTTTAGCCGATTTTAAAAAAATGGCCAAAGAAAAAGCAGTGACTGCTAATACCATTATTTTTAATAATTTGGTCAACACTATCGAAGAATTTAATGAAAATTGGGAAGTACCAGCAGGTGATAGTTGGCATAGTCGATTTTTTTAATCCACATTTTTAATGAAAATTTTTTTCCTTAGGTTTATTTTATTGTTATCACTATTGTTTTTGGCTACTAATTGTTCTTCTACCAAAGCCAAGGTAGAGTCTATCAAAAAAGTTGACATAGTTGGTGAAGAAGAAATTTATATTCCGCACATTAAATCTGAAAGGAAAACCTTTTTTCCTCAGACACTTGAGGAGAAAAAATGGGTAGACAGCGTCTATAATCAATTAACATTTAAGGAAAAAGTAGGACAACTTTTTATGGTTGCTGCTTATTCGAATAAGGATATTACGCATACTAATGCAATAGAAAAGTTAATTCGAGAACATAGCATCGGTGGATTAATTTTTTTTCAAGGCGGACCTAAACGTCAAGCACGATTAACAAATCAATACCAATCTATATCAAAAGTACCGCTCTTTATTGGTATTGATGCCGAATGGGGATTAAGCATGCGATTGGACTCTACTTTTCGTTATCCATTTAACATGACTTTGGGTGCTATCAAAGATTTAAAATTAGTCGAAAAAGTAGGCGAAAGCATGGCAAAAGAAAGCAAAAGAATGGGTATTCATTTCAATTTTTCGCCTGTTTTAGATATCAATACAAATCCGAAAAATCCAATTATAGGCTATCGTTCTTTTGGCGAAAGCAAAGTAAACGTTACAGAGCACGCCATCGCATTGATGAATGGCGTACAAAGGCAAGGTGTCTTTTCAACAGGAAAACATTTTCCTGGACATGGCGATACGTCAACCGATTCACATCATACTTTGCCCGTGGTAAATGCTACATTGGAGCACATCGAAAAAGTAGAATTATATCCTTATAAAAGAATGTTTGATGAAGGATTAGTTTCTGTGATGGTCGCACACTTGAATGTGCCAAGTTTAGAACCAAGAGAAGGTTATCCAACCTCGATTTCGCAACCTGTGGTAACCAACTTACTTAAAAATGAAATGGGTTTTGACGGTTTGATATTTACCGATGCCCTTAATATGAAAGGCGCAAGTAATTTCAAAAAGCCTGGCGACATTGATTTAGAAGCGTTTTTAGCCGGAAATGATATTTTACTTTTTGCAGAGAATGTTCCGCTTGCAGTTGAAAAAATTAGTGCTGCCTATCAACAAGGGCAATTTTCTGAAAGTAGATTGGAAGAGTCAGTTAAGAAAATTTTACAGTACAAATTCAAAGCGGGTTTAAATAAACTGGAACCAGTTGAAGGGATTAATATTTTCAATGATCTCAACCCAAAATCAAATATTGATTTGCAGTACCAATTATATGAAAATGCAGTTACAGTCGTTAAAAATCAAGATGATATTTTACCTATAAAAAATCTTAATCAAAAAATTGCTTATGTAAAAATAGGCGAAGACTCCCATAGTGCATTTGTTAGTACTTTAAAAAAATATACCGATGTTACGGAACTTTCCGATAGTAACATTGACAGTTTGATGACTAAATTAACTGATTTTGAAACCGTAATTATTGGATATCATAAATCAGATAAATCGTGGTGGAAATCGCCTGAATTATCAGAGAATGAGTTAAAACTTATTGATACCATAGCAGTCAAAAAGAAACTTATTATTGATTGTTTTGCCAAACCTTATTCGTTGTCAAAAATTACAAATTTTAATGATATTGAAGCTTTTGTTGTTTCTTATCAAAATGGCGACATAGCACAAGAAGTTTCGGCTCAAATAGTATTTGGAGCAGTTGATGCAAAAGGAAAATTACCAGTTTCTATCAATGAAGAATTCAAAGTAGGTGATGGAATAGTCACTCAAAAAATAAATCGATTGGGATTCACTACGCCAGAAAATGTGGGAATGAGCTCTGAAAAGTTGAACCAAATTGAAAAAATAGCTCAAAAAGCTATCGATGGAAAAATGGCGCCAGGAATACAAGTTTTAGTAGCGCGAAAAGGAAAAGTTATTTATCAAAAATCATTTGGAACACACACCTATGACAATACTACTAAAGTTAAAAACACAGATTTATATGATGTTGCTTCTTTGACAAAAATAGTAGCTACATTGCCTATCGTTATGCAAGTATATGACAAGAAAAAAGTAAATCTTGAAACAAAGCTTGGCGAAATGTTACCAATTTTTATAGGCTCTAACAAAGAACAAATCACTTTCAAAGAGTTATTGTCACATTATGGCAGAATGCAAGCCTGGACTCCTTTCTATAAGTCAACAATTGATTCTGCAAAAATTCCGATGGATAAGTACTATCGAAAAATAGCAACATTGGGCTTTAGTAAACGAGTTTCTGACAGTTTATTTCTTAGAGATGATTATCATGATAGTATTATGCAGAAAATTATTGCGAGTCCGCTTATTGATAAAAAAGAATACCGTTATAGCGACTTTACCTTTATAATTTTAAAGCAATATTTAGAAAAAACAACAGGTAAATCACTTGAAGATTTGACCTATAATAATTTCTACAAATTAGTAGGGATGAACAATACGCTGTTCAATCCTCTGCTTAAATTTGATAAAAAAAATATCGTCCCAACCGAAATCGACAATTATTTTAGACATGATACCATTCATGGATATGTTCATGATATGGAAGCGGCAATGGAAAATGGAGTAGGAGGACATGCAGGAATTTTTTCAAACGCTTTGGATATTGCTAAAATGATGCAAATGTATCTTCAAAAAGGAACTTACGGCGCTGTTCAATATTTTTCACCAGAAACTTTTGACACTTTCAATACTTGTTGGTTTTGCGCAGAAGGCAATCGTCGCGGATTAGGATTTGACAAACCACAACTTGGTGCATTAGGACCAACTTGCGGTTGTGTTTCTTTATCAAGTTTTGGACATACTGGTTTTACAGGCACAATGGCATGGGCTGATCCTGCTACCGAAATTATTTATGTATTTCTTTCCAATAGAACTTTTCCTGACTCAAATCTACCGAACAAACTTTCGAAGGAGAATATTAGAGAAGATATTCAGAAAGTGATACAAGAGGCTATTATAGACAAATAACTTTCACCTTGCTTAAGAGGTTTTAGTTACTATTTTCCTTAAATTCGTATCATCAAAATCAATTTATGAAAATAGCCATTGTTTGTTATCCTACATTTGGAGGAAGCGGTGTTGTTGCTACTGAATTAGGCTTAGAGTTGGCACATCGCGGACATGAAATTCATTTTATAACCTACAGACAACCTGTTCGTTTAGCACTGTTAAATCCCAATGTTCATTATCACGAAGTAAACGTTCCTGAATATCCTTTGTTTCATTATCAACCTTATGAATTAGCTCTATCAAGTAAATTAGTTGATATGGTGAAGCTTTATAAAATAGAGTTGTTACACGTTCATTATGCCATTCCTCATGCTTATGCTGGTTATATGGCAAAGCAAATGCTAAAAGATGAAGGAATTATAATTCCGATGGTCACGACCCTTCATGGCACAGATATTACACTTGTAGGTAATCATCCTTTTTACAAAACCGCGGTAAGTTTTAGCATTAATAAATCAGATGTAGTGACTTCGGTTTCACAAAATTTAAAAGATGACACTTATAAATTACTAAATATTAAAAAAGAAATTAATGTTATTCCCAATTTTATTGAATTGGACAAAATTAGAAATGAGAGTTTAATTTCATGTCAACGTTCAGTAATGGCAGAAACAAATGAGCGCATCATTACACACATCAGTAATTTTAGAAAAGTAAAACGAATACCTGATATAATTACTATTTTCTATAAAATTCAGCAACAAATTCCCTCAAAATTAATGATGGTTGGTGATGGACCAGAAAAAGCAAGAGCAGAACAGCTATGTTTTGAATTAGGTATTCAAGACAAAGTTATCTTTTTTGGAAATAGTAATGAGATAGATCAAATTTTGTCCTATTCTGATTTGTTTCTTTTACCGTCAGAAACCGAAAGTTTTGGACTTGCTGCTTTAGAGGCAATGGCGTGGAGTGTTCCAGTAATTTCCAGTAATTCAGGTGGTTTACCCGAAGTAAATTTTCATGGAATTTCAGGATATTTAAGCAATGTTGGCGATGTAGATGATATGGCTTCAAATGCATTGAAAATTTTGTCCGATGAAACAACATTGGCTCAATTTAAAGCAAATGCACTTGAAGTAGCCAAAAAGTTTGATATTAAAATTATTCTTCCACTATATGAAAATTTGTATAGAAAAGCTTTAAAAGAATCCAAATGAAAAAAATAATTTTATCCTTAACGTTACTACTTTTATTTTCGTGTTCATCAACAAAAAGCGTGGTTGATAATTCTTTGTATGAAGTGCTAAATTACAACAATGATGGTGGAGCAAATATTAAGTTTTATGAAATTCTTTCTGAGCCAAATGAAATAAATATGTTGTTATCTGACGCTAATTTAAAGAAGAAAATAAAAACGGAAGATTTACAAAACTGTAACTTTGTTATTCTAAATATGGGTCCTTTGCCTGCTGATAATTATAATATTGTAATTGAAAAAATAGAAGAAACTGATGCTAATATCATACTCTATATCAAAGAAATAAAGCCACAATCGGTAGAAAATAATCCTGCTATCCAAATAGATTTAGTCTATCCTTACAGTGTGGTTAAAGTCAATTCTAAAAAACCGATTGTAATAAAATAAAATCGTTACCGATTTTTACTTTACTTCAAATTAGTATATTTGTTTAAAACACATAAAAATGGCCGGAAATAGTTATGGAACTCTTTTTAGACTAACGACTTTTGGCGAGTCACATGGCGAGGCGCTAGGCGGAATTATAGACGGTTGCCCTGCAGGAATTTCTTTGAATTTTGACGCGATTCGCAGTGAAATGCAACGTCGAAAACCTGGTCAATCCTCTATTGTAACGCAACGAAAAGAAGAAGACGAGGTGCAGTTCCTTTCGGGTATTTTTGAAGGAAAAACTACTGGAACACCAATTGGCTTTATTATTCCCAACACCAATCAAAAATCAGATGACTACTCACATATAAAAAATTCATATCGACCTAGTCATGCCGATTACGTGTATGAAAAAAAATATGGTGTGAGAGATTATCGCGGTGGAGGAAGAAGTTCGGCACGTGAAACGTCATGTCGAGTAGTTGCCGGTGCTATCGCTAAACAAGTTTTGTCAGATATAAAAATCACTGCTTTTGTATCATCAGTTGGAGAAATTTTTCTAGAAAAGCCCTATCAGGAAGTTGATTTTTCTTTAATCGAAACAAATGCAGTTCGTTGTCCGGATAAAGTTGTAGCCGAGAAAATGGAAAACTACATCAAAGAAATAAAAAAACTAGGCGATACTGTGGGAGGAACGATAACATGTGTTATTCAAAATGTTCCCATTGGACTTGGTGAACCTGTTTTTGACAAGCTTCATGCCGAACTTGGTAAAGCCATGTTATCCATTAACGCAGTTAAAGGATTTGAATTCGGAAGCGGATTTTGCGGTGCGCGAATGAAAGGTAGTGAGCATAACGATTTGTACAACGAAGACGGCACAACAAAAACAAATCTTTCGGGCGGAATTCAAGGTGGAATTTCAAACGGAATGGATATATATTTTAGAGTAGCTTTTAAACCTGTAGCGACTTTAATTCAAAAACAAGAAGTGTTAAACAATCAAAACGAAATTGTAGCACAACAAGGAAAAGGGCGTCATGACCCATGCGTTGTGCCACGTGCTGTTCCTATAGTAGAAGCTATGGCAGCTCTTGTTTTAGCCGATTTTTACTTAATAAATAAAACGTACCAAGAATAGTATTTAGTTTGTAGTTACAGTATGCTGTTTTAAAAATGGATACACTGGAACTAAAAGCTAGCACTGAAAACTAACTAAAATGAATGCAAATCAAGTTCAAAAGAAGTCTTTTTTATCCAATCTTACGGTTCAAATTCTTATTGCTATGGTATTTGGAGCAATACTAGGAATTTATATTCATAATAACTATTCGGTAGAGACTGCAAAAGAGTTTAGCGGCTATATAAAAATGCTGGCAACCGTTTTCATTCGATTAGTTCAAATGATTATTTCGCCTTTGGTTTTCACTACTTTGGTTGTTGGAATTGCCAAACTTGGTGACATTAAAGCTGTGGGAAGAATAGGAGGAAAAGCGTTGGGTTGGTTTTTTACAGCTTCTTTTATTTCACTCTTAATAGGAATGTTCTGGGTAAATATTTTAGAACCAGGAGTTGGTTTAAATTTATCAGATATTGATACATCAACTGCTTCTGAAGTAACAGAAAAAACACAAAGTTTTTCAGCACAAAACTTTATTGAACATATCATTCCAAAAAGTATTGTCGAAGCGATGGCCACCAATGAAATTTTACAAATAGTAATCTTTTCTATTTTCTTTGGTTTAGCTGCGGCATCTATTGGAGACCATGCAAAGCCTGTCGTTAATGCGTTAGATAAGACATCGCATATCATTTTGAAAATGGTAAACTATGTAATGAAATTTGCTCCCATAGGAGTTTTTGGTGCTATCGCTGGTGTTTTTGCTATTCGTGATTTAGAAGAATTATTAGTTACTTACGCGAAATTTTTTGGCTCCTTTCTAGTTGGTATTTCATCGCTTTGGTTCATTTTACTTATTGTTGGTTATATTTTTCTAAAGCGGAATATGACTCTTTTATTAAAAAGAATAACAAGTCCGTTAATTATTGCATTTGGCACAACCAGTTCGGAGGCTGTTTTTCCTAAACTGACAGAGGAATTGGAACGATTTGGCGTTAAAGATAAATTAGTGTCATTTATGCTACCTTTGGGATATTCTTTCAATCTTGACGGTAGTATGATGTATATGACTTTTGCAAGTATTTTTATTGCCCAAGCTTATGGCGTGCACCTTGATTTTGGAACTCAAATGACAATGCTTTTGGTATTAATGTTGACAAGTAAAGGAATTGCCGGAGTGCCAAGAGCAAGTTTAGTAGTTGTTGCAGCAACATGTGGTATGTTTAATATTCCAATTGAAGGTATTGCATTAATATTACCTATCGATCATTTTTGCGATATGTTTAGAAGTGCTACAAATGTTTTGGGGAACGCATTAGCTACAACGGTTGTAGGAAAATGGGAAAAAGATTAAAAAAATGTAGCAGAATTTAAATTACTTGATTAAATTTGAAAAATTTCTTAAAGCAAATATTATGAAAAAATTATTACTACTATCATTTTTTGTTGCGCCATTTTTTTCTGGAGCACAAGTTCTTCTTACAGAAGATTTTAATTCATTAACTATCGGAAATGTCGCTAGTGAAATTCTTGGTACAGTGCCAGGTCAAGGTGACTACTTGTTTTTTTCAAGTAATGGAACCGCACCAACTACATCAACGAATGCAGCTGTTACCAATTCACAAATTGTTTCTGGTGGAAATGAAAGTTTAGGACTGCAATTAACTGGTCCAAATGGAGATAAAGGAAGCCGATTTATGTGGCAAGATGGTTTTCCTACGTTATGGAATACTAGAGCGCTTACTAATAATATTATTGAACTAGAAGTAGATATCAATCCCGGTGCAGGAACTTCAACTAGTAGAAACACTTTTGGTGTATATATTTTTAATGCAGCAGGCGACAGAATTCTAGGTGGCTTTTTTGTGAGAGCTGCAACTCGTGAGCTTTTTGTAGTAGCCTATTCTACTCCTGCTGGAAACCCTGTTGGTAATTATAATTATTCTTTAAGTGCCGCACCAGGTATTCAATTACCAGCTGATACATTCAGTAGAATTGGAGTTTCTTATAATAAAACGACAGGACAAGTTTTAATTAAAGGTCCAGGAATTGCTCCAGCAGGAATTGCAGTTCCAGGTAGTTCAGCAGGAACTGATCCGGCGGAAATAGATTTTATTTCTTTCTCAGGAAATACTACAGCTGCACCAAATACTACAGCTGCTTCAATGGTAATGGATAATTTAACTGTTAGAGCAGTTGCGACAGATTCTCTTTTGGGAGTTAATGATATTTCTGATGAGGCAACTTTTTCTGTTTACCCAAATCCAGCAACAAATTTTGTTTCTGTTTCAAGCAACATGAATTTAGCAATTAATTCTATTGAAATGTTTGATATTAATGGAAGAATGGTTAAAAAAATCTCTTATGATGCTATTTCAAATGCTGAAGTTAATATTTCAGATATTGCTACTGGAGTATATATGATGAAAATTAGTTCAAGCAATGGTGTTGCTTCCAAAAAGATAATTAAGCAGTAAACCTTTTTTATATATAATTAAAAAAGACTAAGTTTTGCGCTTAGTCTTTTTTGTTTTTATCTGTTGCTATCATAAAAAAAATAGCGCTAATTAATCCGATTATAACTAAAGCAAAAACTCCAATCATAATAAACGAACCATTTTCGTGGGAGTAAAGTGGTAAAATGAAGCTAAACATAATTTCTATCAATTAGGTAAGCAAAGTTAAATTTAACATTTCGATAGAAAAATGACAAATGTCATGTTAGAGAAATTTGTTTTTTAACTCCGCTGTAGGCAAAATACAACTTTCTTTTTTACCATACCAAGTGTACCGATTTTTTGCAATGTAATCATAAATATAATTTATAAAAAACTTTGGAAAGCTCGAGAATAGGCCCAGCATGCGATACATACCATCAAATTCCTCAGCTATTTTAAACGCGGCTTCGGCCTTTAAATAATAAGCTTTTCCTGGTTCATATAAAACTATGCTATCTATTGTAGAAGTATCAATACCAATATGCTGCAGTATTTCTTGACCAAGTTCTGATTGAAGAGCAACAAATCGAAAACTATCTTTTTTATTGTGTTTTATTATAAATTGTATAGATGAATTACACAGATTACATATTCCGTCAAAAAGAACTATTTTTTTATCTAAAGGTAAAATAGAAATATCCATGATAGCTCACTTGGTCTTTATAAATTCTAGTAGTTCTAAGCTCACTTTTGAAGTAAAAACACCGTAATTTACAATGGCTTTGTTTTTATCAATTTTATCAATAGTTCCAATAGCTTTTCCGTCAAACATTCTTACACTGTCACCAACTTTTAAAATTATTTTTGGTTTGTCAGCTTCTATTTTTTGTGCTTTTGCCTTTTTTTCTTTTTTAACTTCTCTTATTTCGTTTACTTTCACTTGAACTTCTTCAATCACCTTTTTCTTGATGATTTCATTTTCTACTCTTTCTTTTGCCGATGCTTTTTTGCGTTTAGAGTTTTCTACCTCTACAATTTTTAAAAATTCACCAATTAAAGTCTTCTTGTCTTTATTATTAAAGTATTTTTCTGAAATATCATCAATTTTTTGTCCAACATATATTAATCTTTGGTTTGAGTCATACAATTCTTGATAACGTTCCAATTTATCTTGGATTTTACTGTTAATGGTTTCCATTTTTTTACTTTCTTCGCGTGCTCTAATTTCCTCTTCTTTTAATGTTTGAGAAGTTTTTTCTAGTTTTGAGCGCTCTTTTTGAAGTGTCGCAATTGTTTTGTCAAATCGAACTTTTCCAACTTCAATCTTCTTTTTTGCACGATTAATTAGTCCATATGGAATGCCATTTTTCTGAGCTACTTCGAAAGTAAAAGAACTTCCAGCTTGTCCCAATATCAATTTGTACATTGGTTCTAATGATTTTTCATCAAAAAGCATATTTGCATTGCTGGCAAATGGTAATTCATTAGCCAAAATCTTTAAATTGGAATAATGTGTTGTAATAATACCAAAAGCTTCTCGGTGATAAAACTCTTCGAGAAAAATTTCAGCCAAAGCACCGCCTAATTCTGGATCGGAACCAGTTCCAAATTCATCAATTAAAAATAAAGTTTTAGCATTACATTTTTTCAAAAAGTAATTCATGTTTTTTAAACGGTAACTGTAGGTACTTAAATGATTTTCAATAGATTGATTGTCACCAATATCAGTTAAAATTCTATCAAAAAGAAAGGTTTCACTTCGCTCGTGAACTGGAATTAAAATGCCACATTGTAGCATTAATTGTAAAAGTCCAATTGTTTTCAGGGATATTGTTTTACCTCCAGCATTTGGACCAGAAATAACAATGATTCTATTGTCATTACTCAATTCTATTGTTTGTGGAAATGTTTTTTCTTTTTTTTCGGTATTGTTTAAAAACAAAATAGGGTGAAAAGCATCTCTAAAATACAATCGTTTTTCCTCGATAATATTAGGCAGTATTGCATTGATTTTTCGGGCGTATTTTGCTTTTGCTGCGATAACATCTATATCACTCAGAAAATCTTGATATTGCTTCAATAAATCGATATATGGACGAATTTCATTCGATAATTTTTTTAAAATTCTCGTAATTTCTTCCCGCTCTTCGTATGCTAAATTACTCAATTCTCGTGAGTATTGCAGTGTAGTTTCGGGTTCAATATAAGCAATGCTTCCTGTCTTTGAACTTCCTAGCATTGAACCTTTCACTTTTCTTCTATACATAGCTAAAACAGCCAAAACTCTTCTGTTTTCAACAAAACTTTCTTTAATTTCGTCTAAATATCCTAAGGAGTTGTATTGGCTCATCGCTTGACCAAAACTTTGGTTTACTTTTCCACGAACAACGCTCATGTCTCTGCGAATATTTATTAAATCAGGTGACGCATTGTCTTTTATTTCTCCAAATTTATCAACAACTTCATCTATTTTTTGAATGATGTATTTGGTATATTCGATTTTTGATCCTTTCTCGTCAAGTTTTGGGTAGTAATCATGGAATTTTTTCAGAAACAACAACATTGTGTTTACTGTTTCTGAAAGTGTTGCTATTTTTCTAAAACTACTTACTTCAAGAAAGCTATCTTCAATGGCCAAAAACTTAATATCATTAGTGAGATTGTCAAATCCATGATTGGGAATCGCATTATTATTGGTAAACGAGGAAAGGTACTCAGATGTTTGCAACAAATTGTCCATCAATTCTTCCTTGCTTTTAAAAGGTACTATTTGAAGTGCTTTTTCTTTTCCAATTTCAGTATTACAGCGTTCTGAAATGGTATGCAAAACAGTGGTAAATTCTAAATCTTGTAGCGTTTTTTCAGTAATTGATATCATTAAATCGTTGGCTTTGGTTCAAAGTTACAAATGTTGGTAACCATTTTGTGTTGGAAAGCATTATTTTTGATAAAATTTTAAGAGATGTTGATTAAAATACACAGTTCTTGGCATAACGTTCTTCATCAAGAATTTGATAAACCATATTTTCAAAAGTTAATTGATTTTGTAAAAAACGAATACGCAACACAAAGGTGTTTTCCAAAAGGAGCGCAAATATTTGCAGCCTTTGATTATTGTACTTTTGATAAAATAAAAGTAGTTATTATTGGACAAGATCCTTATCATGGTTTTGGGCAAGCAAATGGTCTCTGTTTTTCGGTGAATGATGGCATTGCTTTTCCACCATCTTTAAGTAATATTTTTAAAGAAATTCAAGCTGATTTAGGTGTGTCAATTCCTAGTTCTGGAAATTTGGAACGTTGGGCAAACCAAGGTGTATTATTGCTTAATGCAACTCTTACTGTGCGTGAAAGTCAAGCCGGAAGTCATCAAAATCAAGGTTGGGAAACATTTACAGATGCAGTTATTCAAAAAATATCTGACGAAAAAGAACATGTTGTTTTCTTACTTTGGGGTGGTTTTGCCAAAAAAAAAGGTTCTAAAATTGATAAACTTAAACATCATGTTTTAGAAACAGGACATCCTTCACCATTAAGCGCTAATCGTGGATTATGGTTTGGCAACAAACATTTCAGTGAAACAAATGACTATTTAAGAAAATGCGGGCAAAAAGAAATAAATTGGTAACTTAGTTTACAGTAAAATTATAGTAACCATTAGTGTCAAGTCCAGAAATTTCGGAATCAATATTTAAAACTAACCGTTTTGATGGACTTAAAGAGCGCAGTTCCACGCTATCCTTGGAGTCGCTGTTATAACCAAAACTCATTCGATAGGTTCCAGCAGTTAACAGAGGGAATCCAACACGATATTCATAAAGATTTGAAACGGTATTAAATTGACAAATAGCGTAAACAAACGAGCCATTTTGAGCATTACCTTTTACAATATCTAATTGATTATCGTTTACTGATACTACTTCCCATTCTGTACTATTAATTCGTTTTTCAATGATATATGTGAAGACAAATTCATTTGCTCCAGTGGTTTGAAAAATATCTATTAAAGCACCATCATTTAAGATTCTCGGAAACTGAGAGGAAACATATAGCTTTTCACCAACTGAATAACTGGTTTCAGTATTTTCAATTGAAACTAAATTAGGAACATTTATAAAAACATTATTATAAAATCCATCATCGTTAGTATCACAATTTGAAAGCAAAAAAGCAAAAGCTAGTAGCACTATTTTTTTCATAATAATTTATTTAAATCTATATCCTAAATTTATACCAACTCTTGAAATGACATCAGGGCTTTTGTCTGTATTAAAAAGATTTGATCCAAATCCTACCAGAACTTCAAGCGCAAAAGCATCATGAAAATACATTTTGTAGCCTAAACTTCCACCCACACCAAAATCGGTATAACTTGATTTTTTTGTGATATAATAATCAGGTTGCGCCATACCTGTAACTCTAATTATTTCTTTGAAATCACCACCGTTATAAGATCCAAATATCTCTGCAAAATAGTACCTAGTTTTACTTTTAGACAAAGCATACCTTATGTAGGGATTTATTTCAAATTTTGGAAGATTATTTCTGTATCCAAGATCAAAATCATCATTTAATTTATTGCTATTTGCGTAATTTACATTTACTCCAACTGAATAATCAGTGCTAAAAAAACGTTCATAACTAACACTTAATTTTGAAAAAGCAATAATCGATAAAACATCAACACGGATTTCATTTTTTTTATCAATAATTCCACTTGTTTCTTGTGCTTGCGTCGCAAATGTTAGTAACAATAATAAATATAAAATTTTCTTCATTATACCCTATTTTATTTTGAACGAATATAAAAATAAATTAGTAATTAACGACAAGTAAGTAGAAGTAATTAGTAATTATAAAGTTTAATCAAAAGTTAATGCACCTAAAATTTCTTCATTCATAAAAGGACCACCAGGATATTTTGCAGTATAATCTAAATTGAGCCAAATACTTCCACGCTCGTCAATATGATAGTGAATGGGTTTGTGATTACTCTCGGTTGGGAAAAGATATTTTTTTATGATATAGTTAATTCGTTCCAAATCTCTTTCATTTCCAATATAAATTTCGGGATAAATATGTCCTTTGGTGTGAATTAACCGCATGGTTCCTCCAATAGATTTTATGCATGCTACCATCAAGATAGAGTGGTCATCACAATCACCTGATAGATATTTTAATGACTCAGTAGCTTTAGCAATATAGTCGTGGCCTTTTGGGTCGCTTACATAGTGCCAATTGCTGTTTATTTCTTTGAAAATTGCAAAAGATTGAATAATTGTAAAATAGTTATTATATCCTCGTATTTTTTTTAAATTTTTGTTGATTGCCATTAAAGCAAAATCTCTCACTTTCGGATTTTGATATTCCACAGCGTCAATTATCTTGGATTTATTAGGAAAAGGCATTAGTTTAGAGATGATGATATCTTGCGGATAAGGATTTTCTTCCATGGTATACATCATCGAACGATAATCTTCAAAAATATTTTGAAAACCATACTCGCCAGATAAGGTTCCAAATAAAAGCAATATCAAATAAAGTATAATCGAAATTAAAGTCACTCTTCTCATAGCTCTTAAAATTAGCTGAATAATGACAAGGATGAGAATAAATAATATAATTCTATCGACGTTATGTGCCCAATCGAGGGTAATGAAATTATTATGAGCAATGATGAATACAGGAATGGTTAATAAGACATTCAAGATAAATATGATAATCAAATCCCAAGGACTTTTTATCCTGAATATTTCTTTCAGACGCGGATAAGTGAGATTATTTAATTTGATCATAATGCCAATGGCAAAAGCTAAATGGCTTTTACTATTTCAGCAAAAGTACCCTTTTTATCTATAATTTTTAGGTCAAACAACTGATTTTGAATTTTGTTTAACACTTTTTCGTCTAGTGTTTTTTGAGACCATTTAGTAAGCGAAAGCCATTCTTGAATATCTTGTAATTGCTGATTGTATTTTGATGCCAAAGTCCTATCAATACTTGGAATTTCTTTAAATTCTGTCGTAGTGTTGTTAATAATATCAAGTATAAGAAAAAGGGTTTGCTTATTGTGTTCTAAAAATTCATTTCTTACTGCAATTACAAAGCATGGCCAAGGCGTTGGACATTCGGCAACGCGACGAAAAATTCCTTTATCTACTAATGGTTTGGTCATAAATCGTTCCCACATGAAGTAATCAGCACTGCCATTAGTCAACGCTTCAACGGCGCCATCAATGGTATTTACTACTTCAAATTGCAGGTTATTGGTATCCCAATTTTGATTTTGAGCATTGACATACGCCATTAAATGCGAACCTGAACCCAAACGAGAAATGGCAGCTTTGGTGTTTTCTAAATCGGGAAGTGTTTTAAATTTTGAATTTGCCGCTACGTGAATTCCCCAAATCAATGGACTTTCAACATAAACTTGTACTATCGAACTTGGATTTCCTCCAACAATATCTTTTACAATTCCTTCGGTTAGAATTATTGCAATATCCGTTTCGCCATCACGAAGCATTTGACACATTTTTCCTGTGCCTTCGGGAATGTCTGTCCATTGTAAATCGATGCCTTCGTTTTCAAATTCGCCATTTTCGATGCAAAGTTGCCACGGAAGATTGAAATGTTCTGGAACGCCAGCTATTTTAATTGTTTTCATTTATTAGTATTAAGATTGGAGTAGTAAGTATTAAGACTGTTCAGAGAGTTTTTGAATACATTTTTCTCTAATGTTCCAAATTTCTTCAAAAGTAAAGGGAATTTGGTTTTCTGTAATCCAATTTTTCAGGAATTTTTGATGGTATTTAACTTTAAAATCGGCTACTTGATTGGGTTCAATGTTAATTTCTTCTAAGATATCATTTCTTAATTTTTCAAAATCAGAGTTTGGATTAGTGATATCGGTTACTTTTCCGTTGATTTTTAAATAACAATGCGCTTCGGGCAGATATTCCAAATTGTTTTCTTTTAAAATCGAACCAATTTTGGTGTTTGCTTCATTCATTTTATAAATTCCAATGATTAAATCTACGTTTGGAATATTATTTTTATTGGCATAATCTTTTAAAAAGGCATGTTTCGAACTGCAAGTTCCTTTGTTTTCTGAAATGACTAATGAAAAATCAGTACGGTTTGAATTTCTTCCGTAAGGAATGTTTTTTACTTTTTCAATTAGCGCTTCAAAATCCATAAACTGATAACTGACAACTGTTTACTGAACACTTTTTTCCATTTGCCACCATTTCCAAGTTACGCCACTTTCATCTGGATAATTTTCCATAAAAGTCATTCCCACTTTTTCTAAAACACGATTGGATGCAGTGTTTTCAGCATGTGTATAAGCGTTCATTTCTTGGATATTCATTTGTTTGAAACCATAGTCAAGCCAGGCGATTGAAGCTTCGGTGGCGTAACCTTTTGCCCAAAATTTTGGGTTTAAGCGATAACCATAATCATAGAAATTGGTGTTTCCGTTTTCAACATGGTCGTTTACAAACTTTATTCCTGTCCAACCAATGAATTCGTTGGTTTCTTTCAAAATGGTTGCAAATCGACCAATTCTGCTTTCTTTATATTGTTTTTGAACCATTTCAATTATTTTGATGGTTTCTTCAACGTTTTGTGTTGGATTTTGCCAAAGATATTTGTGTACTTCTGCTTGATTATCCATAGCAAACATTTCGTCGGCATCAGAAAGTTCTAATGGACGAAGTAGTAATCGTTCTGTTTCGAGAATTAAGTTCATGGTTTACGGTTTTTAGCCCCGATAGAGCCGATATCCTCGCGTAGTTTACGGAGCGAGATAAAGGCGAAAGCGGGAAATAGCTCCAAAAAAAATTATTCAGAAAGTTTTTGTAAAGTATAAGCAATTAGTTCATCTACAGCTTTGTATGGATCAGCGCTAAATGTTCCATTGGCACGATTGGCAATGATAGCATTCAACGACAAGCAATTGTGTCCAAGCAGTTTTCCTAGTCCATAAATGGCTGCAGTTTCCATTTCGAGATTGGTCATTTTTGTTCCTTCAAATTCGAATGCGTCCATTTTGCTGTTGAGTTCGCTGTCCTGAATTTCAAGACGTAAAACGCGACCTTGCGGTCCATAAAATCCGCCAGCTGTTCCAGTGAAACCTTTGTGAAAACGTGGACTTTCGATTTTTTGTTCCAAAGTTTCTGAGCACGATATTACATAAGGTTGTCCTTTGCGTAAATCCCAATTGGTTTGGGCAATGAATGCTTCTTCGAGGTTTTTTTCTGAAATTTCGTCAATTAAATAGGAGCGAAGCATGTTGTCTAATCCAACGGCATATTTGCTTAACACGAAACTATCAACAGGAATATTGGCTTGTAATGAACCTGATGTTCCAATTCGGATGATGTTTAGCGATGTTAAGTTTTCTTTTGGTTTGCGAGTTTCTAAGTCGATATTCACCAAGGCATCGAGTTCGTTCATCACTATGTCTATATTGTCAGGTCCAATTCCGGTTGACATTACGGTCATTCGTTTTCCTTTGAAGAAACCAGTTTGGGTTTTGAATTCACGTTTTTGAGTTGAAAATTCAATTTTTTCAAAGAATTGCGTGATTTTTTCCACTCGGTTTTGGTCGCCTACGAAAATAATATCGTTTGCAATATGTTCGGGTTTTAGATTTAAGTGGTATACACTGCCGTCTGGGTTTAATATTAATTCGGATGATGCAATCATTGTTTGTTTTGTTTAAATTGTTTAAGGTTTAAAAGTTTAAAGTTGTTAATTGTAATTGTTTCAACCACCAACACGTTTGGTTTTAAAACCTTTGTCTTGCAGAATTTTCATGATTTTGTCACGATAATCGCCTTGAAGGATGATTTCTCCATCTTTGAAACTTCCGCCAATAGCTAACTTACTTTTAATTTCTTTGGCTAAAAGTTTGAAATCTTCTTCTTCACCTTCATAGCCTGAGATTATGGTAGTTGGTTTTCCTTTTCGTTTTTCGTATTTACAAAGTATAGGTTCTTTTTGAACAAATAATTTGTGTGGAGTTTCATCAACGGTTTCTGGTTCGTTGGAAACTTCATGGTCGGGAAATAGTTTTTTTAGTTGGTCTTGTAAATCCATTTTTTTTGAACGAGGATAACACGGATTAAACGAGTTATCGCAGATTTTTATTTTCTGTAATTTTGATATATTTTTCTAACAAACTCTGGCTTTTTTCCAAAATTAAGTAATAAACCAACTTCACAATCGGTTGCTTTTAGGTAGTTTATTAATTGAAACTCGTTTGCTTCTACTAAATATTCTTGTGCTTTTAATTCTAATATAATTAAATCATTTACAATTATGTCAGCAATATAGTCACCAACTTCAATTTCTTTGTAAAATACTTTAATTTTCTTTTGCGCTTCTACTTTAAAACCATTTTCTTTTAATTCATAATATAAAGCATTCTGATAAACACGTTCAAGAAATCCATATCCTAATTCATTATACACGTCATAAAAAATTTTTATAATTGATTTTGTTAATTCCTGGTGTAAAATGCTGCTCATAAATATTTTATTTAAATCTGCGATGATTCGTTAAATCTGTTTCATCCGCGTTCCAATGTGGCGTATATTTAAATCAAAAAAAGACATGAAGTGAACTCAATGCCTTTTTTGTTAGAGTTTGTTAATTCTTATTTTTTCTTTAATCCTAATTCAACTAGACGTTCGTCAAGGAATTCTCCTGCTGTAATGTCCTCAAATCCTTTAGGATTATTTTCATCGATGCATTGTTCTAAACAATCTAATTTCATATCGCTAACAGGATGCATAAAAAACGGAATTGAAAAACGCGATGTTCCCCAAAGTTCTCTTGGCGGATTAACTACTTGATGGATAGTTGATTTTAATCTATTGTTTGTATGTCTTGACAACATATCACCCACATTTATCATCAATTCATCAGGTTCTGCCATGGCATCAATCCATTGACCATCGTGGTTTTGAACCTGTAAGCCTTTACCTTGTGCACCCATTAAAAGTGTGATTAGATTAATATCACCATGAGCAGCAGCACGCACAGCGCCATCTTGTGGTTCATCTGTAATTGGCGGATAGTGAATTGGTCTTAAAATGGAATTTCCATCTTTGATGTAATTATCAAAATAAAATTCGTCTAAACCAATGTGTATTGCCAAAGCTCTTAACACATAAATACCCGTTTTTTCAAGCATTTGATAGGCTTCTTTTCCTACGATGTTGAAGTTTGGTAATTCTGAAACATCAACATTATCAGGATATTCGCCAGCATATTTTGAACCTTCACTAACATATTGTCCAAAATGCCAAAATTCTTTTAAATCCCCAGCTGAACGACCTTTTGCATGTTCTTTACCAAAAGAAACATAACCTCTTTGTCCACCAATTCCTGGTATTTCATATTTTGATTTTACTTCTAATGGCAGATTGAAGAAGTTTCGAACTTCTCCATATAAATCTTCCACTAATTTGTCATCAAGAAAATGACCTTTTAATGCTACGAAACCTATTTCTTCGTAAGCTTTTCCGATTTCATTTACAAACTTTTGTTTACGTGCCGGATCGTCCGACAGGAAATCACGTAAGTCAACACTTGGAATTTGTTGCATACTAAAACTTTTTTGTTAATAACTTAAAACGCATTAAAATCAATGCATAGCTACAAATGTAATCAATTTTTAATTATGATTTTTCAAAGTTATCAACAATTAGAAGGCAAACATAGTAGTTATTATTAAGTCAGATTTATTGTTAAAAATAAACCCTTTTATTACTTTTGAACCAAAATAAAAATAAAAATGAATTTCGATAGAAAAGACCATTCCAATATACGCTTATTAGATTTGTACAAACGACTTCTTATGCCTAGAATGATTGAAGAAAAAATGCTCATTTTACTTCGTCAAGGAAAGGTTTCCAAATGGTTTTCAGGTATCGGTCAAGAAGCTATTTCTGTGGGAATCACAAACGCTCTTGATAAAGATGAATATATTTTGCCCATGCATAGAAATTTAGGTGTATTTACGTCTAGAGATATTCCGTTGCACAGATTGTTTTCGCAGTGGCAAGGCAAAAAATCGGGTTTTACGAAAGGTAGAGATAGAAGTTTTCATTTTGGTACGCAAGAGTTTAATATTATTGGAATGATTTCGCATCTTGGACCACAAATGGGTGTAGCTGACGGAATTGCATTAGCCAACAAATTGAAAAAAAACGGTAAAGTCACAGCTGTTTTTACTGGTGAAGGTGCGACTTCTGAAGGCGATTTTCATGAAGCGTTGAATATTGCTGCTGTTTGGGATTTGCCTGTTTTATTTGTTATAGAAAATAACGGCTATGGTCTTTCAACGCCAACAAATGAGCAATACCGTTGTGAAAATTTAGCCGATAAGGGAATTGGCTACGGAATGGAAAGTCATATTATCGATGGAAATAACATTCTTGAAGTTTATAATAAAATACTTGAATTAAAATCTTCCTTAGCCATCAATCCGCGACCAATTTTACTTGAATTTAAAACCTTCAGAATGCGTGGACATGAAGAGGCAAGTGGAACAAAATATGTTCCTCAAGAGTTGATGGACGAATGGGCAAAGAAAGATCCCGTTTCAAATTTTAAAGATTATTTAATCAATATTGGGGTTTTATCCGAAGAATTAGATGCGGAGTTAAAATCAGTAATTAAAAAAGAAATAGACAAGCATTGGGCAATTACACAAGCCGAACCAGACTTTGAAGCTGATTTATTTGACGAATTAAATGATGTGTACAAACATTATGATTTTGAATTAGTTGAGCCATCATCAGAAGTAGAAAATATTCGAGTTATTGATGCTATTTCTTCATCTTTAAAGCAGTCAATGGAACGCCATGAAAATCTTGTCATTATGGGACAAGATGTTGCTGAATATGGTGGAGCATTTAAGATTACCGAAGGTTTTGTAGAAGCTTTTGGAAAAGAAAGAGTTCGAAATACTCCAATTTGTGAAAGTGCAATTGTATCTGCAGCAAACGGTTTGTCTATCAATGGTTATAAAGCAATTGTAGAAATGCAATTTGCCGATTTTGTTTCTTCTGGATTTAATCCAATTGTAAATTTATTAGCAAAACAACATTATCGTTGGGGAGAAAAAGCCGATGTTGTAGTGCGAATGCCTTGCGGTGGCGGAACACAAGCTGGACCATTTCACTCACAAACGAATGAAGCTTGGTTTACTAAAACACCAGGTTTGAAAGTGGTTTATCCAGCCTTTCCATTTGATGCCAAAGGTTTATTGAATACCGCAATTAATGATCCAAATCCGGTGCTTTATTTTGAGCACAAGCAGTTGTATCGTTCTGTTTATCAAGATGTGCCTAAAAATTATTATACCATTCCTTTTGGCAAAGCTTCGGTTATTAAAGAAGGTGTTGATGTTACTATAATTTCTTTCGGTGCAGGCGTTCATTGGGCTTTGGAAACGTTGACTAAAAATCCAGAAATCAAAGCAGATTTGATTGATTTAAGAAGTTTACAACCTTTGGATACTGAAACGATTTTTACATCAATAAAGAAAACGGGAAGATGTATTATTTTGCAAGAAGACACAGTTTTCGGTGGAATTTCAAGTGATATTTCAGCATTAATTATGGAAAATTGTTTTGAATATCTCGATGCGCCTGTGAAAAGGGTTGGAAGTTTAGAAAGTCCAATTCCATTTGTAAAAGCATTGGAAGACCAATATTTGCCTAAAGAACGATTTGAGAACGTTTTACAAGAAGTATTGGCTTATTAATATTTTTTTAAGTAAAAATGCAAAAGGCGCTTTGAATAGCGCCTTCGTTTTTTATTCTATATTATGTTTTATGTGTTATTCTATTTTGTTTCCAGCTTATGTAATAAAGTATACCAATTAAAAATAGTGGTCCTGAAATTAAGAGATAGGTTATCAAATCAAATTTACCCCAAAATAGCAAAATATAGAATAGACCTAAAGAAATGTAGATAATCGAGCCAGTTAGTTCTTGATACCATGAGACTAAAAGCACTAATAATACCAAAAAAGTTGGAGTTAAATGAAGCAGAAGTTCAAGGGCTTTATCCTAAAATTCTAATTTTGCATAAAAAGTGTCTGAAGCAAACAAACTTATGAAAATCGCAATGAAGAAGCTCAAACCTCTTGCTAACCATGTAACAAAAGTAGTTTTATGAGCAATTATTTTCATTTTTATCATAATTTTAATTTGTTTATTAAAGCTAACAAAATATGAACAAAAATGATATGATAATTGTCATCCTATTTGGATGAATTAACAAACTTCAAGACTAACGGAAAAGAATTTTTAATTTTATCAGTATTAAATTACACCGGATTATTTACTTCATCTTCCTCTTTGTCTTCAATTTCAAATTCATTATTGAGAAATGTTTCAAGATCTTTTTGGTCTTTATGATTTTTAATAATTAAAAAAACGATCAAAACAATTCCCAAGAGTACTATTCCAACTATGATGTACCAATTTGCATCCATAATAATTTAGTTTGTATTAAAACTATGAAAATAGTATAACGTAAATGTTAAACTAAGGTTATGAAATAAAGATTATAATAGTGAATTTTGGCCTTTCAAATTTACAATACTGGGCCATAAGAATTGGCATTTCCACTTCTTGTATCCATAATTTTTCCAGCAAAGTAAGCCATTGGCAAATAGGCAACAAACAAATCTAACACGGAAAACCAAATAGGCGATGGTAAAATTAAAACCATATAGAAACCACCAATTAAAAATAGCAAACCTATACTTAAAGCAATTTTAAAACGATGTGTTGCTGCAACAACAGCTGCGATAATTGCACCTGCGAATGTTCCAAGCGCATGTGCTAAAAATGGAAATAAAAAATGCTGTGGTTCATAAAGTTGAATAGAAGAAGCTAATACCTCTGTTGAAGTCATGTCAAAACCTTCGGGTGGAGGAATAATAGAAGTTCCAATTTGTATTATTAGCATGTTCACCGCGCTTCCAACTATAATTCCTAAAATTATAGCAAAAATGTTTTTTACTATTATATTCATAATTATTCCGATTTAAGGTTGGTTATGTAAATGTATGATTTATTTTTATTTTATAATTAAGTTTTAAACTGGTCTATTGAATTAATCTATTTTCTAATGTTAAGTTTTTGTCGAAATGCAAAACTTTACATTGGGCTATGACTTTATACACTATTTTTGTTTTCAGTTTATTTACATTAAGATAACATTTTAATAAAATTGAATTATGACCAAACGAACTAAATCAACAAATCAGATAGCTGACATTATCAACGATAATACAACTCCCAATTCGGCAATGAGCCAAGAAATAGAAGAAATTGCAACAATACCAGTAAAAGAAGAAATTATAATTGATGATACAGCTAACGAATTAGTAATCAATGAAAGTATTCACGAAGAAGTTGCAACTGACAATAAAAAAAGTAAAAAAGCAAAAGCTGAAAAGAAAAAGGAAAAAGCTAAAAAAGTAAAGACAAAAGAAAAAGCGAAAGCTGAACAGAAGAAGGAAAAAGCTAAAAAAGCTAAAGAAAAAGCAAAAGCAAAAAAAGAAAAGGAAAACAAAAAAAACAAAGCAAAGAAAGCTAAAGTTACCGCTAAAAAAAGTAATAAATCAAAAAAGAAAAAAAAGGACTAGTTTTATTTCATCACTTTTATAAAAGCAAAAAACCACTTATTTGAATAAGTGGTTTTTTTTTTGTAACATGTTGTTTATTTTTAATTGTGAGCATGTTTAGCGCCGCAACATTGTTGATGCATATAACTTTCGCTTTCTTCGTGCCAAGGAAAATTTGTACTGTATTTACTGTTTTCCCAATAAAATGATTTACGTTTTTTAGGTTCGTTGCCTTCTTCGTTCATAGTTTCTGAATTGTACATTCTACCGTTAGCAATTGTATAGCGAAGTGACAAGGAATTTTGAATATTGTCTAAAGGATTTTTATCTAATACCAAAATATCGGCTAATTTACCCACTTCAAGAGAGCCAATATCGCTGCCTGCACCAATATAATTTGCACTGTTGATTGTAGCTGTTTTTAAAGTCTCTAAATTGCTCATTCCACCTTGATTAATACTCCATAATTCCCAGTGTGCTCCTAAACCTTGCAACTGTCCATGCGCACCCATATTTACTTTTACACCTTTATCTGCCAATTTTTTAACCGATTGTGAAGTTAGAATATGATCATTTTTGTAATCTTCTTCTGGAGCCATGATGCGGTAACGTGAACGAGAGTCGATAATGGCTCTTGGGGTAAACTGTAACAGTTTTTTGTTTTCCCAAACATTGGTTTTTTGGTACCAATAATATTCTGAATTTAATCCGCCATAATTTACAATAAGAGTTGGTGTATAACCTACTTTACTATTACTCCACAACTCTATTACATCTTTATAAACTGGCGTTACAGGAATATTATGTTCAATACCAGTATGTCCATCAATAACCATGGTCATATTATGAAAAAAGTTTGAACCACCTTCAGGAACGACGTTAATACCTTCTTCACGAGCAGCTTGCAGAACTTGTTGACGTTGATCACGACGAGGTTGATTATAACTTTTTACCGATAATGCACCAAACGCTTTAGTTCGTTTGATAGAAGAACGAGCATCATCCAAACTATTTACTACTGCTTTGAAATCGCCATCAGCACCATACAATATGAAACCTGTGGAATAAATTCTCGGTCCAACTAAAGCACCACTTTTTACCATTTCTGAAAGTGTGAAAATTGACTCTGTATTTGAAGATGGATCGTGTGAAGTAGTTACACCGAATGCGAGATTGGCATAAAATTGCCAGTTTTGTTGGGTCGTTAATCCATAGCGAAAAGCACCCACGTGAGCATGAGCATCAACCATTCCTGGCATAAGAGTTTTTCCTTCTAAATCATATATTCTAGCATCGCTAGGAATTGAAATTTCAGATGTTTGGCCTACTGCTTCAATTCGATTTTTGTTGATGATAATTGTCCCTTTTTCTATTATTTTATCACCATCCATAGTAATAATTCGGGCATTTTTTAATGCTAATTTTCCTTTCGGTTTATCGACTTTTACTGTTAACCCAATTTTTATTCCATTATTTACTGGTTTTTCAACTTTTTCAGGTGAATCTGGTAAAAAAGTAAAACGATTTTTTAAATCATTGGAATAGTATTCATCTCCCAAAGTCCACATTACTTTTTGACTATTTTGAGCCCAATGTAAATTAATCCCTGAGTCTTGGGTTAATTCTGAAACTGGTACTGCTGTAGTTTTATTGTCTAAATCTATTTCTTGACCGTTCATATTTAAAGGTGCCAAGTAACCTTTATGTAAATGTGTAAAAGCTATCCATTGGTTGTCTGGGCTTGGAATTAGTCGATTTGCATACTTCGATTTTATATGTGTGCGCTCGTCTTTTCCGTTCAAGTCCACGCTCTTTAATTCTTTCACCAAGTTGCCAAAAAATACACCTCCTGTTTGGTAAAATATACGTGCACCATCTTTTGTGAAAATTGGATATTCGCCACTTGATGTTATGAATTTACTGTCGCCACCATTGCTATTCATAGTGTAAATACCTGGCTTTAATGTAAAAGCATTTCCTTGGTCTAGGTTTCCAGCTTCTTTGCGGAAAACTATCAACTTGCCATCGGGTGATAGGGAAGGAGTGCGATAGATTCCTTTTTTATCGGTTAGTTTTACTACATTTTTTCCATCCATATTCACTTTTTTAATACTGCCAAGTTCTGTATCATTCCAAGTTACGTAGATAATGCTTTTACCATCAGATGAAAAAGTAGGTTCAGCTTCAAAGTCGGTATCATTGGTTAATCTTTTTGGTGTTCCATTTGGTAGTGATTTTGTCCATAAATAGCCAATTGCTCTAAATACCAATGTTTTTCCATCAGGTGAAGTAACAGCATCTCGTATCATTTTTACTGTAAAATCAGTATCACTTATGGGTGTGTTGAAATGCACTCTATCCGCAATATCAACAGTAACATCTGCTGAAAAAGGAATGTTTGTAATCTCATAAGTTTTTGTATTTACTTTTTGGATTTTTCCACCAAACCAGATGACGATATCTTCATTATTTGGCAGCCAACTAAAGTTTGGATACACTCCAAACATAGCCCATGCTGTCTGCTGGTCTTTGTCTAGTTTATCGCAAACAGGCCATTCTTCGCCAGTTTCTATATCGTGAAGATATAAAACGGTAGCAGTTCTCACTCGTTTTACAAAAGCGAGTTTTTTGCCATCTCGCGAGAGTTGAGGTCGAAAAGCACCACCTGGACCGCCAGTAACGGTTTCTGTTTTTCCAGTTTCAAATTCATAACGATAGATGATATAAATTTGACTATTTGGATCTTTATTGTACTGAAAAAATCCACCTGGAGACATGTCTTCGCTGTAATACATGTACTTACCATCAGGAGAAATTATAGGTTCGTTAACATCTTGTTGGTCGTTTTTACGTTTTGTTAGTTGCACTCCTGTACCGCCGCTGATGTGATATTGCCACATTTCGCCAGCACCTGCTGAACGTTGAGAAGTAAAGTTTTTTCTTCCTACGAGATAGTTACCATTTGGCATCCATGCGGGATTGGTGATTAACCGGAAATCTTCTTTTGTAACTTGTTTGGCATTACTACCATCAGCATTCATTATCCATAAGTTATCACCACCACCAGCATCGCTTGTAAATGAAATTTTACTTCCATCGGGACTGAAACGCGGTTGTACTTCAAACGGAATACCAGTACGAAGAACTTTTGCTTTACCACCAGCGATAGGCAAACTATAGATATCACCCAATAAATCAAAAACAATGGTGCTTCCATCAGGACTAACATCGAGATTCATCCAAGTACCTTCTGAAGTAGAAAAGTTATGTGTTTTGTAATTAAAATTTTCACCAGGTTTGGTAATATCCCATCTGGTCTGTTCTTTATCAGGTTTTGTTACTTCTTGTGCATTTGAAATTTCAAAAGAAAATAAGAAAAAAGACAGAAATAGTAATTTTTTGAACATTGTAAAATAAAAGGTTTTATATTTTTTATAAATGTATAAATAAAAAGCACTTTTACTACATTTAACAGTTGATTAAATTATGAAGGTGAAAGCTGATTTTTTATTAGTTATGGTCTTTTTGTGTAAAAAAAAAGTAACTTAACCCGTTGGGTGAAATTATTTGAAGTAAAATAAATTAAACAAATGTTGGTCAAGATACTGAAATTCAGTATCTTGAAGTCGCCAAACAACCAACATTTATGACAAATATAGTTAAAAATTATTTTAGAGTTTTAGAAGTTTTAAGTTCTTTGAATTTTGAGTTAGAGTTCAAATCAGGAATTGGTAGAAAGCCAAAAATAACTGATTTAGAAGTGGTTGCATTGAGTTTTACAGCTGAATTTATGTCTATTGATAGTGAAAATTCACTTTTTAAACAGATTTCTCTAAGTGAAATTCCAAATTTAATTGAGCGAAGTCAGTTTAATA